>NZ_CP123620.1:3972528-4278108 GCF_029873215.1 Nocardioides sp. BP30 | reverse complement strand
CGCGCACGGACCCAACGAGGGCCTGCACCTGGCCGAGTTCGAGCGGGTCGTGCTCGGTGAGGCGCTGCTGCTGCGCAACCTCGCTCAGGGCTGATCGGCGGCGCCTCGCGCCGGCGGGGCCGGGAGCGTGACCCGCACCTGGGTGCCGCTCCCGGCCTGGGCGTCGATGTCCAGGGTGCCGTCGTGGCGCCGGACGATCCGCTCGACGATCGGCATGCCGAGCCCGATGCCCGAGGGCGCCAGGACATGCGCCGCGGCGCCGCGGAAGAAGTCGGTCCGGACGTGGGCGCGGTCCTCCTCGGCGATCCCGATCCCGGTGTCGGTGACGGTGAGGAACGCGCGATGGGCATGCCGCTCGAGCCGCACCGTCACCGAGCCGCCGCTGGGGGTGTAGCTCAGCGCGTTCTCGAGCAGCTCGTGCAGCATCCGAGCGAGCTGGTCGCCGTCGCCGGTCACCACGACCGGGTCCGGTGGCAGCAGCGCACTGAGCGCGAGTCCCCGCTCGGCCGCCGCGGTGCCCGCGGCCTTGGTCGCACCGCGCACGACGGAGCGCAGGTCGAGCGCCTCGCGGCCCGAGCCGTCGTCGGGGTGCGCGAGCCGGGAGAGCAGCAGCAGCGCGTCGACCACCTGCGTCATCAGCTCCGTGCCCTGCTCGACGCTGGCGAGCGCCGCCTCGTCGATGCCGCCGGCCGGATCGCCGATCCGCTCGAGGTTGTGCTCGATGGTGCGCAACGGTCCCTGCAGCCGGGCGGCGACGGTGCCGATCAGGCTGCTCTGGTAGTCGTCGAGGGCCGAGAGGTCGCGGATCAGCGCGCGCTGGCGCTCCCTGATCCGGGCGCGGTGCAGCACCTGGCCCAGGTCGCGTCCGATGTCGAGGCCGACGGCGCACTCCGCCTCGGTCCACAGCGGCGCGTCGGCGTCGCGGAGCAGCACCAGCGCGCCTCCACAACGCTCGCCCGAGCCGAGCGGGATGTGCAGCAGCGAGTCCAGCCCGTTGGCCTCGAGGTCGGCGAGCACCATCCGGGTCGCCGTCGTCTGCAGCTCGGTCACGGGCACCGACTGGCGCAGCCCCCGCACCATCACCTCACCCCGCCGCCACAGCTCCTCGGCTGCCGCCTGGCTCACCGCCAGCAACTCGCGGCTCAGCGAGATCGGCCGCTGGCCGAGCCCCCGGGCGAAGCCGGGCTCCTCGGCATCGAAGATCCGCACCCGCAGTCCGACGATGTCGAAGCCCTCGAAGATCGCCGAGCTGGCCTCGTCGACGGCGCCGGCGAGGGTGGTGTGCGCCGACGCCCGGCGTACGGCGTCGCGCGCCGTCGCCAGCAGCTGCGCCTTCTGGGAGAGGCGCTGGCGCTCCAGCGCCGAGAAGATCGCCCTCCCGGCCTGGCCGGCGTAGCGCTCGAGCACGGCGAGCTGGTCGGGGCCCGGCCGACCGTCCAGCGGCAGCGCGACGCTGAGCATCCCGATCAGGTGGCCGTCCGGCGCGTAGCTCGGCGCGCGCAGCGCGGTGCGCGGGTGCCAGTGGCTGAGGTCGCGCAGCGCTGCCGCGCCGTCGGCGGTGGGATGGCCGACCGGTTCGTGGCGCCCGCTGAACCGGAAGACACCCCAGTCCTCGCCCGCGGCGAGCGTGCGAGCGACGTCGTCGACGCGCCAGCGGGTGCCGAGCAGCCCCGTCGCCGGTACCGGCCGCCCGTCCGGGAGCCGGCCGAGCTCGCCGCCCTCGCCGACGGCGACCGCGACCAGCTCGTCGGCGTCGCGGATGCTGACGACCACCATGCCGAATCCGAGCATCCGGCCGACGCCGTCGGCGATCAGCTGGAAGAACCGGGTGTCGTAGGGGTCCGGGAGGTAGGGCACCGCCCGCGTCTGGGGGGCCGTCACCGGCTCGCCCCCGGGCACGGCAGGTGCACCCGGAAGGTGCTGCCCTCGCCGAGCCGCGAGTCGACCTCGATCCGGCCGCCGTGCCGCTCGACGATCCGGCGCACGATCACCAGGCCGAGCCCGGTGCCGGGCTCCAGCAGCGCTTCGGCGTTGCTGGTCCGGAAGAACTCGGTGAACAGCATCGCCTGGTCCTCGGTCGAGATGCCGATGCCGTCGTCGGAAACCGTCAGCACCGCCTCCTCCTCCGACGAGCTGAGCGTGATCCGGACCTCGCCCCCGGCGGGGGAGTACTTCACCGCGTTGCTCACCAGGTTCCCGGCCAGCCGATCCAGCTCGCTCGCGGCGACGGCGACCAGCACCCGCTCGGTGGGCAGGCGCAGGGAGAGGCGCAGGTCGCGTCGGCGGGCGACGTCCTCGTGCGCTGCGCAGACCTCGCGCAGGACCGCGTCCAGCTCGGCCGGTGCCTGCTCCTGCAGCGCGATGCGGTCGGCCGTGCCGAGCCCCTGCAGCTCCTCCACGATGGCCGACATCCGGGCGACGCTGCGACGCACGGCCCCCAACAGCTGCGCCGCCTCGTCCGGTGCCGAGGTCTCGGCGAGCAGCTCCAGATTGGTCCGGATCGCCGCCAGCGGGTTCTTCAGCTCGTGCGAGACGGTCGAGACCATCTCGCTCTTGTAGGTCTCCAGGGAGCGCAGATCGCTGAGCACCTGCTCGTCGCGCTGCCGGCTGATCACGCCGGCGATCAGCCCGCCCAGGTCCCGACAGATCTCGATGATCGCCTCCCGCTCGACCGGGAGCCATGCCGGGGCGCCGGACGGTCGTAGCATGACGACCAGCCCCAGGCACGCGGTCCCGACCCCGATCGGAGCGAGGAGGATCGACCCGACGTCGTGGCGCGCGAGGTAATCCTCGACGAGCTCGACGGCGGCGGCGTCGGAGGCGTCGACGTCGAGCCGCCGGGAGCGGGTGAGGACGGCCAGCTCCTGCCCGTCCCACAACCGGCGGGAGACGCCCTCGGCGTACGGGAGGAGCGCCTCCTCGACGGGTAGGTCCGGGCCACCCTGGATCGCGAGCGTGGTCGGGTCGGGGCCCGGACCCGCGACGATGTGGAACCACGCCGCCGCGAGCCCGAAGTGCGTCAGCAGGGTCTCGCCCACCGGGCGCAGGGCGTGCGCCAGCTGCTCGCCCGGCTCGAGCGGGCCGGCGTGCTCGCTGGAGTCACGGATCGCGTCCCGGATCAGGTCCCGTGCCGATTCCAACTGGTGCAGCTTCTCGGCGACCCGGAGACGTTCGAGGGCGGCGAGGAGACCGTTGCGGGCGTGCTCGGCGTAGACCTGCAGCGGCTCCCAGTCGGCATCGCCGGGGCGACGGCCGTCGGCGGGCATGTCGAGGCTGAGGGCGCCGATGATCTGGCCGTCGTCGTCCAGGAGCGGGGCGAGCAGCGCATCCTCGGGCTGCCAGCGCTCCGGATCGCCGTCGGCCTCGATCGGCGGCACCCAGACGTGCTCGGCGAACGAGTCGGGGAAGGCGCCGCCGGCGGGCAGGAAGACGTACTGTCCGTGCCGCGTCCCGCAGGCGATGACCTCCTCGACGATCGACAGCGGTGCGTCGGTGCCGAGCAGGGCCGCACGGGCGTCGTCGTTGCCGGAGACCGCGACGCAGCGCACCGCCTCTCCCACCCGCACCGTCAGCGAGACGACGGTGAAGCCCGCCAGCGCGCACGTGGCGTCGGCGATCAGCTCGAAGGAGGACCACAGCAGGTCGTCGAGATCACCGTCGGGGTCGACGACGCCGAGGGTCGAGATCGTGGAGAACATCGTCACCGGCTGGGTGGGGGCGGACGGGAAGCGAACCAAGTCTGGTGCATCCGCCCATCGCTTCGCGCGGTTTCGGCCACGATGGTGACGTCCCCGTACGATGGTCCGGTGCCCTACACGAGTCGCACCGGCAACCCCCGCAGGGGAGGCGACGGCCGGCTGACCGCGGCCCTCGACCCCCACGACCAGGGTCCGCAGGACCAGTGCGGCGTGTTCGGCGTGTGGGCGCCGGGCGAGGACGTCGCCAAGCTCACCTACTTCGGTCTCTACGCGCTGCAGCACCGTGGCCAGGAGTCGGCCGGCATCGCTGTGAGCAACGGGCGCCAGATCCTGGTCTACAAGGACATGGGTCTGGTCTCGCAGGTCTTCGACGAGGCCACCCTCGACTCGCTCCAGGGTCACCTCGCCGTCGGCCACGCCCGCTACTCCACGACCGGCGCCTCGACCTGGGAGAACGCGCAGCCGACCTTCCGGCCGACGGCCGACGGCTCGATCGCGCTGGGCCACAACGGCAACCTGATCAACACCCACGACCTGCGCGACATGGTCGCCGCGCTGCCCGAGCGGGCGGCGGATCCGATCCGCGCCTCCGAGCCGGTCTCCACCAACGACACCTCGCTGCTGACCGAGCTGCTCGCGCACCACCCCGACAGCAGCCTGGAGCAGCGCGCGATCGAGCTACTGCCCCAGGTCAAGGGCGCCTTCTGCCTGGTCTGGATCAACGAGAACACGCTGTACGCCGCTCGCGACCCGCAGGGCATCCGTCCGCTGGTCCTGGGCCGCCTCGAGCGCGGCTGGGTGGTCGCGTCGGAGGATGCCGCGCTGGCCACCGTCGGCGCCAGCGTCGTACGCGAGATCGAGCCCGGCGAGATGGTCGTCATCGACGAGGACGGGCTGCGGTCGCACCGCTTCGCCGAGCCGGCGCGCAAGGGCTGCGTCTTCGAGTACGTCTACCTCGCCCGGCCCGACGCCAACATCGCCGGTCGCAACGTGCACGAGTCGCGGGTGGAGATGGGCCGCGTGCTCGCGCGCGAGTTCCCCGTGGAGGCCGACCTCGTCATCCCCGTCCCGGAGTCGGGCACGCCCTCGGCGACCGGCTACGCCGAGGAGTCGGGCATCCCCTTCGGCCAGGGCTTCGTGAAGAACTCCTACGTCGGGCGGACCTTCATCCAGCCCTCCCAGACGCTGCGCCAGCTCGGCATCCGGCTCAAGCTCAACGCGCTCGAGCACGTCATCCGCGGCCGCCGGATCGTCGTGGTCGACGACTCGATCGTGCGCGGCAACACCCAGCGGGCCCAGATCCGGATGCTGCGCGAGGCCGGTGCCGCCGAGGTGCATGTGCGGATCTCCTCCCCGCCGGTGAAGTGGCCGTGCTTCTACGGGATCGACTTCGCCACCCGTGCCGAGCTGATCGCCAACGGGCTCGACGTCAACGAGATCGCGTCCTCCATCGGTGCCGACTCGCTGGGCTACATCTCCCTGGACGGCATGATCGAGGCGACCCGCCAGCCCGCCGACCAGCTGTGCGCCGCCTGCTTCACCGGCGAGTATCCCGTCGCGCTGCCCGACGAGAGCCTGCTCGGCAAGCACCTGCTCGAGGTCTCGCTGCAGTCCCCGACCGCGGGCAAGGCCCTGCCGGTCCTCAACAACCCCTGATCCCCGCCGCTCGATCCACGAGGAGCCCCGTGACCAACGCCTACGCCCGAGCCGGTGTCGACATCCACGCCGCGGACACCGCGATCGAGATGTTCAAGGCAGCGGTCGCCAGGACGAAGCGGCCCGAGGTGATCGGTGGGCTCGGCGGGTTCGCCGGCCTCTTCGACGCCAGTGCGCTGAAGGACTACGACCGGCCTGTCCTGGCGACCTCGACCGACGGCGTCGGCACCAAGGTCGCGATCGCCCAGGCGCTCGACCTCCACGACACCATCGGCTTCGACCTGGTCGGCATGGTCGTCGACGACCTGGTCGTCTGCGGTGCCGAGCCGCTGTTCATGACCGACTACATCGCCACCGGCAAGGTGGTGCCCGAGGTCATCACGGCGATCGTCACCGGCATCGCGAACGCCTGCGCGGAGGCGGGCGTGGCCCTGGTCGGCGGCGAGATCGCCGAGCATCCCGGCCTGCTGCAGCCCGGCGAGTACGACGTCGCCGGTGCGACCACGGGTGTGGTCGAGGCCGACGCCATGCTCGGGCCGGACAAGGTCCTCGCCGGCGACGTCGTGATCGCGATGGCCTCCAGCGGCCTGCACTCCAACGGCTACAGCCTGGTGCGGCACGTGCTGCTGGAGACCGCCGGTCTCCCGCTGGACCGCCACGTCGACGAGCTCGGCCGCACGCTGGGCGAGGAGCTGCTCGTCCCGACCCGGCTCTACACCAAGCCGGCGTTGCGGTTGGCGCGCGAGACCGCCACCCACGCGATGAGCCACGTGACGGGTGGTGGCCTGGCGAACAACCTCGAGCGGGTGCTGCCCGCCTCGGTGAGCGTGCGGATCGACCGCTCGACCTGGACCCCCGGGGCGGTCTTCGACCTGGTCAGGCGCACCGGCGACGTCTCCCAGCCCGACATCGAGGCGACCCTCAACATGGGGGTCGGCATGGTCGCTCTGACGGCTGCCGACGCGGTCGACGCAGCCCTCGACGTCCTCGCCCAGAGCGGGATCGAGGCGTGGGTCGCCGGCGAGGTGACGGCTGCCCCGGCCGAGGGCGCGGGCGGCCGGGTCGAGCTGGTCGGCCAGCACCCCGGCTGGTGACCGGCCCCCTGGAAACGTGACGTTCGCCGCGCGCGAACGCCTTTTCGAACCCTGAGTGTGCGTTTGGCGCCACCGAACAGGTAGCGTTGGCCCCACGACAACTTTTGAGGCAGCCCGGGAGTCATCCCGGCCAAGTGTGCGAGGGGGCTGGACCCTATGGGGCGCGGCCGAGCTAAAGCCAAGCAGACGAAGGTCGCTCGCGACCTGAAGTACCGCACTCATGAGACCGACTTCGGTGCTCTTGCGCGCGAGCTGCACGGCGATGAAGCCGAGACGGATGAGTCCGACACCATCGACGAGTCCGACCAGTGGTCTGACTATCGAGGACCCTCGCGCGATTGACCGCCCTCGAGCCTCGTCGACGCTCAGTCGCTGAGGCTCCTGGCGATCACGACGTCACCATGGGTGCCGTAGCCGAGCAGACTGCCGCCCGTACGGGTGCCGTCGAATCCGACCAGCACCAGCTCCTCGCCCTCCGCTGAGGCGGGCACGAGCGTGGGCCAGGGGATGTTCGTCGGGTACGGCGCGGGCAGCGCGCCGATCTCGTGTAGGTCGAGGTCGAACACCGGGTAGCGCTCGCGCTGCCCGGTGCGTCCGTCGCGGCCGTCGCTCGCCAGGACCAGCCAGGTGCCGTCGCGGTGCCACAGCGTGGTGCCCTCGGTGGCGCGCCGGCGCGGATCCACGCCGCGCAGGCCGAGCCGGTCCAGGCTCGGACCGGCGGCGAGGACGGGGTGGAACCGGAAGAACCTCCGGGCGCTCACGTAGCCGACCAACCAGCCGTCGCCGGTCCGGACGAGGTGCGGGTCCCACACCCCCACGGACCGGAAGCCGTCGGTGGGCAGCACCAGCGGCTCGGTGTCGAGCACGTGCTCGCCCTCGAGGAGGTCCACCCGGGTGCGCGCCAGCGTCACCGCCACGCCCGCTCCCCGGCGGCGGGCGTCGAAGTCCCCCCACGTGCTGGTCGCGACCAACCACGCGTCGGCGTCGCCGTCCCGGACGAGATGGGTGGCGTGGTCGCCGAAGACGCCCGGCCGCTCGTCGCCGTCGGGGCGGTGGAAGTACAGGTCGCTGAGGTGCTCCAGTGCCGGGCCTGCGGGGTCCAGCGCCCAGACCGAGGTGTGGGCGGTGTCGAAGAACCCCGGTCCGGCGCTCGTCGCGGTCAGCACCGGGCGCCCGTCCGCCAGCCGGTACGCCGTGCCGTCCGCATGGCTGGCCAGGCGCAGATCCCGCAGTCCGAGCTGGCCGAATCCACCCGCCTCCAGCATCTCCACCGCGCCCTCGTGACCCACCTCCAGGGCCCCGAGCCACGCCGCGTCGCGGGTGTCGATCGCGGGCGCTGCTCCGGTCCGGGCCGGGCCGGACAGATCGACGCGCGAGCGTGCGACCCAGTCCTGGCCGGCTCCGCGGGTGAGCACGGTCAGGTGCGTGCCGGTCAGGGTCAGCGCGACGTCGGTGACCGGCGTGGTCAGCCGGGAGAACCGCCTGCTGCGGTGCTCGGAGGTCCGGCCGGCGGAGGTGACGCGCAGCAGCACGCGGCCCTCGGCGTACACCGCCTCCAGGAGGTCCTCGCCGGAGCGCCAGGACAGCACGAGCCGCTCACCGACACCGGTGGCGACCGCCGCGGCGTACGGCGCCGGCCGGGGGCAGGGTGTGCTCGAGCCGGAGCCGTGCGCGCGCACCTGGGACGTGCTCAGCAGGGAGATCGGGCGCAGTCGGGCGTGGGGCTCGAAGCGGGGCAGCTGCACCCGCCGATCCTCGCACGGTGCCCGGCGGGCTTGATGCGGGGAAGCAGGTCGGTCAGCGCTTCTTGGTGGCCTTGGCCCGCTTACGGGCGGCACGCTGGCGGCGCTCCTCGGCATAGAGCTGCTCGGCCTCCTCGAGGGTGGGTGCCGAGCCGCCGTAGGCCTTCGGCATCCACCAGGCGCCGGGCTCGATCTCGTCGGCGGGGTGGTTGCGGATCAGCCGGTCCAGCATCTGCTCCATCCGGCCCTTGAGCTCCGCGGTCTCGGCGACGGGGTCGGTGCCGGTGGGGTGCAGCGGCTCACCGACCTCGATGCCGATGGTGCGGTGCCGGGTGAGGTCGAGCTTGCGACCCTTGGTGAGGATGCGCTGGGTGCCGAAGAGGACGACCGGGATGAGCGGGACGCCGGCGTCCGCGGCGATCCGCACCGAGCCGGACTTGAGGTCCTTGATCAGGAAGCTGCGCGAGAGCGTCGCCTCGGGGAAGATGCCGACGAGCTCACCCTCGCGGAGCTTGCGGGCGGCGACCATCATGCCCTCGGCGCCGGCGGCGCGATCGACGCTGATGTGGTGGAAGGAGCGCATCACCGGGCCGCCGATCGGGTGGTCGAACACCTCCCGCTTGGCCATGAACCGGGTCAGCCGGCCGCGCTCGGCGCCCGGGAAGCCCGCCATGATGTAGTCGACGTAGGACAGGTGGTTGATCGCGAGCAGCGCGCCACCCTCGGTGGGGATGTTCTCCACCCCGGTCATGTTGATGCGGAGGTCGCCGAGCTTGAACCAGGTGCGGGCGGCGGCGATGACGGCGGGATAGCTGATGTCGACCATGGTGCGCCCATCGTCGCTGGCTTTACTGAGCGAAACATGTGGGCGCGACGTGGAAGGGGCGTCGAATTTTATTCGCGGCGAACAAAGCGCCGGGTGCCCACACAACGCGAAGGCCGCCCCACGATCGTGGGGCGGCCTTCCGCTCATGGTGGCCAGGGGCGGGGTCGAACCGCCGACCTATCGATTTTCAGTCGATCGCTCGTACCAACTGAGCTACCTGGCCTAGCCGTTGCGAGACACTACCGGATGTGACGCCTCCGCACCCAATCGCCTCCAGCGCCCACCCAGGCACCCCGACGGTGGGCATCGTCGGGGGCGGGATCGTCGGTCTCGCGGTCGGCCGGGAGGTGATCCGGCGGCGTCCCGGGACCACCGTCGTGCTCTTCGAGAAGGAGCTCCGGCTGGCCGCCCACCAGACCGGGCACAACTCAGGAGTGGTGCACGCAGGCATCTACTACAAGCCCGGCAGCCTCAAGGCGCGGTTGTGCGCGCGGGGGCGCGATCTGCTCAAGGAGTACGCCGCTGAGCACGGCGTACCGCTGCGCGAGTGCGGCAAGCTGGTGGTCGCGGTCGACCCCGCTGAGAGGGAGCGGTTCGATGCCCTGGAGAGGACCGCCCGCGCCAACGGCGTACCGGGGCTGCGGCGGCTCGAGGGTGCCGAGATCACCGACGTCGAGCCGCACGCGTTCGGGATCGCCGCGCTGCACTCGCCGGCCACGGCCATCACCGACTACGTCGCGATCGCCGAGGCGCTGGGCGCCGAGATCGAGCTGGCCGGCGGCGAGGTGCTGCTGGGGACCGAGGTCACCGGGATCCGCAGAGCGGCCGGGCGCGTCGAGGTGCGGACGGAGGCCCGAGTCGACGGGGACGCAGGCCCGAGTGAACGGGGACGGAGGCCCGAGTCGCGCCTGGTCGACCACCTGGTCATCTGCGGCGGCCTGCAGTCGGACCGGCTCGGCGAGCTGGTCGGAGGCCCGGCCTCGCCGCGGATCGTGCCGTTCCGCGGGGAGTACATGCGGGTGGCGGAGCCGAAGCGGGAGCTGGTCCGGGGCATGGTGTACCCGGTGCCCGACCCGCGCTACCCGTTCCTCGGCGTGCACTTCACCCGACGCGTCGACGGCAGCCTGGAGGTAGGGCCGAACGCGTTCCTCGCGCTCAGCCGCGACCGCTACGGCAGGCTCTCCCTCGACCCGCGCGACCTGGCCGACACGCTGGCGTTCGGTGGGTTCTGGAGCTTCGCGCGGGACAACTGGCGCGCCGGCGTCACCGAGCTGCGGGGCGTGCTGTCCCGGCGGGCCTACATGCGGACGGCGCAGCGGTACGTGCCCGAGATCGGGGCCGCCGACGTCGTACGGGCCGGGCTCGGTCTGCGTGCGCAGGCGCTGGAGCGGGACGGCTCGCTGGTGGACGACTTCGTCATCCACTCCGAGGACGGCGTCACCAGCGTGCGCAACGCACCCTCGCCGGCGGCCACCTCCAGCCTCGCGATCGCCGAGCACATCGTCGACAGGGCCTTCGGCGCCGACGCTCGATCGAGTGCTTGAAACACATAAACGGTTCACAAACATTCCTATCTGTGCCTAGACTCCTCTCGTGTCTCGGGAGATGGTCGGCACGCCACGCTTGGTCCTCGCCCGCCCGACACAGTCCATTCGCGACGTCGGAAGGCGAGAAGAATGCATGGTCAGCGGTTCGTGTCCTGTGGCGCCCTCGCGGTCGTCCTCGGTGCCGGTCTGGTGGCAGTCCCTCATGCGGAGGCGCTGCCGGTGAGCGTGCCGGCGACGGTCGTGTCATCGGGATGCAGCGGGGCGCTGGGGTATCGCGAGGGCATCGGGAGCGGGAAGGTCTCGAACCTCTATCCGGGTTACAAGGCGCACGGCGCCGGCGGGACGGTGACCTACTGCACCTGGAAGTTCCGGATCAAGAACGCCGACAAGACGGCCGACTACTACCTCACCGAGGTGCGGGAGGCCTTCGCCAAGACCCAGAGCGCCGATGCGGGGTTCGCCGGCAACGACGGCTCGTGGGCCGTGCGCGTGACCTCCTCGCTGGCCGCGAAGACCAACGTCTACAACGCCACCCCGACCTATAAGAAGACAGTCGTCAAGGGCTGCCCGTCGGTCAGCGCCGGCTACTCGTTCTACGGCTTCTCGATCTCGCTGGGGCAGACGCTGTGCGCCACGACGACCGTGACCCGCGCCGACCTCACCCGCTCGGGGGCCGCGTGGCGTAGCGCCCACGCGAGCGAGATGAAGGTCGCCGACCTGACGTTCTCGCAGAAGGTGAAGGACGGGAAGGTGCCGAAGTTCACCTTCAACGCCACCCGACCCGCCTACGCCTACACCTGGACCCCGGTGAAGCAGACGACCCACGGGTACTCCTACACCGGCTACAAGCCGACGGTGAAGCGGACCCTGCTGGCCTACACCGCGAGCCGCTAGGTCCCGTGGGTGGCGTGCGCCGCCGCTGGTGGGCGATCTCCGTCGTCGTGGTGGTGATGCCCAGTCTGGGTGCGGGCTGCAGCACCGCTGGCGCCGGCACGAAGCAGGCGGCGGTCAGGGGCTACCTGGCCGCGATCGGGAGGTCGGATGCTCGCGGACTGCGGGCCTACCTCGCCTATCAGCCCGACGGCGACCCGGCCTCGCTGGTGACCGGAGCGCGCATCCCACTGGCCTGCGCTCGGCGCGAGGAGCAGCGGCTCCTGCGTCTGCGGCTCGCTGCCGGGGACCCGGTGCGCTGGGACAGCATCGCGCCCCCGACCGGCACAACGGACCACGGCGCCTCCTCCACCCGCTTGGATCTGGCCTACTTCCGGCGCACCGACGGGAGCGAGGAGGGGCGCCAGGTGATCGAGGTGGGTGGGTCGTGGTTCGTGCTCGCCGAGGTGAACGAGGCCTGCAACAGGCTTCTCGAGTGATGGAGACGAGCGATCGGAGGATCGGGATGAGGGGTGCACGCACCCTGGCGGTGACCTCGGCGGCATCGGCCCTGGTCGGTGCCGCCGTGGCAGCGGTGATCGCCGTGGCGGTCGTCGGCACCGGGCGCACGAGCGTGCGCGTCTCCGATCCCTGCACGCAGGCGTGGGCCCATCAGCAGGACGCCACCAGCTTCCGGGCCGCCGGGGGCGAGGCGGCGCGCCTCGCCCGGTTCCAGTCGGTGCTCGCGGTCGGGACCCTCGCGACCGGGGTGTGCCTGCGGACCGACACCGAGTTCCACCAGAGCGGCTGGACCATCACCTCGATCGCCGTGACCGCGACAGGGCACGGCGAGGAGGGACTGCCCGTCACCTTCTCCCGCAGGGGCACCGACGTGAGCGAGGACCTGGGCCTGCTCTGGGTCCCGCTGGCGGGCTGCGTGGACGTCGAGGGGACCATCACGGCGAAGCGCACCGGGCCAGCCGCGACGGCGACCTGGACGGCCACCAGGTCCTACGGGCGCGGCTGTGCGCGCGCACCCGGCCACGGCGCCTACCAGGACGACGGGACGCTCGTGCGGCCCTCACCGTCCTAGGCGCGGAGCGCGGACGCGCGGCGACGCTCCGACGTGCCGGATCAGTGCCCGGCGATGGCGTTCGCGACGGCGGTGTGCACGTCGGGATGGAACACGCTGGGGATGATGAAGCTGGGGTTGAGCTCGGCGTCGCTGACCACGTGCGCGATCGCGTCGGCGGCGCGCAGCATCATCTCGGTGCTGACCTGCGGGGCCCGGGCGTCGAGCAGGCCGCGGAAGACACCCGGGAAGGCCAGCACGTTGTTGATCTGGTTGGGGAAGTCGGATCGCCCCGAGGCGACGACGGCGGCGTACCGCGCCGCAGCGACCGGGTCGACCTCCGGATCCGGGTTGGCCATCGCGAAGACGACCGCCTGCTCGGCCATCTCCGCGATCCACTCCGGCTGCAGGACGCCGGGGGCCGAGACGCCGATGAAGACGTCGGCCCCCTGCAGCGCCGCGCGTAGGTCGCCGGCGACCCGGCGCGGGTTGGTGCGCGCGGCGAGCTCCCGGTGGGCGGGGGAGAGCGAGTCGTCGCCGTCGACCAGGCAGCCGTGACGGTCGTAGACCACCACGTCGGTGACGCCCGCGGCGAGCAGGAGGCCGACGATCGCCGTACCGGCAGCACCACCGCCGGAGACGACGACCTTGACCGACTCCAGCCGCTTGCCGACCACCCGCAGGGCATTGGTCAGGCCGGCCAGGACACAGATCGCCGTGCCGTGCTGGTCGTCGTGGAAGACCGGGATGTCGAGCCGCTCGCGCAGCCGCGCCTCGATCTCGAAGCAGCGCGGCGCCGCGATGTCCTCCAGGTTGATCCCGCCGAAGCCCGGCGCGATCAGCTCGACCGCGCGCACGATCTCGTCGGTGTCCTGGGTGGCGAGGCAGATCGGCCAGGCATCGATGTCGCCGAACCGCTTGAACAGCGCGGCCTTGCCCTCCATCACCGGCAGCGCCGCACCCGGACCGATGTTGCCCAGGCCGAGCACCGCCGAGCCGTCGGTGACCACCGCGACCGTGTTGCCCTTGATGGTGAGGCGGGAGACGTCCTCGGGGTGCTCGGCGATCGCCTTGGAGACCCGGCCGACGCCGGGGGTGTAGGCGATGGAGAGGTCCATCCGGGTCTTGAGCGGGACCTTGGAGCCGACCTCGATCTTGCCGCCGAGGTGGGCCAGGAAGGTGCGGTCGGAGACCTTGTGCACCGTGACGCCCTCGACGACAGCGACGGCCTTCTCCAGCTCGACGGCGTGCTCGGCATCGGCCGCCGAGCAGGTCACGTCCACGACCAGACGGTCGTGGCTGGAGTCGGTGACGTCGATGGCCGTCACGATGCCGCCGACCGCCGAGATCGCCGTCGCCACCGCCCCCACCACGCCGTGGTCGGGTGCCGTGTGCAGGCGCATCGTGATGGAGTTCGAGGCGGCGGTAGCGGTCTTCATAGGCTCACTATGCGCCGCGGCGGTCCGGCTGGGGAAACTACTCGGCGGTACGGATGCTGCACCGAGAGCCGACCTGCGAGACGATCTGGTCTCGTGGCTGAACGTGTGCGCTTCCGCAGCTCGACCGGACCGATGCTGACCGGGCTGATCGACCTTCCGCAGGGCGAGGTCCGGGGATGGGGCGTCTTCGCCCACGGTTTCACGCTGGGCAAGGACTCGCCCGCCGCCGCCCGGATCTGCCGGCAGCTGGCGAGCGAGGGCATCGGCATGCTCCGGTTCGACAACCTCGGCCTCGGCGACTCCGAGGGTGACTGGGGCGACGGCTCGTTCACCGTCAAGGTCGCCGACACCGTCGAGGCGGCCGCGTTCATGGCCGAGCGCGGCACCCCCGCCCGCCTGCTGGTGGGGCATTCCTGGGGCGGCTGCGCGGTGCTCGCCGCCGCCGGTCGGGTCGAGGGGGTCCGTGCCGTCGCCACCGTCGGAGCGCCGTCGGACCCGAGTCACGCCGAGCACCAGTACGACGCCTTCGTCGATCGCGTGCTCGCGGACGGCTCGGCACAGTGGCTCGTGGGGGGCATCAAGGCGCTGACCCTCAAGCGCGCCTTCGTCGAGGACGTACGCCGGGCCCAGCTCCTCGATGTCATCCCCGCCCTGCACCGCCCGTTGCTGGTGATGCACTCGCCGACCGATGCGACAGTCGGCATCGAGAACGCCAGCGAGATCTTCAGCCTCGCCCGCCACCCCCGCAGCTTCGTGTCGCTGGAGGGGTCCGATCACCTGCTCACCGCGCCCGGTCAGGCCCGGCGGGCGGCGCGGATCGTGAGCGCCTGGGCCGACCCCTACCTGGGCGACTGAGCGGCGTGGGGACCGAGGATGCCGGTAGGGGAATCATGAGGCCGCATCGTGGTACCTGAGGGCGCTTGCTTCGCCTGGCGGGAGTCGCCAAGGTGTGACCATGGCGCCGCCATCGGTGAACTCGTCACCGATGTCCGGCACAGGAGGTGCGATGACGCAGGATCGGCAGCAGCCGCCCGAGAGCGGCGTGGGGATCGAGATCGCCGCGCACGGCGACGTCTCCGTCGTCGCGGTGACGGGTGAGATCGATGCAGCGTCGGTGGGTGAGCTGACCGCCTGCGTGCAGGGCCTCGCCGAGGAGGGTCGCGTCCACCAGGTCCTCGACCTGAGCGGGGTGGGATTCCTCGACTCCTCGGGTCTCGGCGCCCTGGTTGCGTCACGGCGTCGGCTCGAGGGGGAGGGCGGGGGCCTGGCGCTCGTCTGCGGCGAGAACGAGATCGTCCTGCGGCTGCTCCGGCTGACCAACCTCGACACGGTGCTGAAGATCTATCCGACGGTCGCGGACGCGCTTCCCGGCGGGTCGGTCGGCCGACCATGACCGACGCCTCCCTGCGGGAGACGCTCGCCTCCGCCGGCCGGGTCGGTCGCGACCTCCTCGCCGTCGACTGGCATGCCACGACGGTCGGCGACCCGGATACCTGGCCGCTGAGCCTGGTCAGCGCCGTTCGGACGATCCTGAGCTCGCGGTTCTCGATGTGGATGGCCTGGGGCGAGGAGCTGACGTTCTTCTGCAACGACGCCTACCGGAGCAACACCCTGGGGGCGAAGT
The DNA here is from genome assembly GCF_029873215.1 of Nocardioides sp. BP30. Lineage (NCBI taxonomy): Bacteria > Bacillati > Actinomycetota > Actinomycetes > Propionibacteriales > Nocardioidaceae > Nocardioides > Nocardioides lacus. Next base: position 4,262,540 of record NZ_CP123620.1, on the reverse strand, counting down.
ACCCGTGGGCGCTGGGTCGCTCCGCCCGCGAGGTCTGGGCCGAGATCTGGCCCGAGATCGGCCCGCGGATCGAGCACGTGATCGCCACCGGTGAGGCCACCTGGGACGAGGCCCTGCAGCTGTTCCTGCAGCGCTCGGGCTACTCCGAGGAGAGCTACCACACCTTCTCCTACAGCCCCCTCACCGACGACGACGGCACCATCGCGGGGATGCTGTGCGTGGTCGCGGAGGTCACCGAGGAGATCGTCGCGCAGCGCCGGATGAGCACGCTGCGTGACCTGGGCATCCGCGTCTCCACCGCGGAGTCGGTCGCCGACGCGGTCCGGGCGGGCTGCGAGCACCTGGCGCTGAACAACGAGTCGCTGCCCTGGGTCAGCGTCTACCTCTTCGACGAGGACGGGAACGCCGATCTGGCCGGCACGGCCGGGATCGAGCCGGGACACGTCGCCTCGCCGCTGCGCATCGAGCAGGCGGATCCCGAGCCGATCTGGCCCGTACGCCGCCTGCTGGCCGCCGAGGAGATCGTCGTCGAGCACGTCGACCAGCTCATCCCCGACCTGCCGACCGGCGCCTGGAGCGTGCCGCCGGAGAAGGCTGTCATCGTCCCGATCCCGCGGCCGCTCTCGGCCACGCCGTACGGCTTCCTGGTCTTCGGGGCCAACCGCCACCGTCCGGTCGACACCTCGTTCTACGAGTTCGTGGAGCTGATCGCCGCCCACTTCTCCGCGGCCATCACCGACGCCCGCGCGATGGAGCAGGAGAAGGAGCGCTCGGAGGCGCTGGCCCAGCTCGACCAGGCCAAGTCGGACTTCCTGGCCAATGTCAGCCACGAGCTGCGCACGCCGCTGACACTGCTGCTCGGGCCGGCCGAGGACGCCCTGGCCGACGTCGACGACCCGCTCTCGCAGACCCAGCGCAACCGGGTCGACGTGATCGCCCGCAGCGGCAGCCGGATGCTGCGCCTGGTCAACACCCTGCTCGACTTCTCCCGCCTCGACGCCCAGCACGAGGACGAGTCCCAGTTCGAGCTCACCGACCTCGCCGACTACACCGCCCAGCTGGCCAGTCTGTTCCAGAGCCCGATGGAACGGGCCGGTCTGAGCTTCTCGGTCGACTGTCCGGAGCCGGTTCTGGGCTTCGTCGACCGCAACCACTGGTCGCGGATCGTGTTCAACCTGCTCTCGAACGCCCTGAAGTTCACCCTCGCGGGCGGCGTCGAGGTGCACGTGCGCCAGGACGGGACCGACGCGGTGCTCTCGGTCACCGACACCGGGATCGGCATCCTCGAGACCGAGCAGTCCCGACTGTTCGAGCGCTTCCACCGGGTCCGCGGCGTCGAGTCGCGCAGCATCGAGGGCTCCGGCATCGGGCTCGCGCTGGTGGCCCAGCTGGTCGCGCTGCACGGTGGCGAGGTGAGCGTCACCAGCGCCGTGGGGGAGGGCAGCACCTTCACGGTGCGCATCCCCCAGGGAGCCGACCACCTGCCGCCGGACCAGGTCGCCGCCAGCGCCGGCGGCGCGAGCGGGACGGTGCTCGGGGAGGCCGTCGGTGGCCGTGCCGCCGCCATGATCGACGAGGCACTCGGATGGCTGGAGGGCTCCTCGGTCCGTACGCCGGAGCGCGCGCCGGCCGGTGCCGGCGACGCGGACGCCGAGATCGCTGCGCAGGACGAGAGCGACGAACCCGGTGCACGTGCCACCGTGATGGTGGTCGACGACAACCTGGACATGCGACGCTACGTGGCGGGCATCCTGGCGGAGTCCTACCGCGTCGTCACGGCCGTCGACGGACGCGACGCGCTGGCGAAGCTCGCCGAGGCGCCGGTGGACATCGTGATCACCGATGTGATGATGCCGCGTCTGGACGGGTTCGGGCTGCTCGCCCGGCTCAGGGACGATCCGGGTCTCGCGGCGATCCCGGTCATCATGGTCTCGGCGCGGGCCGGCGAGGAGGGCACGGTCGAGGGCCTGGAGGCGGGCGCGGACGACTACCTGGTCAAGCCTTTCTCGGCGCGCGAGCTGCTGGCGCGGGTGCGGGTGAACCTGGAGCTCGAGCGGGTCGAGGCGGTGCGCGCGGGGCTCCAGCACGCGCAGGAGCTGGTCGAGGAGGCCGAGCGGATCGGCAGGTTCGGCAGCTGGCAGGTCCGGCTCGACGACGAGCGGGTGAGCGGCTCACGGATGTTCGCCGAGCTGATCGGACTCGACGCGGGCGGCGCCGGTGACGAGGATGCCGGTGGGGGCATCGAGCAGCTCGACCTGCGTGCGGTGGTGGCGATGTTCGTCCATGCCGAGGACGTCGAGGATGCGCTGTCGCGGTTGCGCTCGGGCGAGGTCGGAGAGCGGATCGCCTACCAGACCGAGGTCGGCCTGCCGTCGGGACAGCAGCTGACCCTGAGCGTGCGCGGTGAGGTCGCCGAGGCGCCTCCCGGCACCCGGGTGCTGCGCGGCTCGGTCCAGGACGTCACCGAGCAGCGGCTGCTCCAGCAACAGCTGATCGCCACGGAGTCCGCCCGCCGCGCCGCGAGCCGAGAGCGGGCGATCGCCGACGAGCTCCAGCACTCGTTGCTGCCGGAGGTGGCCACCCAGCTGGACTTCCTGGAGGTCGCCACCTACTACCGTCCCGGCGTGGAGGGCACGCAGGTCGGCGGGGACTGGTACGACGTCATCGACCTCGGTGGCGGTCGGACGGCGATCGTCGTCGGCGACGTCATGGGCCGCGGCGTCCGGGCGGCGGCGGTGATGGGTCAGGTCAAGGCGGCGGCGCGCGCCTTCGCGCGGCTCGACCTCGCGCCCACCGACATCTTGGAGAACCTCGACGGCATCGTCCGCGACATGGTGCCCGAGGGCATCGTGACCTGCGTCTACGCGGTCCACGACCCGGCACACGGCACGCTGACCTACGCCAACGCCGGCAACGTCCCGCCGCTGCTCATCGATGCCGACGGCGTGGTGACCCGGCTGGCCGCCAGCGGGCCTCCGCTCGGGTCGGGGTTCTTCGGCTCGGCGGACCTGGAGGTGCCGGTGGGCGAAGGAAGCCTCCTGGCCCTCTACACCGACGGCCTGGTCGAGCGCCGACGGATCGACCTCGGTACCCGTCTCGACGAGCTCGAGCGGATCCTGACCCGACACCGTGACGTGCCCCTCGGCAAGCTGCCCGCGCGCCTCATCGAGCTGCTGGTCGAGGACAACGCCGACGACGTGGCAGTCGTCATCGCGACGGTGCAGCCGGCTCGCTCGGAGCTGATCTGCCTGGCGGTCGAGGAGGACCTCGACGAGATCGGGTCCGCACGCACCCGGACCGAGGAGCAGCTGCTCGCCTGGGGTGTCCCGCAGCGCCAGCGGCTCGACCTGGTGCTGATGGTCAGCGAGCTGGTGACCAACGCGATGACCCACGGTCGGCCGCCGGTGGAGCTGCGGCTGCGGCGCACCCAGCGGGAGATCGTGGTCGAGGTCAGCGACGCCTCCTCGGTCCGCGCCCGGCGTCAGCGGCCGGGGATCGAGGACGAGCACGGCCGTGGCCTCGGCATCGTGGAGCGGCTGGCGGATCGCTGGGGCAGCCGCATCGTCTCCGACGGCAAGGTGGTGTGGGCCGCCGTCCGGATCACCTGGGCCTGAACGGCGCCGGCCGGTCCGGTCACAGCGAGCGGGCGATGCCCTGTGCCGCGACCTGCAGGGCGGCGACGAGCCGAGGGCGGGTCCGGCGCAGGTCGGGCACCACGAACCCGACCGCAGCCACGGCGGTGTCGCCGACCAGGACGGGCACCGCGACCGAGCACGCCCCGGCGCTCATCTCCTCGGCGGTCGTCGCATACCCCTCCGCCCGGGCGCGGTCCAGCTGGTCGGCGAGCCGGGCGGCGCTGGTCACCGTGTACGGCGTGAACCGTCGCAGCGGTGCACCGAGGACCGCCTGCTGCACCTCCGGTGGGGCGAAGGCGAGCAGCACCTTGCCCACGCCGGTGGCGTGCATCGGCAGCCGCGAGCCGATCGTGCTCACGATCGGAACGGACCGATGGCCGGCGAGGCGATCGACGTACAGGGTCTCGAGCCCGTCGCGGACGGCGAGCTGCACCGTCTCGAGGGTGGCGCCGTAGAGGTCGTGCAGGAAGGGTGAGGCGGCCTCGCGCAGGTCGGCCTGCACCGGTGCGAGCATGCCGAGGTTCCACAGCCGGCGACCGACGACGTAGCGGCCCTGGGCGTCGCGGCGCAGCGCTCCCCACGCGGTCAGCTCGGCGATGAGCCGGTGGGCCGTCGGACGGCTCAGGCCTGCGCGCGCCGCGATCTCGGTGAGCGTCAGCGAGCGATGGTCGGCGTCGAAGGCGGCCAGGATCGCCAGGGCGCGGGAGGTGACGCTCGCACCCGGCGTCGCCGTACGACCGGCCATCCCCTACCTTCCGCTCAGTGGAAGCCTTCCCTCGGCAGGATAGTCCGCCGGTCCGTAGATTGGGAGGAGTGAGCACGACACCGAGGACCGATGCGGCCCAGGAGACGGCTGTCCCGTCGTCCGACGCCGCCGCCACCACCCAGGCGGAGATCTCCGCCGAGATCGCCGAGATCGACGCCCAGCAGCAGCCGGGCGGAGCGCAGCCGCGGATCGACTACCCGCCGTACCGCTCCAGCATCCTGCGCCACCCCACCAAGGACCCGCGGCACGCGGACCCGGAGACCATCGAGCGTTGGGCGCCAGTGTTCGGGCAGCGCGACGTCCACAAGCTCGAGTCCGACCTGACCCTGGGGGCCCACGCCGGCACCAACTCCGAGGTCTGGGGCGAGCCGATCGGCGAGCGGATCACCGTCAGCGGGCGCATCGTCGACGGCGAGGGCCGCCCGGTCGCGGGCCAGCTGGTGGAGATCTGGCAGGCCAACGCCGCCGGCCGCTACGTGCACAAGAACGAGCAGCACCCCGCTCCGCTCGACCCGAACTTCACCGGGGTGGGTCGCTGCCTGACGAACGAGAACGGCGAGTACTGGTTCAGGACGATCAAGCCCGGGCCCTATCCCTGGGGCAACCACCGCAACGCCTGGCGTCCCGCGCACATCCACTTCTCGCTGTTCGGCAACCAGTTCACCGAGCGCCTGGTCACCCAGATGTACTTCCCCGGGGACCCGCTGTTCGCGCTCGACCCGATCTACCAGGCGATCACCGACCAGCGCGCCAGGGATGCGCTGCTGGCGACCTATGACCATGATCTGACCGTGCCCGAGTACAGCATGGGATACCGGTGGGACATCGTCCTGTCGGGTCGCGACCGCACCTGGATGGAGCCCGAGGAGGCAGACCAGTGAGCACCGAGTCCTCCCGTCCGGCGCTGTTGACGCCCGGACAGACCGTCGGGCCGTTCTACGGCCAGGCGCTGCCCTACCAGGGTGACAACGAGCTGGTCCCGCCCGCCCGCGCCGACGCCATCCGCCTGCACGGTGACGTGCTCGACGGTGCCGGGGTGCCGATCCCGGATGCGCTGATCGAGATCTGGCAGGCCGACGGGGCCGGTGAGGTCCCGCGCGTCGAGGGCTCGCTGCACCGCGACGGCTGGACGTTCACCGGCTGGGGCCGGTGCTCGACGGACGCCACCGGGCACTACTCGTTCTCCACCGTGCTGCCGGGCGCGACCGAGGACGGCAAGGCGCCGTTCTTCGCCGTGGCGGTCTTCGCCCGCGGCCTGCTCGACCGGCTGCTCACCCGGATCTACCTGCCGGGCCATCCGGCGAACGCCGACGACGCACTGCTGTCCTCGCTGCCCGAGGAGGAACGGGCGACGCTGATCGCCGAGCCCGACCCCCAGGGGCTGCGGTTCGACATCCGCCTGCAAGGTGAGCGCGAGACCGTGTTCCTCACCCATGGGTGAGCTCCTGTGGCCGGGCGACGCGCGCGCTGGTGACGTCCTCACCGACGAGGCGTTCCTGGCCGCGATGGTCCGGGTCGAGCAGGCCTGGCTCGACGCGCTGGTGGGTGCCGGACTGGCGTCGACGCCGGCCGTGCTCACGGTGCCGCCCCTGCGCGGCATAGCCGACGGCACCGAGTCCGGCGGCAACCCGGTCATCCCGCTGGTCAAGGCGCTGCGCGCCCAGTCACCGGACGTGCACCGCGGCCTGACCTCGCAGGACGTGGTCGACACCGCGCTGGTGCTCTGCCTGCGCGACGTCGTGGACCGGGTGCTGGTCGACGTCGAGCGGGCCGCACGAACCCTGGGAGCCCTGGCCCGCGAACATCGCGGCGCGGTGATGGTGGGTCGGACGCTGACGCAGTACGCCGTGCCGATCACCTTCGGACTCAAGGCTGCCCAGTGGCTCTCCGGGCTCGCGGAGGCCGACGCCGGTCTGCGTCGGGTCCGCGCCGAGCTGCCGGTCCAGGTCGGCGGCGCCGCCGGCACCCTGGCGGCGGTCGTCGAGCTGGGCCGCGACCGGGAGGACCCGGTCGGGACCGCCGTCGCGCTCGTGCACGCCGTCGCCGACGGGCTCGGGCTCGGGGACGGTACGCCGTGGCACACCCGCGGCCGCAACCCGCTGGCCGCGACAGCGGACGCGCTCGTGCGCCTGGCGGACGCCCTGGGTCACCTCGGTGCGGATGTCGCGCTGCTGTCCCGGCCCGAGATCGGCGAGCTGCGCGAGGGCGCCGGCGGCGGCTCCTCGACGATGCCCGGCAAGGCCAACCCGGTGCTCTCGATCCTGCTGCGTCGCCACGCGCTGGCCGCCCCGCAACTGGCAGCGACGCTGCACCTTGCGGCAGCCACCTACGTCGACGAGCGCCCCGACGGCGGCTGGCACGCGGAGTGGGACACCCTCGCCACGCTCGGCCGGCGCAGCGTCGTCGCCGCCTCGCAGGCCGCCGACCTCGTGGCCGGCCTCGTCGTCGACACCGCGCGGATGGCGGCCCGGGTGGCCGAGGCGGGCGAGACCCTGCGGGCCGAGCAGCGCAGCATGTCCGGCGGCTCCTCGGACGGGGACTACCTCGGCGCCACCGACCTGTTCATCGACGACATCCTCGGGCGCGCCGCCCGGGTCTGGGAGAACCTCTGATGCAGCTGTCACTCGTCCACCTCGCCGGCACCGAAGGCAGCCCGGTGCTGGTCCTCGGGCCCTCGCTCGGCACTGCGGTCACGCCGCTGTGGGGACGCGCCGCCGAGCTGCTCGGCGAGCGGTTCCACGTCGTCGGCTGGGAGCTGCCGGGGCACGGCCACGGCACGCCGACTACCGAGCCGTTCACCCTCGCGGACGTGGCCGGGGCAGTGGTCGCGGCCGTCGACAGCACGCTCGGCGAGGTCGGCTTCGGGTACGCCGGGGACTCCGTCGCCGGTGCGGTCGGGCTGCAGCTCGCCCTCGACGTACCGGACCGGTTGACAGGCGTCGCCGTGCTCTGCACCGGTGCGAAGATCGGCACCGCTGAGTCGTGGGCCGAGCGGGCGGCCACCGTGCGCGCCTCAGGCACCCCGGCGGTGGTCGAGTCCTCGGCCAAGCGCTGGTTCGGCAGCGGCTTCCTGGAGCGCGAGCCGGCGATCGGGACCGAGCTGCTGGGCTCGCTGCAGCACGCCGACGCGGAGAGCTATGCGCTCGTCTGCGAGGCGCTGGCGGCCTTCGACGTCCGGGACCGTCTCGGCGAGATCACGGTGCCGGTGCTGGCCGTCGGTGGCGCCGAGGACGTGGCGACTCCGGCCACCACACTGCGCGAGCACGCCGCGAAGGTCCGCGGAGCGCGCTTCGTCGAGCTCGACGGGGTCGCCCACCTCGCGCCCGCCGAGGCGCCGCGAGCGGTCGCCAGCATGGTCGAGGCGCTCCTCGTCCGCGACCCGGCCCCGGCGGGGATGCAGGTGCGGCGGCAGGTCCTCGGCGACGCGCACGTCGACCGCGCTGTGGCCGGGACGACCGAGGTGACCGCCGACTTCCAGGACTTCATCACCCGCTACGCCTGGGGCGAGATCTGGACCCGACCCGGCCTGGCCCGGCGGGACCGCTCGATCGCCGTGCTGACCGCGCTCGTGGCCGGCCGACACTTCGAGGAGCTGGAGTTCCACCTGCGCGCGGCGCTGCGCAACGGGCTGAGTCGCGAGGAGATCATCGAGGTGCTGCTGCAGTCGGCCGTGTACGTCGGCGTACCGGCGGCCAACACCGCGTTCGGCGTCGCGCGGCGGGTGCTGGCGGAGGAGTAGGACGATCGCGGGCCGGCGTGCTCACGCCGGTCCGACACCTCCGCCGAGGCGCACCTCGCCCGGTGTCGCGTCGAAGCGCCGCCTGAACGCCTGCGAGAAGTGGGCCATCGAGGTGAAGCCGCACTGGCCGGCGATGTCGACGATCCGGACGTGCCCGCCGACGTCGTGGGTCAGCATGCTGTGTGCGAGGTCGAGCCGCCGCGCCAGGATGTGTCGTGGCACCGAGGTGCCCGCGTCGGCGAACAGCCGTGACAGATGTCGCTCCGAGATGCCGGCGCCCGCCGCCACGGCGGTCGCGGACAGCCCAGGATCGCTCAGGTGGTCGTCGATGAACGCCCGCGCCGCCGCGCGGTGGGCCAGCGGTGAGCTCCTGCGGCCGCCGGTGGCCAGCACCGCCACCAGCTCGAGCACCGCCTGCTCGTCGGCCGGCACCGGCACGGCGGCCGCCACGGCGCGGCCGACCAGCCGGGCCAGAGCACGGGCATAGGGGTCGTCGTCGCGATCGCGGGCCTCGAGCACCAGCGGCGAGGTCAGGGAGGCGGTTCCCGCGTGCGCCTCGAACGCAGCGCGCGGCACCTTCACGGCGAGCTCGTGGAGGCCGTGCCCGAAGCCGCGGACGAAGGGCCGGTCCACGTCGCAGACCAGGAGCTGGCCCGGATGCACTACCCGACGGCCGCCGTCGTACTCGAGCAGCGAGTCGCCACGCAGCCCGACATAGACAGCGATCGCGTCAGCGGGCCGCCTGGCGATCACCGTCCGGTCGCGGCTGACCCGGTGCGCCGTCGCCGTGACCCGGGCCAGGTGCAGCTGCTCGAGCTGCAGGTTGACCTGACGGGCCCGGAACGGGGCATCGTCCACGACGCAGGCGAGCTCGATCAGCGACCGGGCGTTGTGCTCCTCCCACTGGTCGACGTCCTGGTCGACCTCGTAGGCCCGCGCCTGCGGGATCCGCACCATCGCCTCGCCACCTCCGGCTCCATCGTGACACAGAGGCGGAGGCCCGATGTGAGCCACGACATACGCATTTCCGCCACGTCTCCGCACGGGCCTTCCTCGCCCGGCAGCCGCCGAGAAGACTCGGCCGCAGACGAGAGAAGAGGTGCTCCATGCCGGTGTTCAACGATGGCCTCGCCGAGACCGAGGCCCCCACAGGATCCCTGGTCGAGACGGACGTGCTCATCGTCGGCTCGGGACCCGCGGGGGCGGCGGCAGCGCTCTTCCTCAGCGAGCTGGGCGTGCCCACCATCATGATCACCAAGTACCGCTGGACGGCGAACACGCCGCGGGCGCACATCACCAACCAACGGGCGATGGAGATCTTCCGCGACCTGCGGATCGAGGATCAGGTGCTGGCGGACGCGACACCGCACGAGCTGGTCGGGGACACGGTGTTCTGCACCAGCATCGCGGGGGAGGAGATCGGCCGGATCCACACCTGGGGCACCCGCCCCGACCGCGAGGCCGACTACCGTCTGGCCTCGCCGTGCCTGACGGTCGACATCCCGCAGACCTACCTCGAGCCGATCCTGGTCCGCAACGCGACCCAGCGCGGTGCGCAGACCCGCTTCTCCACCGAGTACCTGGGCCTGGTCCAGGACGCCGACGGCGTGACCGTCGACGTACGCGACCGGCTGACCGGCCACCGGTACCAGATCCGCGCCAGGTACCTCATCGGCGCCGACGGCGCGCGCTCCCAGGTCGCCGCTGACATCGAGCTGCCCTTCGAGGGCCGGATGGACATCGCCGGGTCGATGAACATCACCTTCAAGGCCGACATCTCGGCGCTCGTCGACCACCGGCCGAGCGTCCTCTACTGGGTGATCCAGCCCGGGTCCAACGTCGGTGGCATCGGTACCGGCCTGGTCCGGATGGTGCGGCCGTGGGACGAGTGGCTGATCGTGTGGGGCTACGACATCGACGGCCCCGCGCCCGAGCTCGACGAGACGATGGCCGCAGGCATCGTCCGTGACCTGCTGGGCATGCCCGACCTGGAGCCCGAGATCACCGGATACAGCCTGTGGGGCGTCAACGAGATGTATGCGACGCGACTGCACAGCGGCCGGGTCTTCTGCGTCGGCGACGCGATCCACCGGCACCCGCCGAGCAACGGCCTGGGGTCCAACACCTCGGTGCAGGACTCCTACAACCTGGCCTGGAAGCTCGCCGCCGTCCTGCACGGGTACGCCGAGGACACCCTGCTCGACTCCTACACCGCCGAGCGCGCCCCCGTCGCGAAGCGGATCGTCACCCGCGCCAACACCTCCGCCCGGGAGTTCGGGGACATCTTCACCGCGCTCGGCGTGGTCGGCCTGTCCGGTGAGGAGATGGCCGCCGCGATCGAGGAGCGCAAGGCCAACACGCCGGCGGGTGCGGCCAAGCGGGCCGCGCTGGTCCGCGCCATGGAGACCAAGAACTACGAGTTCAACGCCCACGGCGTCGAGCTGGGCCAGTTCTACGAGTCGCGCGCGATCCTCTCCGACGGCACCCGGCCGGCTCCGAGCAGGGACGAGGACCTCTACTACGTGATGTCGACGTCGCCGGGCGCCCACCTCCCGCACGCCTGGGTCGGGAACAACGTGGACAAGCACGCCCTGATGGACCTGGCGCCGTACTCCCGCTGGACGCTGTTCACCGGCGTCGCCGGGGAGGCGTGGGCCGAGGCCGCGGCGACGGTGTCGGTGGACCTCGGCGTGCCGCTGCAGACAGTGGTGATCGGCCCCGGCCGCGAGGTCACCGACCTCTACTACGACTGGGCCAAGCTGCGCGAGATCGAGGAGTCCGGCGCGCTGCTGGTCCGGCCGGACAAGCACGTCGCCTGGCGGTCGATGAGCCTGGCCGCCGACCCGGCCTCCGCGCTGCGCGAGGCCGTCACCAGGCTGGTGGGTCGGGCATGAGGTTCACCCACGAGACGCTTCCCCAGCGGGTGGTCTTCGCGCCGGGAGACGCGGCCACGGCCGTCGCCGCCGAGGTCACCGCCCTCGGCGGCGCCCGAGTGATGCTGATCGCCTCCGCCCGCGAGGCGGCCCTGGCGACTCGGATCGCCGCGGCGGTGCCAGTCGTGCTGCACCACGACGAGGTCGTGATGCACGTCCCGGTCGAGGTGGCCGAGCGCGCCCGAGAGGCCGCGGCGGCGGCCGGCGTCGACGTGATCGTCACCGTCGGCGGTGGCTCGGCCACCGGCCTGGGCAAGGCGGTGGCGTTGACCAGCGACCGGCCCGGTGGGCTGCCGATCCTCGCCGTGCCGACCACCTACGCCGGTTCCGAGGCGACCAATGTCTGGGGCCTGACCCAGGGCGCGACCAAGACGACCGGCGTCGACGACTCGGTGCTCCCGCGCTCGATCGTGTACGACGCGACGCTGCTCAGCTCGCTGCCGGCGCAGCTGAGCGTCGCGAGCGGCCTCAACGCGCTCGCGCACTGCATCGATGCGATGTGGGGTCCGCGCGTCGACCCGATCGACCAGGTGCTGGCCGGCGAGGGCATCCGGCGCCTGGCCGGCGGCCTGCCGGTCATCGCGCGCGAGGGACCGCTGGTGGAGGGCATCGAGCAGACCCTGTACGGCGCCTATCTCGCCGCCGTCGCCTTCGCCTCGGCCGGTTCGGGCATGCACCACAAGATCTGCCACGTGCTCGGCGGCATGTTCAACCTGCCGCACGCGCAGACCCACGCCGTGGTGCTGCCGCACGTGCTCGCCTTCAACGCCCCGCACGCACCCGAGGCCGAGCGGCGGATCGCCGCCGCCCTCGACAGCAGCGCGGCCGTCGAGGGACTGGCGCAGCTGCGGGCCGCCGTGGATGCGCCCCGGGCCTTGAGGGACTACGGCATGCCCGAGGAGGGCATCGCTCGGGCGGTGGGGCCTGTGCTTGCCGCCGTCCCGCCCAGCAATCCGGCTCCGGTCACGGAGCACAACCTCACCGCGCTGCTGCGCGCGGCCTGGGAAGGAGACCCGTCATGACCCGATCTGCCGCCTCCCCCGATCAGGAGGCCGTCGAGGCCGGGCTGGTGGAGGCGGTCGTCGCCTCCTTCGACGCCTGCAGCGACCCGCGTCTGAAGGAGCTGATGGTTTCGCTGGTGCGTCATCTGCACGCGTTCATCCGCGACGTGCGGCTGAGCGAGGAGGAGTGGGGGGCAGCGATCGAGTTCCTCACCAGGGCCGGGCACATCACCGACGACGTGCGCCAGGAGTTCATCCTCCTCTCGGACATCCTCGGTGCCTCGATGCAGACGATCAACATCAACAACGCCGCCTACGAGAACGCCACCGAGGCGACGGTGTTCGGTCCGTTCTTCGTCGAGGACGCACCGCGCGTCGCGCTCGGCGGCGACGTCGCGTTCGGCGCACCCGGCGAGCCCTGTTGGGTCGAGGGCACCGTCACCGACACCCACGGCAACGCGCTGGCCGGCGCCCGGATCGAGGTCTGGGAGGCGGACGAGGACGGCCTCTACGACGTGCAGTACGACGCGGCGAAGCGCTCGGCGCGCGGTCATCTCTTCAGCGACACCGACGGGTCCTACCGGTTCTGGGGACTCACGCCGACGCCGTACCCCATCCCCGACGACGGCCCCGTCGGGCAGTTGCTCGACGCCGTCGGCCGCTCGCCGCTGCGGGCCAGCCACCTGCACTTCATGGTCAGCCATCCCGGGTGTCGGACCCTGGTGACACACATCTTCCCCGAGGGCGACCCGATCGGGGAGCGGGACTCGGTCTTCGGGGTCAAGCAGTCGCTGATCAAGCGGTTCGAGCAGCAGGCGGCCGGCACGCCGACGCCCGATGGCCGGGCCGTGGAAGGCACGTGGAGCAGGGTGCGGTTCGACATCGTCCTCGCGCCGACAGGCGCGTGAGACCTCAGACCAGTGCCCGGATGACCTCGACGGTCCGCTGCAGGTGCGGCTCGGCGCGATCGACCCGGTGGGCCACGGCGAGCTCGACGCTGGCGCTCGGCTCCACGAGCGGCCGGTAGGCCACCCCTTCCAGTGCCAGGGCGGTGACCGGCTCGGGCACGATCGCCACGCCCAGCCCACCCGCGACCAGGGTGAGCAGAGTCGAGGTCTCCCCGACCTCGTGCCGGACCCGCGGCTCCACGCCCGCGTCGTGCAGCAGCCGCAGGACCACGCCGTACATCACCGAGCGCCGGTCCGCCGAGTGCACGATGAGGTCGATGCCGGAGAGCTCGCGGGCTCGGATCCGGGTCTGACCGGCGAGGCCGTGGTCGGCCGGCAGCGCGACCATCAGCCGGTCGCTGCGCAGCGGCTCCACGACCAGGGAGAGGTCGGCGACGGGCGGTCGCAGCAACGCGACGTCGATCGCACCGTGATGCAGTGCGCTGAGCTGGTCCGGCACCAGCATCTCCCCGCGGAAGGCGAAGTCGACACCGGGAAGCTCCTCCGACAGCCGCCGGGAGAGGGTCGGCAGGACACTGTAGGTCGCCGTGCCCACGCAGCCGAGCGTGAGATGGCCGACCGAGCCGGCTGCGACGCGGCGGGCGAGGTCGGCGGCCTGTGCCACGTCGCCGAGGATGCTGCGGGCGCGCTCCAGGTAGGTCTCGCCGGCCGCGGTGAGCTCGACTCGACGGGTGGTGCGCTGCAGCAGGATCACGCCCAGCTCGGACTCGAGCTGCCGGATCGCCTGGGAGAGCGGTGGCTGCGCCATGTGGAGGCGTTCGGCCGCACGGCCGAAGTGCCGTTCCTCGGCGACGGCGACGAAGTAGCGCAGGTGACGGAGATCCATATGTCAGTCATCCTAATCGACGCGAACACCGATACTTCAACATATGGTTCCGGCGCGTTAGCGTCTTCAGTATGACCGCCTTCCTCTACGCCGCGACGCGAACGCCGTTCGGCAAGTTCAACGGCGCGCTCGCTGCGCACCGGCCCGACGACCTCGCCGCCGCCGCCATCACCGGTCTGCTCGACCAGGCCCCCGGCCTGGACCGGGCGGCGATCGACGAGGTCGTGTGGGGCAACGCCAACGGCGCCGGGGAGGAGAACCGCAACGTCGGCCGGATGGCCGCCCTCCTCGCCGGACTGCCGACGTCGGTGCCGGGCAACACCGTCAACCGGCTCTGCGGCTCCTCGCTGGATGCCGCCATGATCGGCTCGCGGGCGATCGAGACCGGTGACGCCGACGTCGTCCTGGTCGGCGGGGTCGAGTCGATGACGCGGGCGCCGTGGGTGCTGCCGAAGCCGGCTCGCCCGTTCCCCGCCGGCGACCTGACGGCCGTCTCGACCACGCTGGGGTGGCGGCTGGTCAACCCGAACATGCCCGCGGAGTGGACGATCTCGCTCGGTGAGTGCAACGAGCAGCTCCAGGACAAGTACGGCGTCAGCCGTGAGCGGCAGGACGAGTTCGCGGTCCGGTCCCACCGGCTGGCCGCGCAGGCGTGGGACGCCGGCTTCTACGACTCGATCGTCACCCCGGTCGAGGGCCTGGCCCGCGACGAGGGCATCCGCGCCGACTCCACCGTGGAGAAGCTGGCCGGTCTCAAGCCCTCCTTCCGCAAGGACGGCACGATCACCGCCGGGAACGCCTCGCCGCTCTCCGACGGCGCCTCCGCGGTCCTGCTCGGCTCCGAGCAGGCCCGCGACACGATCGGCGTCGACCCGATCGCTCGCATCGTCGGGCGCGGCGCCTTCGCCCTGGACCCGCAGGACTTCGGCTACGCCCCGGTCGAGGCGGCCGATCGCGCCCTGGCCCGGGCCGGGATCGGCTGGGACCAGGTCGGTGCGGTCGAGCTCAACGAGGCCTTCGCCGTACAGAGCCTGGTCTGCGTCGACACCTGGCTGAAGTCCGGCCTCGCGGATCCGGAGATCGTCAACCAGAAGGGCGGCGCGATCGCGATCGGTCACCCGCTGGGCGCCTCGGGCGGCCGCGTCCTCGGCACCCTCGCCGCGGTGCTGCGCGAGAAGAGGCAGCGCTACGGCGTGGCGGCCATCTGCATCGGCGTGGGACAGGGCCTGGCCGTCGTCCTGGAGAACCCGTCGGCGACGGGGGAGGCCTGAGATGGCCAGGACATCGATCCTCGAGACCGCCGACGAGGCCGTCGCCGGCATCGAGGACGGCTCGACCGTCCTGGTCGGCGGCTTCGGCCTGGCCGGCATGCCGTTCGACCTCATCGACGCGCTGATCCGCCAGGGGGCTCAGGACCTGACGATCGTGGCCAACAACGCCGGCAACGGCGAGGTCGGCCTGGCGGCGCTCCTCAAGGCCGGCCGGGTCCGCAAGGTCCTCTGCTCCTTCCCGCGGCAGGTCGACTCCTACGTCTTCGACGAGCTCTATCGAGCCGGTCGGATCGAGCTGGAGGTGGTGCCGCAGGGCAATCTCGCCGAGCGGATGCGCGCCGCCGGCGCCGGGATCGGCGCGTTCTTCTGCCCGACAGCCGTCGGCACGCCGCTGGCGGAGGGCAAGGAGCAGCGCACGATCGACGGACGCGAGTACGTCCTGGAGTACCCGATCAAGGGCGACTACGCGCTGATCGCCGCCCACACCGCCGACCGGCTCGGCAATCTGGTCTACCGCAAGACCGCGCGGAACTTCGGACCGGTGATGGCCACCGCCGCGACCACGACGGTCGCGCAGGTGAGCGCCATCGTGCCGACCGGCGAGCTGGACCCTGAGGCCGTCGTCACGCCCTCGATCTACGTCGACCGCGTGGTCCAGGTCGAGGCCCGCCACTACACCGTGCAGGGAGCGCGCTGATGACTGTAGAGAACACCGACCGGGGCCCCCTCTCGATGGACGAGCTCGCGCAGGTGATCGCGCGCGACATCCCGGAGGGCTCCTTCGTCAACCTCGGCATCGGCCAACCGACGAAGATCGCCGACCATCTGCCCGTCGAGCTGGGCGTCATCCTGCACACCGAGAACGGCATGCTCGGGATGGGCCGTAAGGCCGAGGGGGAGGAGGTCGACGCCGATCTCACCAACGCCGGCAAGGTGCCGGTGGTGGAGACCCCCGGCTGCTCCTACTTCCACCACGCCGACTCGTTCGCGATGATGCGCGGCGGCCACCTCGACGTCTGCGTGCTGGGCGCCTTCCAGGTCGGCCACACCGGCGACCTGGCCAACTGGAGCACGGGCAGGCCGGGCGACATCCCGGCGGTGGGCGGTGCCATGGATCTCGCGATCGGCGCCAAGGACGTGTTCGTGATGATGTCGCTGTTCGCGAAGAACGGCGAGGCGAAGCTCGTCGAGACCTGCTCCATGCCCCTCACCGGGGTGGGGTGCGTGTCTCGCGTCTACACCGACTACGCCGTCTTCGACCTCGGTCCCGATGGCGCCACGGTGCGCGAGACGTACGGCGTCTCGCTCGCGGAGCTGCGCGAGCGGGTGGCGGTCGAGCTGCACTGATCCTCGCCCGGAGAGGCCGCACTGAGTTGGGAGCGTCGCTCGGGGCCCCCTATGCTGATCGACGCGCCGACCGACGCGCACGCCCCGTTCGTCTAGCGGCCCAGGACCCCGCCCTTTCACGGCGGTAGCGCCGGTTCGAATCCGGTACGGGGTACGGACGGAAAAGGCCCCCTGACCTGCGGAAACGCAGTTCAGGAGGCCTTCGTCTCGGGGGCTTGACAACGGTGCTGGCGACGAAAGGGCGACACCTTGTTGCCCGATGAGGTCGAACGGCTCGTCGTGGGCGTCCTCGCTGGCAGGCGAAATCGAGTGGTTCTCGACGGCTGGCGGCTCGTCACGGTCGGCTCGCTTCTGTGCGCCCAGCCCATCCCTTGCCCTGGACGGGCGTCACCGACTCCGCGATGACCGCTCGACGCAGTGAGAGGTCGTGACGCCGGACCTTGAGTGCCGCCATCTCGCCGAACCGCACGCCGGTGTAGGCCAGGCGCCCGACCTGGGTGTGAGTGAGATGGCGACGCTCGCCCTTGACCGGCCGGGGAAGGTTCACCTTCTCAGGACCCGAGTCGAGATCAGATATCGGTTCGCGAAGGTGCCCTGCTGGTCCGTACCCTCGTCGTTGGCGCCTTTACGGCTCTGGCGGAAAAGCGCTCGGATACTCAGCAAACTTGCGGACAAGACTGCCGACGAGACTCGATCTCCCCTGTCGGGCCTCATTCGGAGAATTCCAGGATCCTGGGCAGATAAGCTCGCAGTCTTTATCAATTATCTCGTTCGAGAAATTAAAGATGACGGCCACCTGGGTCATCAAGGAATCAAAAGAATATTCGGTCCCCGACTCCTGTCCGGCGGCTACCGCTTTCTCGCTCGACACGGATGAAGTCAACTATTTGATCCGCGACATTTTGTCCGGCGCGTACGGTATCATCCATTCAAGGAAGCGCTTTTTTCGCGCATGGAGGGCTGGTGCGACACCGATGGGCGACTTCAATCCGGGAGTTTCACATAGCGAAAGCTGCGCCTTGGGTTGCCGCTTGAGGAGTAGAGAGTTTCGCACTGTGGGCAAAAGAGTACTTCACCAGGAACTGTTTTCTCCGCGTCATCAAGTTCGGCCAATCTGGTTGGGATTTTTATTCTCAGTCTGGTTGGGGGCGCTGGCCGTATTCCTCATTTGCTATGGTGGCGACTTGCTGCTCCGCACACATGTGCTCTCGGGGCTCTCTTCTTGCGTTTTTGGAGTCGCACTCGGTTCGATGGCTGTGGCCCCCAGGCCCGGCACTGGCCATATCTGGATCAAGGCTTTGGGCAACGCATCCCTCTTGTTGGTGATTCTCATGATTATCCTAAGCCTTATCGCTCGGGCGTCTTGAAGAAGATGTGGCTCGGGCGGAGCTAGATACGCTGGCGCGAGGGGCCCCGACCGCTGGTCGAGGGACACCTTCGGTCTCATCGGCCCAGGGCCTGCAAGTGCTGGGCGATTCCCAAGGCGCTGTTCGCACAGTCAGGATGGCGAGGAGTTGCGCGTTCGTCAGTCGCCACCAGGATGGTTCGGGCTGGCCGGGATAGGCCGTGGTCGTCGGGTTCGTTCGGGCTGCTCTGTTCGTGCACCCGCCGCGAACGCATTCGTCTCCGCAGCAAGGCGGGTCAGTTGACGACGCCCCGCTTCCAGCCTCAGCGGACCGCTGAGGTTCTGAACGAGCACGGTGTCCGCTACATCGTGATCGGCGGGTTCGCCTCCCAGATCCACGGCGCGACCCGCGAGACCTAACGCCGCAAT
The DNA here is from genome assembly GCF_029873215.1 of Nocardioides sp. BP30. NCBI lineage: Bacteria > Bacillati > Actinomycetota > Actinomycetes > Propionibacteriales > Nocardioidaceae > Nocardioides > Nocardioides lacus. Next base: position 4,244,280 of record NZ_CP123620.1, on the reverse strand, counting down.
GGTGTCCTCGTGGTGTCGTGTCTGGATGGTGAGTCCTTGTGTGGGCCCCGCTTGCCAGAGGGCTTGGTGGAGGCCGGTCGACCTCGGTCCCGAACCGGACATCGGCTGCCACCGCCCAGGTCCAACCTCGCTCCAAGGCAAGGCATCTTTGGGGGAGAATCGACACCCGCAATCGAGCGACATCAACCTACGGGATCGTTCGCACAGCAGTACTGATCGCGCCGGTCGCGCCAAACGGCTGTCGTCGAGCGACCCCACCGCCCTGGATCGTCGCGTCCGGGGTGAACTGCCTAGGTGGCTGGTGGCCACGTGGCGACAGCATGGCAACACCAGAGCCGAGAACGCTCCTCGTTGTCCAGCAGTGCTCAACTGCGGCTGTAGGCTCTGGCCTGCTGATTCAGATCACGACCGTGACCGCCCACGTTCCATCATCTCTTCTTTCGACTTTCCCGGCGGTAGCGCCGGTTCGAATCCGGTACGGGTACGGACGGATCTGACCCTCTGAACTGCGGAGACGCGGATCAGGGGGTCATCCTCATCGAGAGGTGGTTCTCAAGCGTGGAGCATCTGCGAGTGACCTCGCCCACCCGGATGACCGACCGGGTCGTCGAGGCGCTCACCGGTGATCCTGCGGTCAGCCAGCTCGCGGTGCTCCGCGGCGCCTCGGTGCGGCCCGAGGGCGACATCGTGCTGGCCGACGTCGCCCGCGAGGCCACCGACGACATCGTCGAACGGCTCTCGGCCCTCGGCATCCCCGAGTCCGGCACGATCCACATCGAGCCGGTCACGACGTGGATGTCGCGGGCCGGCCTGGACGCCGAGCGGCGCACTCCGGGAGCGGGCGCCGATGCGGTGGTGTGGGCCGAGGTGACCCAGCGTGCCTACGAGGAGACGGAGCTGAACTGGACCTACCTGGCGTTCATGACGCTCGCGACCCTGCTGGCGTCGGTCGCCATCGTCGTCGACTCCCAGATCCTGGTGATCGGCGCGATGGTGCTCGGTCCGGAGTTCGTGGCGATCGCCGCGCTGGGGCTCGCGCTCGTACGTCGCCGGCGCGGTCTCTTCACCGGCGCCGCCCGCACGTTGGTCGTCGGTTTCGCTGTCGCGATCGCCGTGAGCACGATCGCCGCCCTCGCAGCTCGGGCGCTCGGTTGGGTGACGGTCGAGGACGTGACGGGGAAGCGGCCCGGGACCAGCTTCATCTACAGCCCGGACAAGTGGTCGTTCATCGTCGCGCTGATCGCGGCCGCGGCCGGCGTGCTCTCGCTCACGAGCGCCAAGGTGGGCGGACTCTCGGGTGTGTTCATCTCCGTCACCACCGTCCCGGCCGCCGGCAACGTCGCCCTCGGCATCGCCTTCGGGGCTCGCCACGAGCTGCTCGGCAGCGCCGCGCAGCTGGCGGTCAACGTCTCGGGCATGGTCATCGCCGGCTGGTTCACGCTCGCGCTGCAGCAGGCGATCGGCAACCGGATGGCTCGGCACCGCCGGCGGGTCCTCGCCCGACAGCGCGGCTAGTCCCGGCCCCGCGCGCTCGCCGCCGCCCCGGCGTCAGTCGGCCTCTCCGCGATCGGTGGCTCGGTGGCTCGACGTACCTCGTCCAGCGTCACGCCCGGGGCGAGCTCGACGAGGGTCAGCCCCTCGGGCGTGACGTCGAGGACGCACAGATCGGTGATGATCCTCTGGACCACGCCCTTGCCGGTGTAGGGCAGCGTGCATTCCTCGACGATCTTGGGGGAGCCGTCCTTGGCGGTGTGCTCCATCAGCACGATGACCTTCCGGGCGCCGTGGACCAGGTCCATCGCGCCGCCCATGCCCTTGACCATCTTGCCCGGGATCATCCAGTTGGCGATGTCGCCGGTCGCGGAGACCTGCATGGCCCCGAGGATGGCGGCGTCGATCTTGCCGCCGCGGATCATCCCGAAGGAGGTCGCGGAGTCGAAGAAGCTGGCTCCCCGACGGACCGTGACGGTCTCCTTGCCGGCGTTGATCAGGTCGGGGTCGACCTCGTCCTCGGTGGGGTAGGCACCGGTGCCGAGGATGCCGTTCTCGGACTGCAGGACCAGCTCCAGGTCGTCGGGCACGAAGCTCGGCACCAGGGTGGGCAGCCCGATGCCGAGGTTGACGTAGTCTCCGTCGGCTAGCTCCGCAGCGGCTCGGGCTGCCATCTGGTCGCGGTCCCAGCTCATCCCCGGCTCCTCACGGTCCGCTTCTCGATCAGCTTGTCCGCGGCCTGCTCGGGCGTGAGCGGGAGGACACGCTGGACATAGACCCCGGGCAGGTGGATCTCGTCGGGACCCAGTTCGCCGGGCTCGACCAGATGCTCGACCTCGGCGATCGTGACCCGACCGCACATCGCGGCGAGTGGGTTGAAGTTGCGTGCCGCGGCCCGGAAGACCAGGTTGCCGTGCCGGTCGCCCTTCCAGGCGCGCACGAGGCCGAAGTCGGCGACGATCGCCCGCTCCAGCACGTACTCCCGAGGCCCGTCGGGTCCCTCGAAGGACTGCACCTGTTTGGCCGGGGAGGCGATCGCCACGTTGCCGTGGCCGTCGTACCTCCACGGCATCCCGCCCTCGGCGACCTGGGTGCCGACGCCGGTGCGGGTGTAGAACGCGGCGATGCCCGACCCGCCGGCTCGCATCCGCTCGGCCAGGGTGCCCTGGGGGGTGAGCTCGACCTCGAGCTCACCGGCCAGGTACTGGCGGGCGAACTCCTTGTTCTCCCCGACGTAGGACGCGACCACGCGCCGCAGCCGGCCGGCGCCCAGCAACAGGCCCAGGCCCGCGTCGTCGACGCCGGCGTTGTTCGAGAACACCTCCAGCTCGTCGGCGCCCGAGGCCAGCAGCGCCTCGATCAGCACGGCGGGGATGCCACACAGCCCGAACCCGCCGACGGCGAGCGTCGAGCCGGACCCGACGTCGGCCACCGCCCGCGCCGCCGAGGAGACCACCTTGTCCACGACTAGTCTCTCGGGCCGCCGTGCATGAGCCCGGTCAGGCCGCCGGGCAGCGAAGCGGCGAGCGCCTCGTCGAAGGCACCGTCGACGAGCACGAAGACCACCTTCGCCGTGACGTCGCCGCGGTTGGCCCACGCGTGGTCGGTACCGCGCTGCACCACCACGTCACCGGCGCCCAGCGTCACCTCGGAGTCGTCGAGGATCAGCGTGATCTCACCCTCGATCACGATGCCGTAGTCGATCGACGCGGTGCGGTGCACCGGGGACTGCAGGCCGCGCTCGTCGAGGAAGCCGGGCGCGAACTCGTTGATCCGGATCTTCGTCCCCCGCTCCGGCGGCGGTACGGCGAGGGTGCGCTGCGTCGGCTCGTCCGCCTCGACGGCGGTGATCAGCGCCGGAGCGCCCTCGGTGTTCCATATCTCGTGGAAGTGGACGCCGTCCTCGGGCAGGTGCCGGCTGACCGGCACCGGCCCGTCGGAGACCACGACCGAGACGCCGTCGGGCGTGTGCCCGGTGACGACGCGCCGCGGCGCGGGGAACCGCGGGCTCACGCGTTGGTTCCGATCGGGCCGCCGTGCAGCGCCACCATCTCCGGCCAGAGGCTCGGAATGGTCAGCGGCACCGGCGGTTCGTAGTCGGTCAGCTCCGCGTAGGCGCGATGCAGGTTGCACACCACGCGCTCGCCCTCGGGCCAGTCGCGGTAGGGGTCCTCGCCCTGAGCGGCCTTCTGCGCGGCCTCGAGCGGGGTGAGGCCGGCGGCGTACGACTCGAGGGCGAGCGCCGAGATGTAGGCGACGTACCCGTCGAGCTCGTCGAGCACCCGCTGCACCTCCTCGGCGCTGCGGCAGGCCGGACCGTGTCCCGGGACGAGCGCCTCGGGACCGAGGTCGCGCATCGCGTCGAGCGCGGCCTTGAAGCCGAGCATCGAGCCCTCCATGAAGATCGGGTGGCCGCCGGAGAACGCCAGGTCTCCGGCGAAGAGCACCTTCTGCTCCGGCAGCCAGACCGCCACGTCGTTGGTGGAGTGCGCAGGCCCCAGGGTGATCAGCTCGACGGCGAAGTCCTCCAGGTGCAGGGTCAGGCGCTCGGAGAACGTGACGTCCGGTGCGCGCACGACCAGTCGGCCGTAGTCGGCGGGCAGCTCCTTGGTGGCGGCCAGGCCGGCGCGCAGGATGCCTTCGCGGGCCAGGTGGTGGCCGACGATCGTGGTGGTGGCGGGCAGGAAGCCGTTGCCGTAGGTGTGGTCGGGGTGGTGGTGGGTGTTGACGGCCACCTTCGGGTCGCGGGCGCCGAGGCCCGCCACCTCGGCCAGCAGCGCCCGGTTGCGCTTCTCGGTCGAGGTGGTGTCCACCAGGACGGCATCGCGCGCGGCATCGGTGATGATGCCGCAGTTGTTCACCATCCAGCCGCCCGCGGGCTGGACGTAGGCGTGGACGCCCTTCGCCAGCTCCTGCACGTACGGCGCTCCGTCGTCCCAGCTCACTGTGCCTCTCCTCGCTGTGGTTGCGGTCACAGTCAGCCCGAGATGAGACGCGGCTGCAAGGGTCGGGACCATCGCCAGGACCGATCACTGGCATCGGCGGGAGCCGCGGGGCGGCTCAGGGGTGCTGGTCCTCCACGGTGACGGCGACGTCGTACAGGAGCTGGCGCAGCCAGACCACCGACGGATCGTTCTCCCGGCGCGGATGCCAGTGGGCCGCCTCGGTGATCCGCACCGGGCCGAGCGGGGTGCGGGCGGCTGTCAGGTTCAACATGTCCAGGCAGCGCTTGGCCAGCCGGGACGGCACGAAGCAGCACATGTCCGTGCCGGCGACGGCGAACGGCAGCGTCAGGAGGCTGCGCACCCGGACCAGCACGTTGCGATCGGCGATGCCGTGGCGCTCCAGCTCGACCTCGAGCGGACGCCTGACCGGGCCGGCCGCGGTGAACTCGGCCACGGCGTGCTGCATCTCGTGCAGGTCCTGCAGGCTCAGCGCGCCGTCGCGCAGCCGCGGATGCTGCCGATCGACCAGGCACACCAGCTCGTCGGTGGACACCGGCTGGGAGCGCCCCGGGAAGTCGAAGCCGAGCGGCGCGATGATGAGGTCGCGGCGCATCAGCTGCGCGTCGATCTGCTCACGGTCCAGGTCCAGCGGGTCGAGGGTGATCGAGCAGGCCGGGGCCAGCTCGGTCAGGATCCGCGCCAACGGCTCGGCCAGCACGGTCATCGCATACTCCGACATGCTCACCGCGAAGCGCTTGGCGCTCGTGGCGGGGGAGAAGGCGCGTTCGGTCCCCAGCAGGGCCTCGGCCGCCTCGACGGCGTCGGTGACCGCGGGACGCAACCGCTCGGCGGTCGGGGTCAGCTCGAACCCGCGGCCGGAGCGGACCAGCAGCTCGTCGTCGAAGTGCTTGCGCAGCCGGGTCAGGGCGCCGCTCATCGCGGGCTGGCTCATCATCAGGCGCTCACCGGCACGGGTGAGGTTGCGCTCCTCGAGCAGCGCGTGCAACGCGAAGAGGAGGTTGGCGTCGACCTCGCGCAGCCGCTCCCGGGTCCCGGGCTCCTGTGTGACCATGGCCATGGAACTCTAGTCGTCACCGCCCGCTCCCGGGCGCCGAGGGAAGAGAAGACACGACATGGCGCTGGGTGGCACCGACCTCAACCTGCTGCTCCCGCTGAAGGTGCTGCTCGAGGAGGGCAACGTCACCCGAGCCGGGCACCGGCTCAGCCTCAGCCAGCCGGCGATGAGCGCGGCGCTGGCGCGGCTGCGGCGGCGCTTCGACGACGAGCTGCTGGTCCGGGCGGGACGCGAGTACGAGCTGACGCCGTTCGCTCGGGACCTGCTGCCCGAGGTGCAGCAGGCGGTCCGGCTGGTCGGGGTGGCGCTCGACCTGGAGGACGCCTTCGATCCGAGCACCAGCAGGCGCACGTTCCGACTGGTGATGAGTGACTACGCGATCGCCGCGATCCACGAGCCGCTGGTGCGGCTGGTGGAGGCCGACGCTCCCGGCGTACGCCTGACGATCGGGAACCTCGGCTCCGGGTCGCACCTGTCCGAGCGGCTCCTGGTGGACCACGACGCCGTGGTCGCACCGATGGGCTTCGGCTTCCAGGGCGTCTCGCGACCGTTGTGGACCGACCGGATGGTGGTGCTGGTCGACCGGCGCAATCCGCGGCTGCGCGACGGCGCGCTGAGCATCGACGACCTGCGCGCCCTGCCGTACGCCGCCGGTTCCTTCGGCGCCGGCGTGCTCACCCCTGTCGACAGGGTCTTCGGCGAGCTGCACATCGAGCACCGGCCGGTGCTGCAGGTCTTCGGCTTCCTGCCGTTGCCCTTCGTCATCGAGGGCACCGACATGTTCGCCGTGGTGCCCGAGATGCTGGGCCGTCTCCACGCCCGCCCGGACGGACCGCTGGTGATGGTGGAGCCGCCGTTCGGCGAGGTGCTGCTCGCCGAGGGCTACTGGTTCGCCGAGCACCGGCTCGCCGATCCCGCCTATCGATGGCTGTTCGGCCGGCTGGAGGCGGTCGGCGCGGAGCTCACCCCCGCCGGCTGAACGATCGTTCGCCCCGCCAGGGGGAGCCGGGTCGTGTTGAGCGGATGGTCAGCTCGCCGACGGCTGGGAGGTGTCACTGCCAGTGGTTCGCGTTCGCTGCCCCCTCCGGGCCGGCGAGGTAGCCCACGAACAGGCCGTCGGGGTCCCGCTCGGCGCGGATCCGGCCCAACCGCTCCCACGACTCGTCGGAGAGGAACCGCAGCTGCCGGTGGGCGAGGTCGCTGTCGCCGAGGTACTGACCCACCGTGACCGGCTCGAGGTCGGCCATCGCGCGGTCCAGCCAGGCGCGGTGCGCGGCGTCCTCGGCCGGGTCCTCCCACAGGACGTAGGACGCCAGGTAGATCTCGGACTGGACCGAGAACGCCATGTCCGGCAGCTCGCGTAGCGGCGCCATGCTGAACCAGATGGTGAACGCCTTCTCGTTCGGCAGCGTGGTGTAGGCCCGGCGCATCGCAGGCACCACCTCGGCGGCGGTCCCGGAGAGCCAGGCGTTGTCGACGACCCAGCGGTGACCCTCCGGGTTGGCCAGGATCTGTTGGGCCCGCTCGGCGTCGAACGTCGTCGGCTCCGCGTCCACCACCAGCAGGGCCCGGTCGAGTGCCGGGTTGTCCCGGAACGGCGCCAGCGCCGCGTCCGCCTCCCGCTCGTCGTCGACCATCGCCACGCCGGTGACCAGGAGCACCGGGTCGGGGGAGAGGTGCGGGTCGGTCATGGTCAGCGCCACGATCTCGACGGTGCCGGCGATGCTCGCATGCGTCTCGTGCAGCCAGGTCATCACCTCGTCGAAGTCGTCGAGACCGAAGGCCTGGACGGTGTGCGCGAGGTAGCCGGGGTGTGGCCGGGTGCGGAGGTGGAACCGGGTGACGACGCCGAAGAAGCCCGGCCCGGCGCCGCGCGCGGCCCAGTAGAGGTCGGCGTTCCGGGTCGCGTCGGCACGGACCAGCTCGCCCTCGGCGGTGACCACGTCGATGGCCTCGACGTACTCCGCCGCCCAGCCCCAGCCACGGGCGTTCCAGCCCTGGCCGCCCTGGAGCAGGAAGCCGCCGATGCCGACGGTGGGGCAGTGACCGCCGACGAAGAACCGGCCGCGCTCGGCGAGGTAGGGGCCGAGCTCGCTGCCGCCCTGGACCGCTGGTGAGGCGGTGACGATGCCGGTCGCCTCGTCGTACGCCATCTCCTTGAGCGCGCCGAGGTCGAGCACGAGCGCGTCGTCGCGCACCGACCACTGCGCCCAGCTGTGGCCGCCGGAGCGGACCGCCACCCTCCAGCCGCGCTCGCGGGCCAGCCGCACGCCCTCGACCACGTCGCGCTCACTGGCCACCCGCAGCACTGCCGCGGGGGAGCGGTCGCTGAGCCGGCGGTTGAAGATCCGGTCGACGCGGGCCTCCTCGAAGCCCGGCTCACCGCGCAGGATCAGTTGCCCGTCGAACGTTCGGCCCTCGGCACTCGCACCGGCACTCGCACCGGCGCTCACGCCGGCGCCACCAGCGCGCCGAGGGTCTCACCCATCAGCCGCCCCGGGTTCTCGTCCGGGTCGACGCCGGGGTGGATCTCCCACTCGGCGAGCTTGAGCGAGTTGTCCAGGACCATCTTCACGCGGGGGAAGCGGCGCTGCCAGAACGCCGGCAGGACGTCGTCGATCTTGTCGCCGTCGGTGAGCATCTCCGCCAGGACGACAGCGTCCTCCGCACACATCGCGGCGCCCTGGGCGATCAGCGGCGGGCAGGCGTGGGCGGCGTCGCCGACGATGATCACCCGGCCGCGGTACCACGGCTCGTCGACGCAGATCGCCTCGATCCACTGGTAGTTGACCAGGGCGTCGTCGGCGAGGCTGTCGCGCACCTCGCCCCAGGTTCCGCCGTACCCGCGACCGCGTTCCTTGAGCTCCTTGCCGCGGGCGCCCTCGCCCACGTAGGAGCGGTCGAGGTTCTCCTCCAGCAGGAAGGCGTAGCAGAGGTCATCGGAGATCGGGGTGTAGCCGGCCTTGAACTTCGGGCCGCCGTAGTACATCTCCGAGCAGTCCATCTGGGCGGGACGCTTGGCGACGGTGCGCCAGATGCCCATCCCCACCGGCCTGGGCTCGGTCTCGATGCCCATCATCCCGCGCACCTTCGAGCGGATGCCGTCGGCCCCGACGAGCAGGTCGACGGTCTCGGTGGTTCCGTCGGAGAGGGTGACGGTGACAGCGTCGCCGGCGTCCTCGAAACGGGTCAGCGTCGTCCCGAGCCGTACGTCGACGCCCGCGGCGACCACCTCCTCGGCGAGGATGTCGGCGATGTCACCGCGCACGGCGCCCATCGTGCCGGGCAGTCCGGGTCCGCCCATCGGCGGCGTGGCGATCTCGGCCAACAGCGTGCCGTCGGCGCCGCGCAGCCGCAGCTTGTCGAACGGGTAGGCGCGTTCGGCGAGGCGGTCGTAGATCCCGACCGCGCGGAACGCCTTCAGGGCGTTGCCCTGCAGGGTGATGCCGTGACCGACACCGCGCAGGGTGTCGCGCAGGTCGACGAGCACGACCTCGACGCCGCGCTGTGCCAGCGCGAGGGCGAGCACGCCGCCGGTGATGCCACCGCCGACGATCAGGACCCGGCTGGTGCGGGACTCGGACATGGGGCCTCCTTTGTGTCTTCGGTCACAGGAAACCGTTCGGCCGCCGGACGCGGAACCCCGCCCGCGCTGATGCCAGGCATCGCCCCCGACGCCCCGGTCGGGACGAATGCCAGGCATTCGCACGGACGTTTTCCCCTCCGCCGTCGGGCTGGGTCACTCTTCGGTGAGTGACCTCAGTCACACGGTCTCGGATGGGAGGCGGCGACGCGTGCCGTCCGTTCACGAAGGAGCAGAAATGAGCCAACACCTCAGCACAGACAGCCGCACCACGCGGCCGACCTGGCTGCGGAGCGGCCGCCGGGCGGCCAGACTCGCCGCCCTCGGCGCCGTCGTCGCCCTCGCCGGTACGACGCTGGTCGGCTGCGGCAGCTCGGGCTCGAACAGCACGAGCGCGTCGGACTCGACCTCCACGACGGTCGACGCCGCCGCTCAGACCGCGCTGGCCACGGCCTACAAGGGCCTGGGCTCGGACCTGGCGAACCTGCCGAAGGTCACGCCCAAGGCCGGCGTCAACTTCTACGTCATCTCCTGCGGCCAGGCGGTCTCCAGCTGCTCGGCGCCGACCCAGGCGATGATGGATGCCGCCAAGGCGGCCGGCTGGTCGGCCCACATGGCCGACGGCAAGCTGAGCCCCGACGGCTTCGCCGCGGCCATCCGCCAGGCGATCGCGGGCGGCGCCAACGTGATCGTGCCGGTCGGCTTCGACTGCCAGGCCGCCCAGGCTGCCTTCCAGGAGGCCAAGAAGGCCGGCATCACCGTCGTCGGCGGCGGCGGTCCCGACGACTGCAAGCCGGCCCTGTGGGCTTCCGAGCGACCGTGGGTCAGCGGCTACACCGGCGTGCAGGAATGGAACACCTTCGGTCAGTTCGGCGCGGACTGGGCCTACGGGCAGAACGGCGGCGACGTGAAGGCGATCACCCTGACCGCCTCGACCAACAGCTGGGGCCAGTGGATCACCGACGGCTTCAACGCCGAGCTGAAGAAGCTCGGAGGTGGCTCGGTCGAGCAGAACATCGACATCTCCGACCCGGAGACGGCCGACGGCTCGTTCGTACAGAAGGTGACGACCGCGCTGCTGGCCCACCCCGACGTCAACGTCCTGCAGGTCCCTGTCGGTGGCTGGCTCAACGCCGGGCTGTACCAGGCGATCGTCTCCTCGGGGCGCAAGAACCTGACGATCGTGGTCGGCGGTCAGTCCGACGCCTCGACCATGGACCTGATCCGCAAGGGCACCCAGAACGGGATCAAGCTCGGCGCGACTCCGCAGGCCCAGGAATGGGGTGCCTGGGGATCCATCGACACCGCCATCCGGGTGCTCGCCGGTCAGAAGCCGGTCGACATCGGCGAGGAGATCCAGGCCGTCGACGCGGACCACAACCTGCCGAAGTCCGGCGCCTACCAGGGTTCGGTCGACTGGAAGTCGGCGTTCCTGACCTCGTGGGGCAAGGCCTGATCGTGGTCCCGACGCAAGCGCAGCAGGCGGCGGCCGGGACCTCCCCGGCCGGCGGCCGGCCGGCGGCCGGTGACGTAGCGGTACGCGTGGCGGGGCTGAACAAGAGCTTCGGCTCGGTCAGGGTCCTCAAGGACGCCTCGCTCACCGTCCGGCGCGGCACCGTGCACGCCCTCCTCGGCGGGAACGGGTCGGGCAAGAGCACGACCATCAAGATCCTGGCGGGGGTCTACCAGGCCGACTCCGGTGACCTCGACGTCCGCGGAGAGTCCTACGACCTGGCCGGCTACACCCCGGCGACCGCCGAGCGGGCCGGCCTGCGGTTCGTCCACCAGGACCTCGGCCTGTTCGACGACCTCAGCATCGAGGAGAACTTCGCCCTCGACGCCGGCTACCCCCGCAACGCCGCCGGCGGCATCGACTGGAAGCGGCTGCGCAAGCGGGTCGCGGAGCTGATCGCGGCGTACGAGATCCAGGGCGGTCCGCGGACGCCGGTCAACCGGCTGCGCCCGGCCGACCGCACCCTGGTCGCGATCGCCCGCGCCCTCCAGGACGACGAGTCCGGCAACTGCGTGGTCGTGCTCGACGAGCCGACGGCATCGCTGGGCAAGAAGGAGTCGGAGGAGCTGCTGGGGCACGTACGCCGCCGCGCGGACGCGGGGCAGACCTTCGTGATCGTGAGCCACCGGATGCAGGAGGTGCTCTCGGTCGCCCAGGACTTCACGATCTTCCGCGACGGCGTCGTGGTCGGCGAGCTCGTCGACGCACACCCGACCGAGGACGAGATCGTCGCGATCATGGCGGGTCGTGCGGTCGCCGCCCTGCGGCCGACCGGCTCGATCAGCCACGCGACGACCGATCCGGTCCTGGAGTTCCGTGGCATCGGCGGCGGCGCCCTGACCGGCGTCGACCTGACCGTCCACCGCGGTGAGATCGTCGGGGTCGCCGGGCTGGCCGGGTCCGGTCGCTCCACCCTGCTGTCCATGGCGTTCGGTGCCGTCCGGCCCGCCACGGGGGAGATGCGGCTCACGGGCGCGCCGTTCGCGCCGCGCAGCATCGACGCGGCGATGAGGGCGGGAGTCGCCCTGGTTCCGGAGGATCGCGCCCACGAGGCGGCGTTCCCCGACCTGACCACCGACCAGAACCTGTCCATGAGCGTGCTGCACCGGCTGTGGCACGGTGGCCTGATCCGCCGGCGCGAGTCGCGGGCCAACGCCCAGCGGCTGATCGAGAAGTTCGGCATCAAGGTCGCCGGACCCGAGGCGCTGTTCAGCTCGATGTCGGGGGGCAACCAGCAGAAGGTCGTCATCGCCCGCTGGCTCCAGCGCAACCCGCAGGTGATCCTGCTCGACGAGCCCACCCAGGGCGTGGACGTGATGTCGCGCGCCGACATCTACGGGGTGATCCGCGAGGCGGCCGCCGAGACCGGCGCCTGCGTCCTGATCGCGTCCAGCGACCTCAGCGAGCTGCACGCCCTGTGCGACCGGATCGTCGTCCTGGGCGAGGGCCGGATCAGCCACGAGGTGGTGGCCGGCGAGGTCAGCGTCGACGACCTGACCGCGCTCGTCCTGCGAGCACCCCAGTCCCAGCACCCCATGCACCCCACGCAGCAGCACACGGAAGGCAGCCCGGCATGACCGACACCTCGCAGACGCACACCCCGTCTGCCCAGACGAACCCGTCGGAACCGACCGAACCGGCCCCGACGACCCCGCCCGGATCGAACGGCTCGACGCGGCACGCGGCCGCCTCGGCACTGAGCAGCGGCGGCGTGGTGCGCTTCCTCGAGGCCTACGCCCTGGTGCTCATCACCATCGCGGTCGCGATCTTCTTCTCGGTGACCCACCCGGCGAGCGTCGCGTTCCCGACGATCAACAACTTCAACGTCGTGCTCGGCAACAACGCGGTGGTGCTGCTGCTGGCCCTGGCGGCGCTGTTCCCGCTGGTGAGCGGCTTCTTCGACTTCTCCCTCGGCTCCACCGCCGTCTTCTCCTCGGTGCTGTGCGCCGGTCTGCAGACCAAGTCGGGACTGCCGCTGGTCGTCGCGATCATCATCCCGCTGCTGGTCTCGCTGGTGATCGGCGTGGTCAACGGCCTGTTCGTGACCACGTTCAAGATGAGCCCGTTCGTGACCACGCTGGGCATGGCGACGCTGCTCTCGGGCGTGACCATCTGGTACTGCAACGGCCGCACCTTCGTCCTCGACGGCTCCTCGGCGCTGATCTCGTTCGGCTCCTCGCGCTGGTTCGACCTGCCGGCTGTCTTCTTCGTGGTCCTGATCGTGGCCGCCGTGGTCTGGTACTTCTTCCGGCACACGCCCTACGGCCGCTCGCTCTACGCGATCGGCTCCAACGCCACCAGCGCGCGGCTGGTCGGCGTACCCGTGGACCGCAACGTGTGGACGGCGTTCGTCGTCTCCGCGCTCATCGCCGGCTTCGCCGGGATCCTGCAGCTCGGCCGGCAGGGCAGCGCGACGGCCGTCGACGGCGGCACGCTGCTCTTCCCCGCCCTGGCGGCGGTCTTCCTGGGCGCGACGGCGATCATCCCCGGCTTCTTCAACGTCGTCGGCACCGTGATCAGCGCGATCTTCGTCTCGATCGCCGTCAGCGGTCTGACCCTGATGGGCGCCAGCGGCTGGGCGACCAACGTCTTCAACGGCGGTGCGCTGCTGGTCGCCGTCGGCCTGTCCACCTACCTCGGGCGTCGCAAACTGCGCGGTCAGGGCTGACCTCGCGCTGATGCCAGCCATCGCTTGAGGCGCGTTCCGCCGGGCCTCTCCCACGCCTAGCGTGGACGTATCCCCCACCTTTCCCGGGCCGCCGTCGGCGTCCCTTCCCCTTCACCCCCCATCTTCGAGGAGAACCCCATGGCCTACGTCGTCAGCGCCACCTGGACCGTCCAGCCCGGCAAGGAGGACGTCGTCCGCGACGCGATCGAGAAGCTCACCCCGCCCTCGCGCCAGGAGCCGGGCAACCTCTTCTACCAGGCCTACCAGGACCCGGCCGAGCCGAGCGTCTTCCGGCTCTTCGAGATCTACCAGGACGAGGAGGCGTACGCCGCCCACGGCGCCTCGGAGCACTTCGCCGAGTACGGCCTCGGCCAGGCCATCCCGGTCCTGGCCGACCGTGAGCGCGCCTTCTACGAGACGATCGGCTGAGCTGACATGCGTCTGGCAGCTTTCCGCCGTACCGACGAGCCGGCCGGCACCCGCCGCGTCGGGCTCGTGGTCGGCGACCGCTCCACGTGGTGGCTGCACCCCTTCCCCGAGGGCACCGACCTGGTGGAGCTGCTGGCGGCCCCTGCCGCCGAGCGCGAGCAGGCCGCCGACGCGGCCGCCCAGGGTGACGGGCTGCACCGCGAGGACGTGGTGCTGCTGCCGCCCGTCTACCCGGTGGCGATGCGCGACTTCCTCACCTTCGAGGCGCACGTGGACGGCATGGAGCGCGGTCACGGCAATCCCGGGCCGCCGGCCGAGTGGTACCAGGCGCCGGTCTTCTTGTTCATGGCGCCGCACGCGGTCGTCGGCGCTCACGACGAGGTCCCGATGCCGCCCGACACCGAGCGGTTCGACTTCGAGCTCGAGATCGCCGCGGTGATCTGCCGCGACGTGCGTGACGTCACCCCGGAGCAGGCCCGCGAGGCCATCGGCGGCTACTGCATCATGAACGACTGGTCGGCCCGCGACGTCCAGGGCACCGAGATGAAGCTCAAGCTCGGGCCGTCAAAGGGCAAGGACTTCGCCACCACCATCGGCCCGTGGGTGGTCACCGCCGACGAGCTGGAGGAGTGCCGCGACGCGGACGGGTTCCTCGACCTGGAGATGACGGTGAAGGTCAACGACCAGCAGGTCGGAGCTGATCGCTCGGGCCACATGGGCTGGTCGTTCGAGCAGCTGGTCTCGCACGCGTCGCGAGCCTCGTGGGTCAAGGCCGGGGAGGTGCTCGCCTCGGGCACCTGCGCGTCCGGTTCGCTGGCCGAGTCGTGGGGCCGCAACGGGTCGCTGACCCCGCCGCCGCTGCAGGTGGGTGACGTGGTGGAGATGTCGATCGAGCGCCTGGGCACGATCCGCAACCCGGTCGCGCCCCGGACCGCGAGCGTCGCCGCGGTGACGCCGGCCCGCCGGCGTACGGACCGGGCACGGCTGGAGGAGTCGGCATGAGCCAGGTCGTCACCACGAACCCGGCGACCGGCGCGGTGCTCGCGACGTACGCCGCGCACGACGAGGCCGGCATCGAGCAGGCCATCGCCGAGACGTACGCCGCCGCGCAGCTGTGGCGCGCCACGCCGCTCGCGGAGCGGCTGACCCTGCTGCGCGGCGTCGGCAAGCTGCTCACCGAGCGCCGCGAGGAGTACGGCGCGCTGATCACCGCCGAGATGGGCAAGCCGATCACCGAGGCGCTGGGGGAGATCGACAAGTGCGCCTGGAACTGCGAGGTCGTCGCGCAGCACGCGCCGCAGTGGCTGGCCGAGCGCGAGATCGTCTCCGGAGCTTCGCGGTCCTGGCTCACCTATGAGCCGCTCGGGGTGGTCTTCGCGGTGATGCCGTGGAACTACCCGTTCTGGCAGGTCATCCGGGCCGGGGCCGGCGCGATCGCCGCCGGTGACGCGTTGCTGCTCAAGCACAGCCCCGACGTGACCGGTGCGGCGCTCGCGCTCGAGGCGCTCTTCGCCGACGCAGGGGCGCCGACCGGTCTGCTGCGCTCGCTGGTGGTGGCCGCTGAGGACGTCCCGGCCGTGTCCCAGCGGATCGTGGCGGACCCACGCGTCGCCGCGGTCACCCTGACCGGCAGCGAACGGGCCGGCTCCGCGCTGGCCTCCGCCGCCGCCGCGCAGATCAAGAAGGCCGTGCTCGAGCTAGGCGGGTCCGACCCGTTCGTCGTGCTGGCCGACGCCGATGTCGAGGCTGCCGCCACCGCGGCGGCCAGGTCCCGCTTCGGCAACGTCGGCGAGAGCTGTGTGGCTGCCAAGCGGTTCATCGTGCACGAGTCGATCGCCGACGCGTTCCTCACCGCCTTCCTGGCACGGGTCGCCGCCCTGGAGGTCGGCGACCCCACGCTTCCCTCGACCACGCTCGGCCCGATGGCGCGGCCGGACCTGCGGGAGGCTCTCCTGCGCCAGGTCCGTGCGACGGTCGAGCAGGGCGCCACGCTCGTCACCGGCGGCGAGGCGATCGAGGGCCCCGGCGTGTTCCTCGAGCCGACAGTGCTCGACCACGTCGTCCCGGGCATGACCGCCTTCACCGAGGAGACCTTCGGGCCGGTCGCGGCGATCGTGCGCGCCCGCGACGACGACCACGCCGTCGAGCTCGCGAACGACACCGCGTTCGGCCTCGGCTGCGCGGTGTGGGGCGAGACCGAGCACGCGCTGGCGGTCGGCGGCCGGATCCGTTCCGGCGGCCTGTTCGTCAACGCGATCGTGGCCTCCGACCCGCGGTTGCCGATCGGCGGCATCGGGCGCAGCGGCTACGGCCGCGAGCTCTCGGCCGAGGGCATCAGGGAGTTCACCAACGTGCGCACCGTGGTGGTGGCATGAGACTCGATCACGTCGGCCTGACCGTCGCGGATCTGCCGGCGATGCAGACCTGGTACGCCGAGGCCCTCGACCTCACCGTGGAGTTCGAGTTCACCCTCGACCACGTCGACCTCACCGGCGCGATGCTGCGCTCGCAGAACGGTTGGCGGCTGGAGCTGCTGCACCGGCCGGAGGGCGGCCCCGGCCTCCGCGCCGCCAGCCCGGTCGAGGCGGCGCTGACCCACGGCTTCGGCCACGTGGCCCTCGACGTACCGGACGTCGACAGCGCCTACGAGGCGCTGCTCGCCTCGGGCGCGAGCGACCGGATGTCGCCGCGCCCCTCGCCGGAGCCGGGTGTCCGGATGGCCTACGTGGCCGACCCCGAGGGGAACCTGGTCGAGCTGCTCGACCGCACGAGCGCGGGAGCACACGCATGAGCGGACGTCTGGAGGGCAAGGTCGCCCTCATCACCGGGATCGGCGGCGGGATGGGCCGTGAGGCGGCCCGTCGCTTCGCCGCGGAGGGTGCGAAGGTGGTCGGCTGCGACCTCGACGCGGAGGGCCTCGAGGGGACCGTCGCCCTGGTCCGCGCCGAGGGTGGGGAGATCACCGGCGACGCTCCGGTCGACTGCGGCGACGCGGTTGCGGTGGAGCAGTGGATCGACGCGGGCGCGCAGGTCTACGGCGGGATCGACATCCTCTACAACAACGCCTCCATCCAGCGCTTCGGCGCGATCGACGAGATCTCGGTCGAGGACTGGGACTTCGCCATCGACATGGAGCTCAACATCGTGTTCTACGCGGTGCGCGCGGCCTGGAAGCACCTGAAGGCGAGTGGTGGCGTGGTGGTCAACATCGGCTCGATCGCCGGCACCCGCGGGGTGGAGTTCATGCCGCAGAACGCGCACGGCGCCGCCAAGGCGGGCGTGATCAACCTGACCCAGCAGCTCGCCGTGGAGGGCGGCCCGCACCGGATCCGGGCGGTGTGCATCTCGCCGGGCTTCGTGCAGACGCCGGCGACCAGGTTCCTGGTGGACGACCCGCCGCCGGCGATGAAGGCGACCTGGGACCGCATCCCGTTGGGCCGGGTGGGCCGGCCCGAGGACGTCGTCAGCGCGGCGGTGTTCCTCGCCTCGGACGAGGCGTCCTGGATCACCGGCGTCAACCTCGTCGTCGACGGCGGCGGCTCCGTCCTCGGCTGAACCATCGACCTAGACAAGGAAGCAAGACGATGAACACTCACCTGAACGAGCACGGCATCACCCACCTGCGGCACGTCGACCTGGCGGTCCCGGACTTCGAGAGGCAGCGGACCTTCTACAAGGACACCTGGGGCCTGACCGAGGTCGGCACCGACGGCGATCTGTCCTACCTCGCCGCCGAGGGCTCCCCGGAGCAGTACATCGTGCGGCTGCGCAAGGACGCCGAGAAGCGGCTCGACCTGATCTCCTTCGGCTCCGAGAGTCCCGAGACGGTCGACGCGCTCGCCCAGAAGCTGGCCAGCCAGGGCATCCAGCTGGTCAACGAGCCCGACAAGCTCCAGACCGCCGGTGGTGGCTACGGCTTCCGGTTCTTCGACATCGACGGCCGCACCATCGAGATCAGCTCCGACGTCGAGACCCGTGCCTTCCGCGAGATCGAGGAGAAGGAGGCCATCCCGGTCCGACTCTCGCACGCGGTGATGAACTCCCAAGACCCCAACCGGACGCGCGACTTCTACGCGAGCGTGCTCGGCTTCAAGCTCTCCGACACCCTGTGGGGCGAGCACATGGGCGAGATGATGCACTTCATGCGGTGCAACGACTGGCACCACTCGCTGGCCATCGCGCGCGGCCCGCACACCGCCGTCCACCACGTCTCCTTCGAGATGCGCGGCCTGGACGAGTACCTCTACGGCACCGGCCGCGTCATGCGTGCGGGCATCAAGAAGATCTGGGGCCCGGGTCGCCACCACGCGGGCAACAACACATTCACCTACTTCCTGGACCCCAGCGGCAACACCATGGAGTACACCACCGAGCTGGAGCGCCTGACCACCGACCAGTGGCACCCGCACGTCTACGACATCGCCGACCCGAACACCCAGGACATGTGGGGCATCGCCGATCCGATGAGCGAGTTCATCGCACGCGACTCCTTCAACGACCCGGACCGGGGCGTCTTCGTCGCCCCGCCGGTCTGAGTCACCGGGAGGGGTCTGGTGAGACTGCAGGACAAGATCGTCGTCGTGACCGGTGCGGCCCGCGGCCAGGGCGCCGAGGAGGTCCGCGCGCTGGCCGCCGAGGGTGCGTACGTCGTGGCCACCGACGTGCTGCCCTTCGACCCGCGCGATGAGGCGTGGGACGGCGGCCGCGTCGTCGAGCGTCACCTCGACGTCACCGACGCCGCGGCCTGGGCCGAGCTGGCCGACTGGCTTCGCGCCGAGCGCGGCCACGTCGACGCGCTGGTCAACAACGCCGGCGTGGCGGCCCGCGAGCGGCTGCCGCACGTGTCGCTGGAGGGGTGGCAGCGCGCCTTCGACATCAACGTCACCGGACCGATGCTCGGCATCCAGGCGCTGGTGCCGCTGATGCCGCAGGGATCCAGCATCGTGAACATCTGCTCGGTGGCCGCGATCAGCGGGCACGCGGCTGCGGCGTACACGGCGAGCAAGTGGGCGCTGCGCGGGCTGACCCGCTCGGCATCGCTGGAGCTGGGGTCGCAGGGCATCCGGGTCAACGCGGTGATGCCGGGCCTGATCGACACCCCGCTGATGGCGAACGCCTCGCCGGCGTTCAAGGAGGCGGCGCTGAGCGAGGTGCCGCTGGGCCGGATCGGGGTGCCGGCCGACATCGCGCCGACCATCGTCTTCCTGTGCTCGGACGACTCCTCCTACTACAACGGCGCCGAGATCGTGATCGACGGTGGTCTGACCGCGCACGTGTCGCACAAGCGCATCGCCGACGCGACCAGGCCGGCATGAGGCTCGCGACCGTCAGCCAGGACGGCCGGCGCTTCGCCGCCGTCGTGGCCGCAGCGGGAACGGTGCACGAGATCCGCGGCCGCACGCTCGAGGACCTGGTCTCGGGCGGCCTTCCGGCGGCGCTGGAGGCTGGTCGGGCGGCCCTCGCCGAGGGTGGTGTGCCGCTCGACGGGGTGCGCCTGGAGCTGCCCTACCGGCCGGCCAGCGTGCGCGACTTCGTCACCTTCGAAGCCCACGTCGAGGGCGTACGCCGCAGTGTCGACGGCGCTGTCGGCGTCCCCGAGGCCTGGTACGACGCGCCAACGTTCTACTTCACCAACCCGCACGCGCTCTTCGGCCCGGACGAGCCCATCCGGCGGCCGGCGACGTGCCGCAGGCTCGACTTCGAGCTCGAGGTCGGGGTGGTGGTCGGCCGCGACGGCAGCGACCTGGCGGAGTCGGAGGCGGCCGAGGCGATCTTCGGGTACACGATCGTCAACGACTGGTCCGCGCGCGACCTGCAGAGCCGGGAGATGCAGGTCGGTCTGGGCCCGGCGAAGGGCAAGGACTTCGCCACCTCGATCGGGCCCTGGATCGTGACGGCGGACGAGCTGGCGCCGTACGTCGACCCCCGCGGCTTCCTGGACCTCGACTGCCGGGTGTCGGTCAACGGCTCGCAGGTGGGCCGGGACCGGCTCTCCAGCATGCACTGGACCTTCGCGCAGATGATCGCCTACGCCTCCCGGGACTCCCTGGTCCGCGCCGGCGACCTGCTCGCCTCCGGCACCACCGGTGGCGGCGGCTGCCTGGCGGAGCTGTGGGGCCGGTACGGCGAGGATGCGCCGCCGCCGCTCGAGCCCGGCGACGAGGTGCGCATCGACGTCGAGGTCCTCGGCACGCTTGCGGCGTCCGTCACCGCCTGACGCAGTCGCGGCGGACGCCCGCTCGCCGGCCGGGGTATTAGTTCCCTGGGCGAATCAATCAGGCGAGGCCTTCGCCGGTCATCTCGCGTGAATCACGCTGCGGTCTAGTCCGGCCGACAGCGGATTGGCAGCAATTACTTGACATTCGAAAACAACAGCCGCCACGCTGTGACCGTCATCACGTGGAAGGCGGAGCTGTGGCGGACACCGAGATCGAGGGCGGCGAGGGCCGGGCGGCGGGCAGCCGCGAGCAGAATCTGGGCGCCCTGTTCGAGGCGGTGCTGACCCGCGGCCCGCTCTCTCGTCGCGACGCAGCCCGGGTGACGGGCCTCTCGCCCGCCTCGGTGACCAAGCTGGTGAAGCCGATGATCACCCACGGTTACCTCGTCGAGCGTCACCGCGAGGCAGGCGTTCCCGGCCGGCCGCAGATCCCCCTCCAGGTCGTCCCCGAGCGTCACTACGCCGTGGGCGTGAAGCTGATGGAGGGCGAGCTCGTCGGCGTCATGGCCGACCTGCACGCCGAGGTCCAGTCCGCCCACCGGATGCGCTACGACGACACCTCTCCCGCAGGGGTCGTCGCCGCGGTGGCCTCCCTCACCGAGGTGTTGCTGGAGCGATCTCCGGCGGCGCGCGACCGCCTGCTCGGCATCGGCATCGGCCTCGGCGGCCACGTCGACGGGGCCTCGGGCCTCGTCGTCCACGCACCGTTCCTCGGCTGGCGCGACGTCCCGCTGCAGCAGATGGTCGCCGACCGGCTCGGCATCGAGGTGGTGCTCGAGAACGACGTGAACACCCTGGCCGTGGCCGAGCAGTGGTTCGGCCCCGGCTTCGCGTTCGACAGCTTCGCCGTGGTGACCCTCGGCGTCGGCGTCGGGTGCGCCTTCGTCCTCGACGGCAAGCTGTGGCGCGGTGCACGAGGGGCGGCCGGCGAGCTCGGACACATGGTCGTCGTACCGGATGGCCCTCCCTGCCACTGCGGCAAGCGGGGCTGCCTGGAGGCGGTGGTGGGCGACGAGGCGATCGTGGCGGCGATGTCGGCTCGCAGCGGGCGCCGCTACACCACCGTGTCGCAGGTGATCGCCGCGGCACACGCCGGCGACGAGCACGCCCGGGGCGTGTTCGCGGAGGCGGGTGTCGGCGTCGGCCGCGCACTCGCCGCGCTGGTCAACCTGCTCAACCCCCCGCTGGTCATCCTCTCGGGCGAGGGCATCGCCGCCTCGGACCTCCTGATGGACGCCCTGCGCGCGGAGCTGGAGCGCGACTCCTTCTCCACCAGCGCCCAGGACTGCACCCTGCTCGTGCGTCCCCTGCCCGATGAGACATGGGCCCGCGGCGCCGCCGCGACGATGATCAGGCGCGGCGTGCTGCGCTCGCTGAGTCGGCTCAGCGACCAGGTCGTCGGATGACCCGCGCGTCGTAACGCAGCACATCCCTCCACCCCACACACCGACCCGCGGACGACCGCGTCTGCACATCTTCGAGGAGAGACCATGGCACGTCGTACCCCCATCCTGCTGGCCTGCACGGCTGTCGCCGCGCTGGCCCTGACCGGCTGCGGCTCGAGCAGCGACGACTCCGCCGGCGGCGGGTCGTCGGCCAAGAAGGTGACGCTGACCTTCTGGGGCACCTACGGCAACGGCGGCAACAGCGCCCAGACCGATGCCTTGGAGAAGACGGTGATCCCGGCGTTCGAGAAGGCCAACCCCGGCATCACGATCAAGTACGTCGACATGCCCTACGACTCGCTGCTGCAGAAGCTGACCACCGGCGCCGCCGCCGGTCAGCTGCCGGACCTGGTCCGTGCGGACATCGGCTGGGTGCCGAAGTTCGGGGCGCTGAAGGTCTTCGCGCCACTGGACCAGGAGATGTCCGGCTTCCAGAAGCTGGCCGACGACACCTACCCGGGCAGCCTGGCGACGAACAGGTTCGGCGACCACTACTACGGCCTCCCGCTCGACACCAACACCCGCGTCATGATCTCCAACCCCGACGCGTTGAAGAAGGCCGGCATCGCGCAACCGCCCGCCACTTTCAGCGACCTGAAGGCCGATGCTCCGAAGCTGGCCGCGCACAAGATCTCGGTCTACGCCGACAGCGGTCTGCAGGGATGGAACGTCTACCCCTGGATCTGGTCGGCGGGCGGCTCGGTGACCAACCCCGACCAGACCAAGGCGACCGGCTACCTCAACAGCCCGCAGAGTGTGGCCGGCGTGCAGATGCTGGTCAATCTCTACAAGCAGGGCGCGATCCCCAACCTTATCATCGGGAACAAGGGCGCCGTGCAGACCTCCGACGGGCTGCCCAAGGCCACCTACGCCACCATCCTCGACGGCCCGTGGATGGCCGACATCTGGAAGGGTCAGTACGCCGACTTCAAGCCGGTCTACTCGCCGGTCCCGGCCGGCCCGGGCGGCTCGGTCTCGGTGGTCGGTGGTGAGGACATCGCCATGACCACTGCCTCGAAGGACCATGCTGCCGCCGAGAAGTTCATCGCGTTCACCCAGACCGCTGACTACCAGATCGCGATGGCGAAGACGGGGCAGATGTCGGTGGTGAAGTCGCTCGACCCGCAGGAGTCGGCCGCAGTCCCGGCGTTCGCCCCCTTCATCAAGCAGCTGGCCACGGCCAAGCCGCGTCCCTCCGTGCCGCAGGCGCCCGCGATCGACACCGCCTTGCAGGACGAGCTGACCAAGGCCTTCGAGGGCAAGGAGTCGGTGCAGGACGCCCTGGACAAGGCCGCCGCCGCGATCGACCCGCTGCTCACGCAGGCCGACTGAGCCACCCTTCGACGACCGCCCGTGCTTGCGGGGGACGAGGACACGATGAGCGTCATGGAGCGCGCCCGAACGCGCACGACCGAGGAGAAGAACAGCGCCGGACGGGAGCGACCGCCACGCCCGCGCTCCCGCGCAGGGGCCACGCCGTACCTGTTCCTGGCACCGGGCTTCGCTCTGTTCCTGCTCCTGATCGCCTACCCGATGGTGAAGGCGTTCCAGATGAGCCTGTACGACTGGAACATCGTCGCCGGCGCGACCAGCAGGTACATCGGGCTCGACAACTATCGGCGGGCCTTCCACGACCCGTTGTTCTGGAGGGGACTGCAGAACAGCGGCCTGTACATGGCGCTGACCGTCCCCCCGCAGATCGTGCTCGGGCTGGGCGTCGCGATCCTGCTCAACAACAAGGCGCCGGGCCGGGCGGTCTACCGGGTGCTGTTCTACCTGCCCGTCGTGACCAGCTGGGTGGTCGTCTCCCTGCTGTTCCAGTACCTCTTCGCCGACAGCGGCCTGGTCAACTGGGTGCTCCATGACGTCACCCACGTGACGGGACACGACACGTCCTGGCTCTCGGGTCGCTGGACCGGGATGGTCGCCATCTCGGCCCTGGGCATCTGGAAGGGCGTCGGCTGGTCGATGATGATCTTCCTCGCAGCACTGCAGTCGGTGTCGAAGGACCTGCTGGAGGCCGCCGCCCTCGACGGCGCCGGACGCTGGAGCACCTTCCGGGTGGTGACGCTGCAGGCCATCCGCCCGGCGCTGCTCTTCGTGATCGTCATGCTGGTCATCGGAGGGTTCAACGTCTTCGTGTCGGTGCTGTTGATGACCGGAGGAGGACCCTCCGACTCCACCCAGGTGCTGTTGACCTACATGTACAAGCAGGCCTTCACCAACCTCGACTTCGGCTACGGCGCCTCGATCGCGGTGATGCTCACCGTCGGTGTCTTCGTGCTGTCGATCATCCAGCTGCGGGCCTTCCGCAGCGACGAGGAGCTGGCATGAGCGCCCCCGCACTGCCGTCCCCGGTGGCTCCGGGCCGGCGCGGCGCGCTCTCGGGGCGCGGGTTCGTGCGCTACGTCGTACTGACGCTGGGTGCCGCCGTGATGGTGCTGCCGTTCGTCTACATGCTCGCAACGTCGTTCAAGACCCAGACCTATGTGTTGACCATCCCGCCGCAGTTCGTCCCGCACCCCGCGACGGTGGACAACTACTCGCGGGTGTGGAGCTCGCAGGGGTTCGCCCACTACTTCTGGAACTCGCTGGTCGTGGCGGTCGCCAGCACAGCGTTCTCGCTGCTGCTGAGCTCGATGATGGCCTACGCCTTCGCCCGCTTCCGCTTCCCGGGTCGGGAGGCCCTGTTCCGGGTGCTGCTGCTGGGCCTGATGGTCCCGGCCATCATGCTCATCGTCCCGCAGTTCGTGTTGGCCAAGCACCTCGGCCTGATCAACTCGCTCACCGGTCTGGTCGTCTTCTACACCGCCTCCACGCTGTCGCTGAACACCTTCCTCCTGCGGGGCTTCTTCCAGGCCATCCCGGTCGAGCTCGAGGAGGCGATGGAGGTCGACGGTGCGGGCGCTGTCTCACGCTACTGGCGTCTGGTCCTGCCGCTGTCGCGTCCGGTCCTGGCCACCTGCACCATCTTCACCTTCCTGGCGTCGTGGGACGAGTTCTCCTGGGCGCTGACCACCATCACCTCCCCGGAGAAGCGCACCTTGCCCATCGCCATCGCCCTCTTCCAGGGCCAGAACTCCACCCTGTGGGGACTGGTCTTCGCCGCCTCGATCATCGCCGTCCTGCCGGTGGTGCTCGTCTTCCTGGTCTTCCAGCGCCACTTCGTGCAGGGCCTGACGAGCGGGGCGGTGAAGGGATGACACCCGAGATCCTGCCCACCCGCGCCGTCTACGGCCCCGGACAGAGCGTCGCCATCGAGGTCCGTGCCCTGAGCGCTCCGGCCCGGCTGGTCGTGCGCCGCCTCGGCGAGATGGTCATCACCCGTCCGGTCGAACACGCCGGCATCGTCGAGCTGGGCGAGCTGCCCTTCGGCGGCTACTCGGTCGAGCTCGGCGACCTGCGCACGGCCGTGGAGGTCACCGCCGACCCGCGGTCGGTGCTGCGCTACGGCTTCGTGGTCGACTACCGTCCGCGCCGCGACCTCTCGGCCGTCCGGGACAACCTGCGGCGCCTTCACCTGACGGGGGTGCAGTTCTACGACTGGGCCTACCGCCACGCCGACCTGCTCGGCGGCGGCGAGCAGTACGACGACGCGCTCGGTCAGCCGGTCTCCCTGGCGACGGTGCGCGACCTGGTCGATGCCTGCCACGACGTCGGCGCCGAGGCCCTCGGCTACGCCGCCGTCTACGCGGTCGGGCCGCAGGAGTGGGCGAAGTGGGAGCACGACGCGCTGCTCACCGGCGGCGGCACGCCGTACGGCCTGGGTGACTTCCTCTTCCTCGTAGATCCGGCCGCGCCGGACTGGCTGGAGCACTTCCGCGCCGACTTGGCCGACGCGGTGACCTCCGTCGGCTTCGACGGCTTCCACCTCGACCAGTACGGCTACCCCAAGCGGGCCCACCGGCCCGACGACGGACTCGTCGACGTGGCCGAGAGCTTCTGCCGCATGATCGAGGGCGTCCGCGAGCAGCTGCCCCACAGCCGGCTGGTGTTCAACAACGTCAACGACTTCCCCACCTGGGCGAGCGCGCATACG
The DNA here is from genome assembly GCF_029873215.1 of Nocardioides sp. BP30. Lineage (NCBI taxonomy): Bacteria > Bacillati > Actinomycetota > Actinomycetes > Propionibacteriales > Nocardioidaceae > Nocardioides > Nocardioides lacus. Next base: position 4,218,875 of record NZ_CP123620.1, on the reverse strand, counting down.
CCGCAGGACGCCGTCTACATCGAGGTGTGGAAGCCGCAGCTGGAGCTGGGCCATCTCGCTCAGGTCGTCACCCGTGCCCGCGCCGAGGCCGAGGGCAAGCCCGTCGTGATCGCGGCCTACCAGCACGTCTACGACAAGGCCGAAGCGGCGGAGGCCGACCGCGCCGCCGCCCTCACGATGGCCACCCTGTACTCCCACGGTGCCACCCACCTGCTCGCGGGGGAGGCCGACCGGGTGCTGGTCGATCCCTACTACGTCCGCAACCACATCGTCGAGGAGCCCACCGCCGACCTCCTGCGTCGTTATTACGACTTCGCCGTCGCGCACGGGGAGCTGCTCTTCCCGGCATCCGTCACCGACGTGACGGCCAGCTTCGCCGGGGACTACAACGACGACATCGATGTGCACTACGGCGACGCCGACGTGACGCAGGTCGCGGCCGCCGGCACGGTCTGGCGCCGCATCACCCAGGACGGTTCCGGGCGCTACGTGCTGCACCTGATCAACCTCGTCGGGCAGGACGACACCGCCTGGGATGAGCCGCGCGCCGCGCCCGGCGATCCCGGCCCCGCCACCTTGCGGATGCGCCGGATGGGCCCGGACCTGCCCCGCATCCGCTGGGCCGATCCCGACCGGCAGCACCACCTCGTCGACGTGGACCTCAGCGTGGACGGCGACTACCTGAGCGCGACCCTGCCGGCGCCGCACCTGTGGCAGCTGGTGTTCATCGACCCGTTCCCGCACACCTCCCGAGGAGCATGACCATGTCGAGAACCGTTGCCCTGCTCCGCCACCTGAGGCGGCTGGGCTCCTCCCACCGGCTCGCCGCCCGCGGACTCCTGGCCGTCGCTGTGACAGCCCTGGTCACGACGGTGCCCGTGCCCGCCGCGACAGCCGCCGGCGGCACGCCGGTCGTCGCCGACGCCTACACCACCTCTGCCCGCTACGCCCCCGGCAGCGCGGTGACGGTGTCGGCCGTCATCCGGGAGAGCAGCGGAGCCGGCTCGTGGAGCGGCCCGGTCAGCTTCAGCCTCACCCACCTGGGCAGTCTGGTCGCGTCCGGCGCGCCCACCGCGACGGTGGCCTCCGGCGGGTCGACCACCGTCACCTGGACCACCCCGCAGCTCACGACCGACTTCACCGGCTACCTCGTCTCGATCACGGCGGGCTCCTCCAGCGCCGTCACCGCGATCGACGTCTCCAGCACCTGGACCCACTTCCCCCGTTTCGCGGCCCTGACCTCCTATCCGACGGGGGTCGGCGCCACCACCGCGCAGGCCGAGGTCGACCAGCTGGTCCGGCGCTACCACATCGACGCGCTGCAGTTCTACGACTGGATGTGGCGCCACGAGAACCCGGTGCAGCGCAACGCCGACGGATCGCTGCCCTCGACCTGGACCGCGTGGAACGGTGACGTCATCTCGCCCGACACGGTCAAGGCCTACATCGCCGCGGCACACGCGGACACCACCGCCGCGATGCCCTACACGATGTCCTACGCCGCGCTGCAGGACTACCAGTCGGTCTCCGGCGTCTCACCGGACTGGGCGCTGAAGTACGCCTCGTCGGGCCAGCCGTGGTCCTTCGAGATGAAGCCGAACCAGCCCGCCACGAACCTCTACATCATGAACCCCGCCAACACCTCGTGGCAGAGCTTCATCACCAACAAGTACCTCGACGAGGTCAACACGATGGGGTTCGACGGCGTCCACCTGGACCAGCTCGGTGACTGGGGCGCCATGACCGACACCAGCGGCAAGGCAGTGGACGTCCCGGCCGGGCTCGCCTCGCTCGTCGCCGCCAGCCGTACCGCTCTCGGTACGGGCAAGGCGCTGGGTCTCAACGCCGTCGACGGCTTCGGAGGCCCGCAGCTGGCGGCCGGCCGCAAGACCGACTACCTGTACAGCGAGCTGTGGGACAACCACGAGACCTACGGCTCCATCAAGAGCTATCTCGACGACCAGCAGCTCGCCTCCGGCGGCATCCCGTCGGTGATCGCCGCCTATCCGAACACCAAGGACGACGCCGGTCCGGCGTACGAGGCGGAGAGCGCCCAGCGCAGTGCCGGGCTGACCGTGGCCACCGACCACGCGGGCTACACCGGCACCGGCTTCGTGGCCAACTACGGCAACCCGGGCGACGCTGTCACCTTCACCGTCACAGCGCCCGAGGCGCGCCGCTACAGCCTGGTCTTCCGCTACGCGAACGGCACCAACGGCGATGCGACACGCACGGTCACCGTGGACGGCCAGCCGGTGGGGCGGGTGACCATGGCCGGTGACGGCAACTGGAACAACTGGCACGACGACGCTGACGTCGTCTCGCCGACCCTCACCGCGGGCACCCACACCGTGAGCATCACCGTCGGCAGCGGGGACTCCGGCTTCGTGAACCTCGACAACCTGGTCCTCGGCACGCTGGACACCACCTCCGTGCAGCTGGAGGACGCAGCCATCGCGGCCTCGGGAGCCAGCCACATCGAGATGTCACAGGGCGACTCCATGCTGTCGGCGCCGTACTTCCCCGACCACAACAAGCAGATGACGAACGCCCTGCGCGACTGGATGAAGGACTACTACGACTTCATCACCGCTTACGAGAACCTGCTCTACGGCCCGGACGTGCACTCGGTCGATTCCGGTAGCCAGTTCGTCTCGATCAACGGGGTCGCCACGTCCGGTAGCGCCACGGGCGGTTCGGTATGGACCGATGTGAAGAAGACCGGCACCGACGACGTGATCCAGCTGATCAACCTGCTCGGCAACAACGGCACCTGGCGCGACGCCGGCAAGGCGACGCCGCCCGTGCAGACGAACCTCAGCATGAAGTACTACCTGGGGCCCGACGAGAACCCGACGAACGTCCGGGTCGCCTCGCCCGACGTCGCCCATGGCTCCAGCACCACGCTGTCCTTCACCCCGGGCAGCGACAGCAAGGGCCGGTTCATCTCCTTCACCGTGCCCTCGCTGTCGGTGTGGGACATGATCTACGTCGACCGCACCTTCACCACGCCGAGCAACAACCGCTACGAGGCCGAGAGCGCTGTGCGCACCAACGTCACCGTCGGCAGCGACCACCCCGGCTACACCGGGTCAGGTTTCGTGGACAACTTCGCCAGCGCCGACAGCGGGGTCTCCTTCACGATCAACGCCCCCTCCGCCGGGACGTACACCCTCACGCTGCGCTACGCCAACGGGGGATCCGACGCCACCCGCATCGTGGCGGTGGACGGGCGCCAGGTCGCGGTGCCGACCTTCCCGGCGCAAGGCGGCTGGGACACCTGGGCCACGCTCCCGGTGCAGGTGACGCTCACCGCCGGCCTGCACAGCGTCGTCCTGTGGCGCAGCAGCAGTCAGACCGGCGCCATCAACCTCGACAACATCACGCTAGGACCCTAGATCCGTGACGAACTACCCTCGCATCGATCACGCCGACTGGTGGCGTAGCAGCGTCGTCTACCAGCTGTACGTGAAGTCCTTCGCCGACAGCGACGGGGACGGTGTCGGCGACCTCGACGGGGTGGTCGAGCATCTCGATCACATCGCCGCGCTCGGCGTGGACGCCGTCTGGCTCAATCCGTGCTACCCATCCCCGAACCGGGACGGTGGGTACGACGTCGCCGACTACCTCACCGTCGACGAGCGCTTCGGTGGACTGCCGGCGTTCGAGCGGCTGCGCGACGCCTGCCACCGGCGGGGCCTCCGGCTGATGATGGACCTGGTGCCCAACCATTGCTCGGACCAGCACGCATGGTTCCAGGCAGCACTCGCCGCCGGTCCCGGCTCGCCGGAGCGGGCGAGGTTCCACTTCGCCGAGGGCAGGGGTCCTGACGGTGCCGAACCGCCGAACAACTGGCGTTCGACGTTCGGCGGCCCGGCGTGGACCCGTGTCCCCGACGGCCAGTGGTACCTGCACGCCTTCGACGCCACCCAGCCCGACTTCAACTGGGAGCACCCGGCGGTCGCCGAGATGTTCGACGACGTGCTGCGCACCTGGTTCGACCGGGGCGTGGACGGATTCCGCATCGACGTCGCCTACGCGATGGTCAAGGCGCACGGTCTGCCCGACCTGGCGGATCCCGAGGGCGAGAACCCGTACCTGTGGAACCAGCCCGGCGTGCATGACATCTTCCCGCGCTGGCGCAAGATCGCCGACAGCTACGACCCGCCCCGCAACCTGCTCGGCGAGGTCTGGCTGCCACCGGCCCAGATCGCCGACTACCTGCGGCCGGGCGAGCTCAACCAGGCGTTCTACTTCGACCTGATGCAGCAACCGTTCGAGGCAGGCGCGTTCCGAGCGTCGGTGTCGGCGACGTTCGCGGCGCTCGACGGTGCCGAGGGCGTGCCCACCTGGACGCTGAACAGCCACGACGTGCACCGCGCGGTGAGCCGCTACGGACTCGTCGAGCCCGAGCCGGTGCGCAGCGCGGACCCGAACGCCATCCGAACCCGCGCTCGCGGCCGCGTCGACGTCGCGCTCGGGACGTGCCGGGCCACGGCGGCCCTGCTCTTCGTGCTGGCGCTCCCCGGCTCGGTCTTCCTCTACCAGGGCGAGGAGCTGGGCCTGCCGGAGGTGCAGGACCTCCCGGACGAGGCGCGCCAGGATCCGATCTGGGCGCGCTCGCACCACACCGAGCACGGCCGCGACGGCTGCCGGGTGCCGCTGCCATGGTCGTCCGGCGCGCCGGCGTACGGCTTCACCACAGGGTCGGCCTGGCTGCCACAGCCCGACTGGTTCGCTCCCTTCGCCGCCGACACGCAGCAGGCGGACCCTGCGTCGGTGTGGCACTTCTACCGGCGCGCCGTGGCGGCGCATGCCGAGCTCGACCCCGGGGTGGGGCTTCAGTGGCTCGACGCGGGTCGTGACGACGTGCTGGCCTTCCGCCGCGGGTCGGTCACCTGTGTCGTGGTCTTCGACGGCGAGGACTTCGTGGCGCCCGAGGAATGGGGCGACCCGCTCGTCGCGACTCGCGACGTCGCCGGTCGGAGCTGTCCAGCGGCGAGCGCGGCCTGGTTCCGGCGGTGAGGGGAGCAGGGTCCGGACGGCGGGTCGTCGTCTGCCTCGGCGACTCGATCACCGCGATGGGGTGGCCCGAGCAGGCGGCAGCGCTGCTCGAGGACACCACGCCGCCGGGCGCGGGGATGGACATCGTCAACCGCGGCATCCCGGGCAATCGGCTGCTGCGGGACGGAGGCCCACTCAACCGCGCACATGGCCGATCTGGCCTGGCGCGCTTCGCCGAGGACGTCCTCGGGGTGCCGGGCGTCACCGACGTGGTCGTCGCGCTCGGGACCAACGACCTGGGCCTGCCCGGCGACATCGAGCCGCTGTCGGACCTGCCGACCTCCGCCGAGCTGCTCGAGGGCCTACGGCAGCTGGCGGACCGCGCTGAGCGCGCCGGGCTCGGCGTCTGCCTGGCCACCGTGCCGCCACGGCTCGGCTCGAGCCTGTACGACCAGTCCCGTGAGTCGATCCGGGTGGCGGTCAACGACGGGGTGCGCGGCAGCGGATCGGCGTACGTCGACTTCGACGCGGCTCTTCGCAGCGCCGCCGACCCGGCCCGGCTCGACCAGCGCTACGACAGCGGAGACCACCTGCACCCCAACGACGCCGGCCAACGACGACTGGCGCAGGAGTTCCTGGTGCGCGTGGCAGGAGCCCTCGTACCGCCCCGCCCCGCGGCCGCCCGGAAGGGAAGCGGCGGGTCGGGCTGGGACGAGAGCCCGGACTAGAGCTTGGTCATCTTCGCGTAGGGGCTGGTGACCCGGACGGTCTGCGCACCGAAGTCGACGCTCACCGCCGCTGACTCCACGTCGATCACCCGACCGACGCCGTGGGCGTCGTGGGAGACGTGGTCGCCGACCGCGTACTGCTCGATGACCGGCACCGGATCAGCGGTGAACGGGCTACTGGCCAGGTGTCGCCGCGATCCGGCTGATTTCGTCATCCCGTCCATCATCGCACGGCGAGGCCCCATCGTCGCCGTCCTCGCGAAAAGGTGGCCGTCGCGAGGCGTTCGTCCCCGGCCTGTCCCGGCCCGAGCACGCCCCGGGTCGGACGGTGTTCGGGCCCCGGGAAAGCCGGTGGATGCGGATACCTCCCATCAGGCCGCGGCGGGTTCCGGACCGCTGTGACGACCGGCACAGTGGCGCCATGTTCGAGTACTTCACCGGCCCCAAGTACGTCTGGAACCTCGGCGTCTGCGCGACGCTGAACAACGGCGGTCTGATCGACGAGGTCGACCGGGCCTGCCGCCCCGCGCGGGAGGCGGCCGACGTCGACTCCGGAAGCAGGCTGTTCATGCAGTCGTGGAAGGCGGTGGCGGACCAGGTCGCCGACCAGGCTCGTGCGTCCGAGGCCGCCGGCCACCTGCGCACCGCGGGTCAGCAGTGGTACCGCTCGGGGCTGTACGTGTGCCAGGCCGAGCGGATGCTCTCCAACTCCGACCCGACCCGGCGGGCCTTCTACCAGCAGGCGCTGGACGCCTTCGAGAAGGTCTTCGAGATCGCCGACCCGGCCACCTCGCGGGTGGAGATCCCGTTCGAGGGGACGACGCTGCCGGCGTACTTCTCGAACGCGTCGAAGGCCGGCGAGCCGGTGCCGTGCGTGATCATGTGGAACGGGCTGGACTCCACCAAGGAGCACATGTACACCTCCGGCTGGGCCCAGGAGATGGGTGAGCGCGGGGTCTCGGTGCTGATGATCGACAACCCCGGCTCGGGGGAGGCGCTGCGCTTCGGCGACCTGAAGTCGCGCATCGAGTCCGAGCAGTGGGCCACGGCGCAGATCGACTGGCTGGAGTCCCGACCCGACGTCGACAGCGACCGGATCGGGCTGGTCGGCTGGTCGCTGGGCGGCTACTACGTGCCGCGGGCGGCGGCGTTCGAGAAGCGGATCAGGTTCATCGCGGTCTGGGGCGCCAACCACAACTGGGGCGAGGTGCAGAAGAAGCGGCTGCAGCGCGAGGGCGAGAACCCGGTGCCGCACTACTGGGAGCACGTCTTGTGGGTGTGGGGCTTCGACGACGTCGAGAAGTTCATCTCCTACGCCGAGGGGGTGAACCTCGACGGCGTCGTGGAGAGGATCACGGTGCCGTTCCTGATCGCGCACGGCGCCAACGACCGGCAGATCTCGGTCGAGTACGCCCATCGGTCCTACGACCAGGCGATCAACTCCCCGAAGCGCGAGCTGCGGATCTTCTCGATCGAGGAGGGGGCCGCCGAGCACGTCGGGCTGGACCACATGCCGCACATCAACGCCTACGTCGCCGACTGGGTCGAGGACACCCTCGCCGAGCTCGACAGCGGGGCTGTGCGTGCCCGATGAGTGCCCGGTGAGCGGCCCGGTGAGCGCCCGATGAGTGGCCGCCTCGCGGGCCGCGTCGCCGTGATCACCGGGACCGCCGGCGGCCAGGGTGCGGTAGCGGCCGAGTTGTTCGCCGCCGAGGGCGCCACGGTCGTCGGGTGCGATGTGAAGCCGGCGCCGGGGGTCGCGGCGGTCGATCTGAGCGACGAGGAGGCGACCCGGAGCTGGCTGGAGGACGTTGCGGCGGAGCACGGCGGGATCGACATCCTCTACGCGAACGCCGGGGCGACCCGGTTCGGTCCGCTGGAGGAGATCACTAGCGAGGACTGGGACTTCAACCTGCGCCACGAGCTCGACGTCGTCTTCTTCGCGGTCAAGCACGCGTGGCGACACCTCAAGCGGTCGCGCAGCGCGGCGGTGGTGCTGGTCGGCTCCACCGCCGGCATGACGGGCTCGATGACCAACCTGCGCGTCGCGCACACGGTCACCAAGGGCGGCGTCATCGCGCTGACCAGGCAGCTCGCCGCCGAGGGGGCGCCGTACGGGATCCGGGTCAACTGCATCAGTCCCGGCATGATCGAGACGCCCGCCACCCGCAACGACCTCCTGGCCGAGGATCACCCGATGCGGCGGATCGCTGCCGCCATCCCGCTGGGCCGTATCGGTCGTGCCGAGGAGGCGGCGAGGTGTGCGCTGTTCCTGGCCAGCGACGAGGCGTCGTACGTCACCGGTGCCAACCTGGTCGTCGACGGTGGATGGTCGGCGGTCCTGCCGGGCGCCGAGGTGGTCGGATGACGCTGTCCTGAGCCGCCCCCGGTCGCATGTAACGCGGTGTTCGGGTCTCTACAGCGGTGCTGCAGCACCGCCGAAGAGCACCGGACACCGCGTTACAGCGGTGCGCGGGGGCCGAGCCCTCAGTCCGCCAGATTGACCTGCCAGCGCTCCTCGATGCGGCCGAAGTGCCACACCGAGATCGCCACCGCCCAGGAGACGAAGAAGAGTGCCACGATGGCGTAGCCGGCGTAGTCGAGGTTGATGCCGGCGATCCAGGCGAGCGGGCCGTTGGTGATGGAGAGACGGTCGGCGAGGACGCCGACGAGCTCGATGGTGCCGATGACCAGCGCGACCACCACCGAGATGCTGGTGATGGTGAGGTTGTAGAACACCTTGCGGACCGGTCGGGCGAAGGCCCAGCCGTAGGCGGCGTTCATGAACACGCCGTCGACCGTGTCCATCAGGCACATCCCGGCGGCGAACAGGATCGGCAGCACCAGGATGGCGTAGAACGGCAGGTGGAACGCGGCGGCGCCACCGGCGAGCACGAGCAGCCCCACCTCGGTGGCGGTGTCGAAGCCGAGGCCGAAGAGCACGCCGATGGGGTAGATGTTCCAGGGCTTGGTGATCGTCTTGGTCAGCTTGCCCAGGAAGCGGTTCATGAAGCCGCGCGCGTCGAGGTGCTTCTCCAAGGTCGCCTCGTCGTACCTGCCCTGGCGCATCTGGCCGAAGACCTTGATGATGCCCACGAGCGCGGCGAGGTTGAGGATGCCGAGGATCCACAGGAAGACGCCCGAGACCGAGGGGCCGATCACGCCGGTGATGGTGTGCAGCTTGGAGGAGTCGTCCTCGACGGGACCGACGAGGGCGCGTACGCCGATCGAGAGCAGGAACGAGAGCGCGAAGACGATCGTGGAGTGACCCAGGGAGAACCAGAACCCGAGCGAGAGCGGCTTCTTCACCGGCTCGACGCCCGCCGCCTCGCGAGCCAGGTTGTCGGCGATGAGCTTGCGGGTCGCGTTGTCGACGGCGGCGATGTGGTCGGCGTCGAAGGCGTGCCGCAGGCCGAAGGTGTAGGCGAGCACGCCCACCCCCGCGGTGAACACCGGGTGGTCGCCGCCTAGGTGGTAGCCGTGCGGTGAGACCAGGGCGAACAGCACGAAGAACCCGACGACGTGGAGCAGCACGATGAAGCCGGCCATCCCCGCGAGCGAGCGCTTGTCGGCGGTGGTGAGGCTGCGACGGAACGCGCCGATCCGCTCGACGAACGTGGGCTGCGCGACCACCGACGCCTGGTTCGCCACGGGAACTCCCTCCGAGGTGGACGGTCGCCAGCCCGATGCGGCGACCTGCGGACAAACGACAGGATGTCGTTGTTGCAAGTAGTTTGCAACACCGGTCCGTACGCCGACCGCACGGGGTATGTCACCTCCGCCCGGCGTCCGGGCCGGTTGGGCCGGTGGCTAGCCTCGCAAGCGTGTCCTCCGCACGCCGATCCCTCATCGCCGTTCTCGGTCTGACCCTGGCGGTGCTCCTCACGGCCTGCGGTTCCTCCACCGCACCAGCAGTGGCGCCGCCGGCGCGCAATGTCGGCACGAGGCTGGACCAGGCGGTTCCGGGGGCCCTGCTCGACGCTCCGCTGACCGACAGCACGGGGGCCGTCCGTCACCTGGCCGACTTCGCCGGCAAGGTGGTCGTCCTGTCCGACTCGATGACGCTGTGCCAGGAGACGTGCCCGATCGACACCGCGACGCTGCTGGCGACCGCCCGCGCGACCGACCAGCACCCGGCAGCGGCGAAGAACGTCGTCTTCATCACCCTGACAGTGGATCCGAAGCGAGACACGCCGGCTCAGCTCGCCGCCTATCGCAAGCAGTACGTGCAGGGTTCCTCCGACGTCCCGAACTGGGTGCTCCTCACGGGATCCGCGGCGGACGTGCACGCCATCTGGAAGTTCTTCGGCGTCTTCTGGAAGAAGGTCCCCCAGGACGACGTGGTGCGCAACTGGCGCACCGGTCGCGTGCTCACCTACGACATCCAGCACTCCGACGAGGTGTTCTTCCTCGACGAGCGCCAGCGCGAGCGCTACATCCTGGACGGCATGCCGACAGCGCCGAGCGGTGCCATGCCCGCGAAGATCCTGGCGTTCCTCAGCGACAAGGGCCGCAAGAACCTGCACGCGAACGGGGTGTGGACCGCCCGCCAGGCGACCGACGGCGTCGCGTGGCTCCTCGGTACGCCGCTGTGAGTCGGTGAGCCGGTAGCCCCTCAGCCGCGCAGGAGCACCTTGCCGTTGCGGCCCGGGCGGCGGCTGGCGGCGACGGCCTCGGCGATGTCCGCCAGGTCGAAGACCTGCTCGACCGGTAGCTGCATCTCGCCCGAGGTGATCCGGGAGAGCAGCTCGGCGAACAGCGCCTGCCGCCGGGAGGGGTCCAGGTTCAGTTTGGCGCCCCAGAAGCCCTTGACGGTGACCTGCTTGAACAGGACGTCGCCGAGCGCGAGGTCGAGCCGCTGGGAGCCCATCGCGCCGAAGACGACCAGGGTGGCGTGCTCGGCCAGCAGGTCGAGCAGGTCACCGCTGGCGCGACCACCGACCGAGTCCACACCTGCGACCAGGTCCGCCCCGCCGGTGATGCGGCGTACGTCGTCCTGCCAGCCCTCGGCGTCGGTGGCCACCACGTCGCCGATGCCGGCGGCGGCGAGCTCCTGCACCCCGGCCGCTCGACGGACCAGGCCGACGACGTTGACGCCGCGGGCGTGGGCGAGCTGGGCGAGCATCCGACCGACGGCGCCGTTCGCCGCGTTCTGGGCGATCCACTGACCTGCCTCGACGCCGAGCGAGTCCAGCAGCGCGATAGCGCTGAACGGCATCGCGACCAGCTGCGCGGCCGCCTCGTCCGGGAGCCCGTCGGGCACCGGGATGGCGGCGCCGGCGGCGACGACGAAGTACTCCGCCCAGGCACCGAAGACGCCGCCGATGGACACCCGCTGCCCGACGCTGAGCCCGGTGACACCGTCTCCCAGGCCCTCGACCACGCCGACCGCCTCGGTGCCGGCACGCGCCGGCAGATCCGGCTTGAACCCGTAGTCGCCGCTCGCCGTGAGCAGGTCGTGATTGTGGATGGGCGAGAGCACCATCCGGACCAGGATCTGGCCCGGGCCGGGGACCGGGGTCTCGACCTCCTCGACGTGGAGCTCCTCGGCGGGGTCTCCGAACCGGTGCTGGACGAGCGCGCGCATGATGCCCTTTCCTTCGAAGCGATGACCCATGCCTAGCAGGAGAAGGCAAGCCCTCGGGGGAACCTAGGTTTTCTCTAAGTATTCGTCCTGCTATACATCAAGAGTGCGTACCCCACTGACGCGTCGCGTGCTCGCGACGGCTCTCGCTCTCGCCTCGGCCCTGACCGTGGCGACGCTGACCCCCACGCCGGCTCGGGCCGACTCCGGCAACACCCTCAACGTGGCCGGCACCAGCGACGTCTCCGACTCGAACCTGTTCGCCGCGGTGCTCAAGCCGGGCTTCGAGGCCGCCTACCCGCAGTACACGGTCACCTACCAGGGCAGCGCGACCCAGGTGGCGATCGACAACGCCAAGACCGGGCAGTTCGGTGCGTTGATCGTGCACGCCGCCAGCCTGGAGAACCAGTTCGTCGCGGACGGCTACTCCGTCGAGCCCTACGGCCGCGCGATCTTCTGGGGCGACTTCGTCCTGCTCGGGCCGGCCAGCGACCCCGCCGGCGTGATGTCGGGGGGAGCCGTGGATGCCGATCCGGTCGACGCGTTCCAGAAGCTCGCGGCCGCCGGCCAGGCGGGCAGGGCCCACCTCATCGCCCGGGAGACCGGCTCGGGCACCGACGTGGCCTCGCACGCCATCTGGGCCGCGACCAGCGGGGTGAGCACCTGCGCCGTCTCCGCCGCGAACGGCGGCGGGACCAAGCCGTCCACCTCGACCGGCGACTGCCCCTCGACCGCGGCCAATCCGTCCTGGTACATCACCACCGGCGCGAAGCAGGCCGCCAACATCGAGTACGCCGACACCTGCAGCCCGTCGTCCGGAGCGAACGACTGCTACGTGTTCACCGACCGGGGGACCTACCAGTACCTCGCCTCCACCAACGCGGTCCACAACCTCCAGGTAGTGGTCCGAGGCTCCTCGAACCTGCTCGTCAACTCGTTCCACGCCTACGCCATCAACCCGGCGGCGATCACCGGGACGACCCCGGCGATCAACCAGAACGAGGCCCAGGCCTTCCTCAACTGGATCACCTCGCCGGCGGCGCAGAAGTTGATCGGCAACTACCTCGACTCCACCAACGACGCTCCCTTCCTGCCGGACGCCGCGCCGAGGCTGAGCGCGAACGCGCTGCCGGCCTCGGTGAAGGCCGGCAAGCCGATCACCGTGAGCGGCTCGCTGAAGAACGTCGTGCCGGGTACGCCGGCCCTGGCCGGGCAGAAGGTGTCCCTGCGCTCGGTGCCTGCCGGCGAGCCGAGCGCGGCGCCGATCACCGTGGCGACCGGCACCACCGACGCCAGCGGGCACATCGCCATCAGCTACACCCCCACGGCGAGCGCGAACTACTCGCTAGCGACCGGAACCATCACCCAGATCGAGAACGCCGCCCTCGACCCCGCGTTCGGCGACCTCCTGCAGCCGACGAGCCTGACCCTGACGGCCGGGGCGACGACCGGTGGAACCGTCACCGTCGAGGGCAAGGTCAAGCTCGACAAGGCGAAGGTGAAGAACCACCGCCTGGTGCTCAAGGGCTCGATCGCGCCGCGCGCCGGCCTCGGTGCGACGGCGGTGCTCTACGCCTCGCACCCGGGTCATAGGCTGAAGGTCGTCAAGACCAAGAAGCTCGGGGTGGGCGCCTCGACCTTCCACCTCAAGGCCAAGCTCAAGAAGGGCACGTGGCGCTACCACGTCGTCTATCTCAACGGGCAGGGCTCGACCTCGGACAAGACCGCCAACAAGAAGGTGACGGTGCGCTGATCCCCAGGCATCCACGACCGCGGGCGCGCCACCTGTTCGGGCTGGCAGCGCTCGCGGTCGTCGTGTTCGGGCTGGTGCCGGGGGGCGCGCCCGCGCAAGCGGCGGGCAGCTGCTCCAGCCAGGCATGCGTCGAGATCGACGTCTACGACCAGAGCGGGAAGGCGGGAGCGCAGAGCTTCGACTTCGAGGACCTGAAGGCGTTGAAGGATGTCGAGGGTGTCGCGTACGACAAGCAGGGGCCGCGGGACTCCCAACCATCGACGCTCTCGGTGACCGGGCCGTCCCTGAACACCTTGATCGCCCATACCGCCGACCCGGACGAGGCTGGCAGCATGCTCCGGCCGGGAGCCGTGACCTATGCCGAGGTCCTGGACACCAGCGGAGCGGCACACCCGCTATATCGCACCGGTGATCTGGCGGCGCCCGGGCAGACCCGGTTCGAGGACGGTCTGGCCCCGGCGGTCTACTACTCCGCCGACGGCGGCAGCTTCGGCTACATCCGACCGCTCCGGGATTCCTCCGACGTCAACCTCGGTAGCGACCCCAACCTCAACGGCTACATCCCCTTGAGCGCGGATCAGGGCCCGCTGGTGATCCGCGTCCACACCACCGGCTCGTGGCTCACTCCGACGATTCACGCCGCCACCACCAAGCCCGAGCTCGGCGCCTCGGTCGGCTTCGGTGCCGACCTGCAGAGCGCACCGCCCGGGGTGACCTACCGCTGGGACTTCGGGGACGGCACGCCCCCGGTCACCGGTGCCAGGCCGACGCACGCCTGGCACAGCAAGGGCACCTTCGTCGTGTCGGTCCAGGCCAGCGCGGACGACGGCTCGGCGGGCCGATCCGAACCGCTCACGATCGACGTCGAGAGCACACCGACGGCGGCGCCGTCCTCGCCGGCGGGCAGCGGCCAGGATCCGGACCCGGGCGCCCCGTCGACCGGCCCGACGAAGAGCAACGGGAAGCACCACGGCGGCAAGGTGTCCTCGACGCCCTCGCAGGGTGCGACCGCGAGCCCCGGCACCACCTCCGACACTGCCTCCGGCACCACCTCCGCCACGGGATCCTCCAGCGGCGGCCTGCTCGCACCGCCCTCAGGGACGACGACGGTCCCCAGCGCGACGGCGACCGCCTCCCCGACGTCACCGGCGCAGCCGACGGTCGACGGCGTCCCGGTGACAGGCATCCTGCTGGCCGACGCCGACGTACCCGCTCCAGCGGCCGGTGTGTCGGCCACCGCGCCCGCCGCACGTGCCGGGCAGACCACCCCCGCACGATCGCCGTTCTCGCTGCCGGACTGGGTGCTGCCCACGGTCGTCTGCCTGCTGGCGTTCGCCGCCGGCGGCCTGCGCGAGTCCCGGCACGCGCGAGCGGTCGCCGGACGGCTGGCGCGTGGACTGCATGCGCGCGGACCCGGCAGGATGCGCCCATGAGCGACGACATCTACCGGGCCGTCTTCAAGGTCGCCGCCGCGCTGGAGCTGCCCGTCGTCCTGCTGGCGCTGGTCGCCCTGGCCGTCGTGATCTACGAGGCCGGTGCGTTCGCCGTGGAGGCCGCTCAGCGGAGCCGGCGTCGCTTCCCACTGTTGGCCGACGCGGCCGCCGAGGCGCGGGCGAGAGTCGACGCCGGTGAGACGGAGGCCGCGCGCGCGGCGCTCGTGCCGGTGGCCTGGAGCCGGCCGATGGGGGAGGCGCTGACCAACATCGTCGGCGACCTCGGGGTCCCCAACGCCGAGCCGCGCATCGCCAAGCGGCTCGCCGACTTCGACTTCGCCTGCCAGAGCCGGCTGACCCGCACCCGGCTGCTGGTGCGCTTCGGACCGGCGCTGGGTCTGATGGGAACGCTGATCCCACTCTCACCGGCGCTCAAGGGCCTGGCCGACGGTGACGTGACGGCGCTGACCGACAACCTCCGGATCGCCTTCAGCATCACCGTGCTGGGTCTCCTGGTCGGTGCCGTCGCGTTCGCGCTGTCGCTGCTCCGCGACCGGCTCTACGGGCAGGACTACTCCGACCTCGAGTACGTCGCCGCCATCCTCACCGACAGCGCCGCCGCGACGACCGGGACTCCGGCGGCCCCGCCCGCCCCGGCGGCGTCGTGATCAAGGTCAGCCGTCGCGCCCACCGCTACGAGGACCGCGCCGGCGATCCGCTGGACGGCCTGGTCAACCTCTTCGACCTCGGCATCGTGCTCTCGCTCGCCTTCCTGCTCGCCGCCCTCGCCTCGCTGCACCTGGACCGCGCGGTCACGACGTCCGGTCTGACGCCGACCTCCGAGCCGTCCGATGCGGTCACGATCCGGCCCGGCGAGACCACCGGCCCGGTGCCCAGCGACGGCGCCAGCGTGATCGGCAGCGGCACCCGGGTCGGCGAGGTCTACCGGCTCTCCGACGGGCGGCTCGTCTACGTCGTACCGAGCGCCGCAGCCGGGGATGGCGCCCAGCCGACCGGGCAGCCGACCGGGCAGCCGACCGGGCAGCCGACCGCCGGGCCGACACCGTGAGCTTCCTGTGGCAGGGCCTGCAGCAGGCCTGGCACCTGATCGTGTCCCATGACCCCTACCTGTGGGGCCTGGTCAACGTCACGCTGAAGGTCTGTGCGATCTCCACCGGCATCGGTCTCGCGGTCGGGCTGCCGATCGGCCTCACGCTCGGCCTGGGCCGCTTCCCCGGCCGTGGCGTATTGGTCACCCTGGCGAACGCCGGCCTTGGTCTGCCGCCGGTCATCGTCGGCGTGGTGCTCGCCGTCCTGATGTTCCCGACGGCACCGCTGGCCCACTACCACCTGCTCTTCACGCTCCGGGGCGTCTACCTCGCCCAGACCATCCTGGCGATCCCGATCATCATCGCGCTGACGACCTCGGCGGTGAGCGACATCGCGCCGGGCCTGATCGCGCAGGCACGCGCGTTCGGCGCCCGGCGCCACCGGATCGCGCTGCTGGCCCTGCGCGAGGCGCGGGTGGGGATCTTCGCGGCCATCATCGCAGCGATCGGATCGGGCCTCTCCGAGGTCGGTGCGGTGGCGATCGTCGGGGGGAACGCCGAGTACTCCACCCAGACGCTCGCCTCTGCGGCGCTGGAGAAGGTCGGCGCCGGACGCTATGCGGAGGCCATCGCGATCGGCATCCTCCTGATGGGGCTGATCCTCATCGTCACCACCATCCTCACCGTCCTCCAGTACGCCGGTGCGCAGCGCCGGGTGGGCCGGTCCTCGTGAGCGCGGACGACGTCCTCACTCTCGCCGGTCTCGAGGTGCGCCGGGGCGGCCGCGTGGTGGTCGACGACGTCTCCTTCTCCGTACGCCGCGGCGAGGTCGTCGCCGTGCTCGGCCCCAACGGTGCCGGTAAGAGCACCTTGCTGGAGGCGATCGGCGGTGTGCTGCCGGCCCGCGGCCGGCGCCGGGTGGAGGGGCGGGTGGCCACCGTGCTGCAGACGCCCGGGCTGGCGTCCCGGTCGGTCCGGGCGAACGTCGATCTCGCCCAGGCGTGGTTCGGCGTTCCGCGTGCCGAGCGCCGCCAGCGGACGATCGACGCGCTGCGCAGGATGCGCGCCGACCACCTCGCCGGCCGGCCGGCCGCGGCGCTCTCCGGCGGTGAGCGCCGTCGGGTCCACCTGGCGCGCGGCGTGGCCGTCGGCGCGGACCTGCTGCTGCTGGACGAGCCGTTCGCCGGGCTCGATCCGGAGACCCAGCGCGCGCTGGTCGCCGACACCGCCTCCACGCTGCGCGAGGCCGCCGGCGCCGTGGTCGTGGTGCTCCACGACCGGGCGGACGCGTGGGCGCTCGCGGACCGGGTGCTGATCGTGATGGCGGGTCGGATCGTGGCCGATGCGGACCCCGAGTCGCTGATGCAGGCGCCTCCCACCCCCGAGGTGGCCCGCTTCCTCGGCTTCGACGGCGCCCTCGACCTCGACGAGACCCTGGTCCTCACCCGGCCGGCGCACGTGCGGCTGGATCCGGACGGCGAGATCGAGGCGACGGTGGGCCGGGTGACCAGGCTGGAGGATGGCGCCCGGATCGAGCTCGTGACGCCGCACGGCACGGTGTTCGCCCTGCACCCGACCTCGACCGTCGCGGAGGGCTCGGCGACTCGGTTCTCCCTCCTCGGAGGGGTCCGCTTCCCCCGCTGAGCCGATACGCTCGGCGCCATGGCGCAGTACCTGCGAATCGGTGAGGTCGGTCAAGCACTGGGCGTCAGCCCCGACACGCTGCGTCGCTGGGAGGTGGAGGGCCGGATCACCTTCGAGCGCCGGGGCAACCAGCGGGTGCTGGACGCCGACCGGCTGCCCGAGCTGCTGGCCGCGACCCGCAGCCGGGAACGCGTCTCCAGTGCGCGCAACCGGCTCTCCGGGGTGGTCACCTCGGTGGTCCGCGACGGCGTGATGGCCCAGGTGGAGCTCGCCTGCGGCGACTACCGGCTGGTCTCCTTGATGAGCCGGGAGGCAGCCGACGAGCTCGGCCTCGAACCGGGAGTGGCGGCCAGCGCCGTGGTGAAGGCGACCAACGTGATCGTCGAGATCGACGCGCCGCGCCTCGCCGCCCCGGCGGCCGGGGAGTGAGCATGGGTACGGCGCCGATCGTGGTCACCGGAGCGACGGGCCGGCTCGGCGGCAGGGTCGCTCGCCGGCTGGCCGAGCTCGACCAGCCGCAGCGACTGGTCGTGCGCGACCCCGGCAGGGCGCCGCGACTGGCCGGCGCCGAGGTGGCACAGGCGTCGTACGACGATCCTGCGGCGGTGCGCCGCGCTCTCGCCGACGCCGCGACGGTGCTGATGGTCTCCGCTGCCGAGACGCCGGACCGCGTGCGCCAGCACCTGGCGTTCGTCGACGCCGCGGCCGCCGCCGGGGTCGAGCACCTCGTCTACGTCTCGTTCTACGGTGCCGCGCCGGACGCGACGTTCACGCTGGCGCGCGACCACTGGGCGACCGAGCAGCACCTGCGCGCCAGCGGGATGCGGTACACCCTCCTGCGCGACAACCTCTACGCCGACTTCCTGCCGCTGATGGTCGGCGAGGACGGCGTGCTGCGGGGTCCGGCCGGCGACGGTGCGGTCGCTGCCGTGGCGCAGGACGACATCGCCGACGCCGCGGTGGCGGTGCTGCGCGAGCCCGCCGCGCATGCGGGGTCGACGTACGAGCTCACCGGTCCCGAGGCGCTCACACTCCACGAGGTGGCGAGACGGCTCAGCGCGGCCCTGGGCCGCTCCATCGACTATCACGCCGAGACGGTCGAGGAGGCCTACGCCTCGCGAGCCGGCTACGGTGCGCCGGACTGGCAGGTCGACGCCTGGGTGTCGACCTACCTCGCCATCGCCGACGGCTCGCTCGCCGGCGTCTCCACCGCGATCGCTGACCTGACCGGCCACCCGGCCCGGAGCCTGGAGCAGGCCATCGGCTAGAGCTCGTCGCCGTACGGCGGGTTCGCACCCGCCCGCGAGACGGTGACGGCGGCCGCCCGGGCAGCGTGTCGCAGGACCTCGCCGGGGTCGCGGTCGGGATCGTCCCACAGCGCGTCGAGCAGCGCCGCCGAGAAGGTGTCCCCGGCTCCGATCGTGTCGACGACCGTCACCGCGGGGGCCGCGACGTGGACCACTCCCGACGCGGAGAACCAGCTCGCGCCGGCGGCGCCCTCGGTGACGACCACCGCCCGCGGACCCAGGCCGAGCAGGTGCTGGGCGGCGCTGAGGAGGTCGCGGTCGGGGTGGAGGATCCGCAGGTCCTCGTCGCTGGCCTTGACCACGTGGGCGCGCCGCACGACCCGCTCCACCCGTTCGAGGAGGTCCGGGCCCGCGCCGGTGATCGAGGGTCGGACGTTGATGTCGTAGGACACGAGGACGCCGGCACCGACGCCCTCCAGCAGGGCGAGGACGGCATCGGCACCCGGAGCCAGCACCGCCCCCAGGGAGCAGACGTGCAGCACCCGCGGCCGGCCCGGATCGAGCGCGCCGAGCCGCCAGTCCAGGTCGAAGTCGTAGCGCGCGGAGCCGTCGGGAGCCAGCGTCGCGTGCGCTGTCGAGGTCCGGGCCAGGCGCTGCGGCTCGCCGATCAGCCGTACCCCGTCGGCGGTCAGGTGCTGGACGAGGAGGCGCCCGTGGGCGTCGTCGGCGAGCGCTGTCGCGAACCGGACCGGCCTGCCGAGCCGGGCGAGCGCCACCGCGACGTTCGCGGCGCTCCCGCCCGGGTGCTGCGTCGTCGTACCGTCGGGGGCGGTCACGATGTCGACCAGGGCCTCGCCCACGACCAGGGCGTCCGAACCTCGCATGCAGCGATCCTGACAGGACGCGATGGCCCCGATTGGGTATCTCCGCGAGCGGTGGGATATGTTTCTCTCGTTCCGGTCGCGAGGCCTCGCGGCACGGAGCGCCAAGGCCCCGTAGCGCAGTTGGTTAGCGCGCCGCCCTGTCACGGCGGAGGCCGCGGGTTCAAGTCCCGTCGGGGTCGCCAGCGAAAGCCCTCTGAGCTGCGGAAACGCAGATCGGAGGGCTTTTCTGTCGTCCTTCTCGCTGGCTCGGGCGCGTCTGCGCGGGCAGACGTCGTCCTCGGCCGCGCGCGGCGGCACTCCAGCCACACGGCCGATAGGTTGCAGCAGTGGTCGACGTCAGCCCCGAGCGCTTCGAGGAGCTGGTCGACGACGCCCTGGACGCCATCCCGGACGAGCTCGCGGCGCTGGTGCACAACCTGGTCGTGCTGGTCGAGGAGGAGCCGCCGCCGGGGGAGGCACAGGACCTGCTGGGCCTGTACGACGGCAGCACGCTCGGGCTCGATGCGGCCGGGTACCTGCCGGACCGGATCTTCCTCTACCGCCGTCCGCTGCTGGACTACTGCCGCACGGAGGCGGAGCTGGTGCGCGAGGTGCGGGTGACGGTGGTGCACGAGCTGGGCCACCACTTCGGCCTCGACGACGCCCGTCTGCACGAGCTCGGCTGGGCCTAGCGGGCGCACCCTCAGAGCGTGCCGAGCCGCCAACCGAGCGCGACGGCGAGGAGTCCGAGCACGAGCGAGACGGCGACGTTCGCCGCTGCCGCTCCCCAGCGCCGCGCCTCGGCCAGTCGCACGGTCTCGTAGGAGAACGTCGAGAAGGTCGTCAAGGCACCGCAGAAGCCGGTGCCGACCAGGGTGAGCACCCAGGCGGGGCCGGAGCCGGACGCCAGTCCGGCGATCGACCCGAGCACGAACGAGCCGACCACGTTGACGCTGATCGTCCCCCAGGGCAGCGCGGTGTCGTGGCGTGACTGCACGACGAGGTCGGTGAGGTAGCGGGTCGGGGCACCGATCGCTCCGCCCAGCAGCACCAGGAGGACCGTCACGGGGCCGTCTCCGGTCCACGGCCGCCCGCCCGGCGCCCGATCAGCAGCCGTCCCCCCGCGAGGCCGGCGAGGACGGCGACCAGACCGAGTGCCACGGTGGCCCCGACGTACCCGAGCGCTTCGGCCGGATGCCCCGCGGCCAGCAGGCCCCGGGTGTCGAGCTCGTAGGTCGAGAACGTGGTGTACCCGCCGAGCACACCCACGCCGAGGAACGGCCGGACGTAGCGGGTGTGGGACCAGACGGTGAGCATCAGCGCCATCAGCACCCCGAGCAGGAGGGCACCGGTGAGGTTGGTGGCGAGCGTCGCCCAGGCGAACTCCCGGGCGGTGTGCGGCACCGCCTCGGCCACGCCGTACCGGGCGAGGCTGCCGATCGCGCCGCCGACCGCTATCGCCGGGAGGAGCGGGACGTGCTCGCGCAGGAGCTGCCCCGGGTGCGGCGCGGGCCGCTCGGCCAGCTCGACGTCGCAGTCGACGGCGGGATCGACCCGATCGGGATCCTCGACACGCTCGGGCGGTGTCACGGCAACACTCCTCCTACCTGGGACGACATCGTCAGGTAGGGACTGTTGGCGACCGACCTCGGTCGCGGTTGTCGGCGAGCCCCACCGCCATCGGGAGCCGATCCTAACGTACGGCGCGCAGGTCGGCCCGCTGCAGATCCGGCTCGACCCATGGCTCGGGCAGGGCGCCGGCCGCCTGCCGGATGTACTCGCCGAGGAACCACCGCTGGAACTCCCGCTGCTCCTCGGTGCGCGCCAGCGAGAGCAGCCGCTCCTGGCGGCAGAACTCGTCGGCCACGTCGAGCAGCTCCACGAAGGTGCGCAGCGTCGTCGCCGCCTCGCGCGGCATCCGCACGGACAGGTCGGCGATCTCGGCCTGGTGGGCGAGCGCGCCCTCCAGGTCGCTGAGCCCGATGCCGTCGCGCAGCTGTCGCTCGAGCGTGCCGAACAGGTCGGAGAGGCTCTTGGCCAGTGGATAGTCGGCCTCGTGCGCGATCGCGAGCAGCCGTACCTCGCGGCGCAGCTCGCGGAAGTGCTGCTGGAAGCCGACGTAGAGCCGTAGCGGCACGCCGAGCACCCGCACCTCGACCGGATCCTCGATCTCCGGGACGATCTCGCCGCTCGCCGGGCCGTTGACGACGCCCTCGACGCCGTCACCCTCGGCCAGCTCCGAGGCGGGGGCGAACCAGACCACCTTGCCGTCGGTCTCGATCTCGGCGCCCCAGGCGTCCGAGCTGCGGGCGACGATGGACAGGCCGCGACCGAAGGTCAGCAGCAGGTCGTCGTCGGGGTCCAGGCCGAGAGGGCCGGGCAGGATGGGGCGTTCCACCGAGGCGTCGCGGACCTCCACCCGCGGGTGCTCCCGCGTGCCGCGGACCCGGACCTGGATCGGGTCGGCACCGTGCAGGACCGCGTTGGTGACCAGCTCGGAGACCCCGAGCTCGGCGCACTCGACGAGGTCGGGCCGCCCGATGTCGAGGCATGCCTGCACCACCCAGCGCCTGGCATCCTGAACGCCGCGGGGCCCACGAGCCAGCGTCAGGGCAGGGCGGGTGAGGGGCACGATTCATTCTCCTGGAGGGGGTCAAGAGCGATCTTGCCGCCTCTTACCCCCGCGAGGCGCCGACGAAACGAGTTATTTATTCCACAGGGGGATGTGACCAGTGAGATGGGTACCCCGACTGGAAGCCAGGGAAGGATCGCGCGAGAATAGGTCTTGAACGATCCAATCGGTCATCTTCTGAGGAGAGGATTGGCATGACCGCCAGTCAGTCAGGCAAGCACAAGGTCGTCATCATCGGCTCAGGCTTTGGCGGCCTCTTCAGCGCGAAGGCACTGAAGCGCGCTGACGCCGAGGTCACGATGATCGCCAAGACCACCCACCACCTCTTCCAGCCCCTGCTCTACCAGGTCGCCACCGGCATCCTGTCCCAGGGCGAGATCGCGCCCGCGACCCGCGACGTGCTGCACCGGCAGCAGAACACCTCCGTCCTGATGGGCGAGGTCACCGACATCGACCTCACGGCCAAGACCGTGACCAGCGAGGTCCTCGGGCGCTCGACCGTCACCCCCTACGACTCGCTGATCGTGGCCGCCGGCGCCGGGCAGTCCTACTTCGGCAACGACCAGTTCGCCGAGTTCGCGCCGGGCATGAAGTCGATCGACGACGCGCTCGAGCTGCGCGGTCGCATCTTCGGCGCCTTCGAGCTGGCCGAGATCGGCGCCGCCCGTGGCGAGAACGTCGACCACCTCCTGACCTTCGTGGTCGTGGGAGCCGGCCCGACCGGCGTCGAGATGGCCGGCCAGATCGCCGAGCTCGCTCGCCGTACGCTCAAGTCCGACTTCCGCTACATCAACAGCCGCAAGGCTCGGGTGGTCCTGGTCGACGCCGCGCCGCAGGTGCTGCCGCCGTTCGGCGAGAAGCTCGGAGCCTGGAGCCAGAAGGCGCTGGAGAAGACGGGCGTCGAGGTCATCCTCGGCGGCATGGTCACCGCCGTCGACGAGCGCGGCCTGGAGATGAAGTTCAAGGACGGCTCGGTCCAGCGGATCGAGGCGGTCGCCAAGATCTGGGCGGCGGGCGTGCAGGCCTCGTCCCTGGGCAAGACGCTCGCGGAGCAGAGCGGCGCCGAGCTCGACCGCGCAGGCCGGATCGCCGTGAACGACGACCTCACCCTGCCCGGCCACCCCGAGGTCTTCGTCGTCGGCGACATGATCAACCTCAAGCACCTGCCCGGTGTCGCGCAGGTCGCGATGCAGGGCGGCAAGTTCGCCGCCAAGGCGATCAAGGCCGACCTCGCGGGCAAGCCGCGGCCGACGGAGTTCAAGTACTTCGACAAGGGCTCGATGGCCACCATCAGCCGGTTCAAGGCGGTCGCGACCGTCGGCAAGCTGCACTTCACCGGCTTCATCGCCTGGATGATGTGGCTCTTCGTCCACCTGGCCTACCTCACCGGCTTCGCCAACCGGGTCACGACCACGCTGGCATGGTTCACCTCCTTCGTCGGCCGTGACCGCAGCGAGCGCACCACCACGATGCAGCAGGTCTTCGCGCGGCGGGCGCTGGAGACGGTCGACGGCGGCGCCGCCGGCCTGGTCTCCGATCCCGGCGAGATGGACGCCCAGCTCGAGAAGCGCCGTGCCGAGCTCGAGGCGCAGGCCGCCGAGGAGACCCGGCTCACCGACGCACACGAGCGCGGGGTCGCCGCCAGCTGAGTTCCCGCGCCGTCGGACGCCCCGGTTGCCCTGGCAGCCGGGGCGTCGCCGCTCCCGAGCTAGATCTCCGGCCGGAAGTAGCGCAGCACCTGGGTCATCTCGCCGGGGTCGACCATCGAGCCGTCGATGACGTACGGGCTCATCGAGCGCCGCTGGATCAGCACCTTCCAACGCCGCTCGCCCGGCTCACCGCGCATCTCGATCACCGTCTGCGGCCCGGCCAGGTCGAACAGGGCGCGGCTGCCGTTGCGGATGATCTCCAGCTCGCTGCCGCGCAGGGTCAGACGGGTGGGGCTCGCGCCGGTGCGGGTCGCCCACACGATCGCGGTGAGCACGGCGAGCACGCCGGCGACGCCGTAGCTCAGGTATGTCCGGTCGCTCCACGCCCAGACCGCGGCGGCGGCGGTCAGTGCCAGGAACAGGACCAGCAGCACGCCGAGCAGCCGCTCGGTGCCTCGTCGCGGCTTGAAGAAGATGGTGTGCGGCAGGACCGGCCGACGCTCCGGCGTGGTGGCCTCGGGCTGCTGCGGCACAACGGCCGCCAGCTCCGCCACCACGCTCGCGGCCGCCAGGTGCTGGTCGGGCAGGTCGGTGGCGGCTGCCGGATCGGTCGCTGCCAGGTGGGTCGGACGGTGCGATGACTGCTCGACCCGCTCGGGCGCGGGCTCGGTCTCGGGGTCGGTCTCGGGGTCGGTCCGAGTCTCGACCGGCTCGGGATCGGCGGCCTGCTCGAACTGCTCGATCTGCTCGGTCGACTCGGGCAGCTCGGTCGGCGCGCGGTCCGGCTCGAGCGCGCGGCCCTCGTGGTGGGCCAGCCACTGGTCGAAGAGGTCGGTCGCCGGCTCGGATCCCCCCAGATCACCCATGTCGGTCAGCCTAGAGGGCTCCCGCGCGAGCGATCCGCACATCGCCGCAGGCACGCCAGCGCCGCCGTACCCCGTGTCGGGCTCGAACCGACGACCCGCGGATTAAAAGTCCGCTGCTCTAACCAACTGAGCTAACGGGGCGGGGGTTCCACTCTTTAATTGGCGGAACCCTGTACGGAACCCTCCACTAAACGAACCCCTTGCGCAGAAGGGTAGTGGGCTGGCTGCTCAGGTGAGGAACCGCCCGACATCTGGCCGGATGCGGAGAGGGCGGTCGTAGAGCCGCAGCCGTGTGCCGGTGGCTGCGCCCGGCACAGATGCTGCTGCGAGCGGCTGCTCAACGCGGGAAGGTCGACGTGGCCTTGGTGTAGGCGCGGTGCACCGTCGCGATTCGCGTCGTGTAGTCGGTGTACCAGTCTTGCCGCCCGCGCTGCTGCGCGGTCATGTGCTCGACGACGGCCTTCCAGCCGAGCGCCGCAGCCTCGTCGGTCCAGTAGGAGACTGTGATGCCGACGCCGTCCCGTGCTCCTTCGTGTCCGAGGTAGCCGGGTTGTTGGGCGGCGAGTGCCTCCATCTCGGCTGCGGTCTCTTCGTAGCCGTCGTCCACATTCGTGCGGAGATTCGTGAAGATGACGGCCACGTAGGGCGGTTCCGGGGTTGCCGCGATGCCGCTCGTCACTGTCGTGAGACTAGGCGCTCCCGGTGCCAGCCGGACACGGAGCCCCTTCGGTGCCTGCCGCTTGCTCCCAGAAGTCGTGGCGTCGGTGGCGGTCGGTCAACGCTTCAGCCTTGAAACGTGGCTGAGCCACCGACGTGGTCGTAGGCGGCTCGGAATCGGGCTTGGGTGTCGATGAGCCAGTCAATCCATGCGGTCCACTGCTCGCGGTCGGCGACGTCTTTGTAGCCCTCGTTGAGCGCGACGACCTTGCGGGCCTTGCGGCCTTCGACGGCGTCCCAGACGAGGGGTGCGCCGTAGGCTGCTTCGAGGGCCGCTTGGTGGCGCTGGAGGGCTTGGAAGCGGGCGTCGTTGGTGGCTTCGTCGAACCGGGTGAATTCGAGTTGGACGGCGAGGCCTGCGCGGGTGAAGACGGATATCCAGTTCACTCCGGGTGCTCCGGCGGACATGCCGAACCAGGCGGACTTCGTGGAGCCTGCCGAGGACGTCCAGCCGGGGTGTTCGGCGATGACACGGCGGCGGTATTGGTCCCAGAACTCCCAGTAGAGGCTGTCGCGAGCGGACAGTTCTCCGGCGGTCGCGGTCTTGGCTGCCTTCTCCCAGTCATTGGGTTGGGCGACGAGTTTGAAGGCCGGGGCGGGCATGGAGTCGCCGATGCGGACGACTTCAATCTGGACGCCGAAGAAGCGAGTGTGTTCGTCGGTGCGGGAATTGAGCCAGTCGATGGCGGCGCGGTGTTCGGGCCGGAATCCGGTTGCTATCCAGACGATGTTGGCGGGGTCGGTGCCTGCGGCGTAGGTCAGGATTTGTCCGAGGTGGGTGTGGTCGGACACTTCGAGTTGGTTCTCCACGATGACGCGTTCACCGGTGTCTTCGTTGCGTCCTACGAGGTCGAGGGAGAAGTCTCCGACGGGATGTTCAGCGGCTTCGAGGACCAGGTTCATGCCCAGGAGGTCGGCGAGCACGTCGACGTTGCCGAGCAGCCACGGCGTGAAGTCGTGGGCTTCGTGAGGCCACACGCTGCGCGGTTCTACCGTCTGAATGCGGCCCAAGGCAGTCGGTGTCGTCGCCATGAACGCATCTTGGCAGTTGGGCTGACGTGTTGGAGGGGGTTCGTTCCTAGAGCAGGAGCGCTTTCGCTCCTACTGACCGAGCAAATGGTGCTGGAGGTGCGGGGCCTGGCTCCCCGCGAGTTACAGCGATGGCGGACTCCCGGCGCCGCTCCGATGCGTGTAGGCATCGGAGCGGCGCAGGCCGTGACGGAGGCACGGTTCTGAGGAAGGGTTCGACCACCCTGGCTACCAACGTCCAAGAAGTGATGCGCGCTTGCCTCGGGTCCGTCCGGTGGTTGTCGCTGGGTTGTCCTGCCCGTCAGAAGGCGCGGAGGTCGTCGATTTCGTAGTAGTCGTCTTCGAGTTCGACGGCGGTGGCTTCGGCGGGCAGGTTGAGGAAGTCGCTGAGGCGTTGGCGGTCGCTTTCAGGCCTTCCCTTGCCGAGCAGTTGAAGTGCCGCGCCGACGCCGTTGTCCCGCATCTCCTTGTGTGCTCGCCAGCGCATGGCGTAGGAGCCTTCGAGGGACGGCGCGGTGATGCCGACGCGTTCGGCGAGATGCTTGAGGCAGTTGGTCGACGATGCCGAGGCCGACCCGGCAGTCGTGCCGGTGAAGCACATCCGGGACTGGTGACCGTGCCTGTCGGCGGCGAGGTGGGCGTTGATGCCTTCTCGCACGACGTGCCGCGCGAAGGCGGTCAGTGGCACCGTCCGGGCGCGGTACCACCTGGACGGGCCGTCCAGGTAGACCGTCGTCGGCACGGTGAGGCTGTCGAAGTCAGTCGGACGGACAGCGGTGGTCTCGACGGGATGTGCCCCGGACTCGGCGACGGCGTATTGAACGGCAGTCCTGGGGTAACCGCCTCCGCGCCTCAGAGAGTGCATGGCGGCTGTTCGGGTCAGCAGGATTTCGTCGTCGTGCGCTGGTCGCGCCTTGCCGCCGTGGCGGGGAGCGAGCGTGGGCAGCGTCTGCAGCAGTTTGTAGGTGGCGTGTGCGTCGCTGCCGTAGAGGACGTGGCTGGCCAACATGAAAGCAGCGAGGACGTTGCGGGAGGCATGAAGGGCGTTCGCGGCTTCGGCGCTGGTGAATTGGTTCAGGCTCCTGGCTCCGCTGACGCGCTGGATGATGGTGGTTGCGTTGGCGTGGAGGTCGCCGACGGTGGCGCTACCGGAGGCGACGGCGCGGACGTCTTCGAGGACGGCACCCAGGTCGAGGTCCACAAGGGCGTCGTACTGGTCCCACCAGCCGAGGGTGTCGCTGAACGCGGTGGCGAGGTCGACGGGGCAGGCGGTGAGGGTGGTGTTGCTCGTAGGCATGGGTTTCTCCGGTAGCAATGCCCGATAAGTTTCGGGCCGACTTTTGATTGACCCGAGGGGTATCGGCCCATTTTTCTGCCAGAGAGACGCAGAAGGCCGGGCCCGCAGGGCCCGGCCTTCTCGGAGTGCTCGTGCACTGGTTTCAGGACTTCAGAAGTGAAGTCGCTCCAACAGGCGCGACTGAGCGAGCATCGCGCTTCTGGCGGCGGTCGTTGTGCCATGTCATGGCGTTCGTGAGGAACGAGAAGGCAATTTGGTCGACCATCTGCTCGTGGCCGCGCAGACGCATCGCGTGGTCCTTGTTCCCGAAGGTCCGCTTGTAGGCGGAGTTGAGGCTCTCGGCGTTGTTGCGGAGGTTGTAGGTCGTCCAGAACCGCTCGTCTGCGGTTCCGATTGGTCGCAGGTCGTACATGGACTTCTGCGGTCCGCTCGCGGGACGGCCCCGCATCAGGTCCACGGGGCGGTGGAGCGCAACGAACTCGTGGACACCGCCCGGCGCTTCCTGGCATGGCAACTGCATCTCGTGGGGCACCTCCCACACGATGCCGAATTCCTCGTTGTGGAGCGTGGCTGCAGGTTGCGGCACGGCACGGATGCACCGGGTGACCGTGGACTTGTAGCGGTGCCCATCGGTCGGGTCTTCGTAGACATCCCACAGTGCGTTGCCGTCCACCCAGAGGTCGTGCAGGCGACGACACTTGCGAATCTCATCAGGAACCTGGGTGAAGCGGTGGAACTTGGACCGCACCCTCTTCTTCTTCCCGTCTTTGGTGTGGATGCTGGTACCGAGAGGGAGGCACTTGCTGTCCTTGTGGAGAGTGAGCGCCGCTTCCTCGGAGAGGTCGAGGGCCGTTTCACCGTCGCTGTAGATGCTGTTACGGCTGCGAGCGATGGGCTTGGTCAGAATCATCGTGCGGTGGGTTGCCATCACCTCGTGCAGTTCCGAACCCGAGAGTGCTCGGTCCCACACGATGACATGGACTCGGTCCTGGAGGGCGGCGATGAGGGAACGGAGCATGGCCATCGCCTTGGGGGTTTCGGAGCCGATGGTCTGGTCAGCCATCACGACGATGCGACCCGCCGAAGTCCACATCCCGATGAAGATGTTGCAGATGCCGAGCACCTCCTTCTCGTCGACCTTTCCTGTGCGGCACAGGTCAGGGAGGCGGTGGCGGCCCCGCTGGGCTCGGCTCTTGCTTACGTGCTTTTCTCCACCGGGAAGCAGGACGAGAGTTGCCTCGCTGAAGGGCTTGAGCCACGTGCCGTCGCCGAAGAAGACGAAGCGCGGGTCGGGGTTGGCGAAGTCGACGTCGCCGAAGTCGGTCGGCAGCATCCCCTGCTTGGATGCTTGGCTGAGGGCAGCCACCATGAACTCTGACCTCAGCAGGCTTAGGGACTCGTCGTTCGGGCTCCAGACGGTACGTACCTCCCATCCCGGCTTGCAAGCGACGGTTCGCTCGGCGTTGTCGTCCCGTCGTGCCTGCTCGGGCTTCGGCATGCACACGAGTGCCGCCGTCCCGAAGTGACGGTGGATGTAGCCGTCCATCTGTGCTGGAGTGGGCGGTGCGGCGGGCAGGTCGACGTCTTGGCGCACCAGCGTCCGGTACCGGTCGCACGCGACCTGCCACAGTCCGTCACGGTTCAAGGCCCGCAAGGCGGCGTTCTGACTGCCGTAGGCGCGAGCCAGGCAAACCAACATGAATTGGAGTAGCGGCGGATACTCCGCCGGACGTCCGGGGGCCGTTGTGTCGACCGTGTGGGCGAACGCAGGGTGGCGGATGGCTCTGAACCACGGATAGGCGAAGAGCGCCTTCACGCGGTCGCGGTCACTCATATCGGCGTAGGGGCGGGTGCTTTCGCTGTACGGCATACGCACGGGTATCGGCGTGTTTACACCCAGAAGGCGACGGACGCCGTCGCGGCGGGTGTTCCGCATCCCTCCGAACGGCGTTCTCGCAGGTCAGAGACGTCTTGAAGTGTCCAGAGTCGACGCTAACGTCCCGTCATGTCGACGTCCCGTGCGAAGCCGAACCCTCCTCTATCGGCCCAACTATCGAGCCAAGTGACCGCCGCGCTGCTGTTGTGGCAGGCCGAAGGCGAATTCAGTGACCAGACCCTGGTCCGGACCACCGAGACGGTCCGCCGGTTCGCCAACCGTCTCGCCGTCACGAAGGTTCGACGGGCCGAAGACATCACTGCTGCTGACTGCGTGGCGTTCATCGACGCCGTGACCAAGCACGGCACACCGCCGGAATTGACGACCCGACACGCCCGCCGGGTAGCGGTGCGGATGCTGTTCCGCACGTGGCGCGATATCGGTTACGCGGTTGGGGACCCGACGCTGGACCTCGACCTTCCGCCGCGTACGGGCCGTGCAGCACGTCCGCTGACCGGCCCTGAGGTCACGCTCTGCCGGGCAGCGACCCGGCTGGGCCAGGCTGGGGGGACGTCCCTTCAGCGCGCGGTCTGCTGGGCACTCGCGGAAGCCACGGCCATCACCAGCGAGATATCGGCCATCCGCGTCTGCGATATCGACAACCCCGCTGACCCACGTTGGGTGGAACTTCCGGGCACTCGTCGCACCGACCCGCGCGTGGGTGAACTGAGCGACTGGGGAGCCGTCATGGTCAAACGCCAACTCGAACTCCTATCGGCGGGCGGGGCGTCGGCGACGACGTTGCTGACTTATCGCGGCAAGGGGACACCGGGACAGGCGACCGCCCAAGCCTCCATCTCGAACGCCATCGCCGCCGTCCTCGACTCCGCCGGGCTTGCCGACCAGTCCGACGTCCGTCCTGGGTCGGTGCGCAACTGGGCGGGCCGAAGGCTCTTCGACCAGGGGATGCCCTTAGAGCGTGTAGCCCGTCGGATGGGAGCCCGCACCCTCGACACGTGTGCCGAAGACATCGCACTGGACTGGCGGTGAGAGATGTCGCCGTCGATTCGTTACGCGTCCAGTCGTGCTCGCATCAGGGCAGTCCTGAGACATCGAGCCATCTACGAACTCGGGGCCGAACTCGAGCCCGAGTCGCTCGTCGGTCGTCCCCGCTCAAGCCCCGCCTATGTGACGCTGCTGTTCGCCGTTCTCGGGAGGGTCGCCCGCTCCACCGTCCGGGTCGAGACCGACCTCATGGAGCCAGACATGTGGCTCTTCGTCACCCACGAAATCAACCAGACCCTTCGCAGGGAGGGTCTGGAACTGCCACCCCCGGGGCGCAAGCCGCCGGGTTGGCATCACTGGCGCAGGCTCCGCGACGACCACTTGTCCACGGATGAGGGAATCGCGACCCTGCAGCGGCTCCACCTACCGCGCGCCGTCGCTCTCGCCCGAGAGGTCGGCCTGCTCGACCCGAACGGGCCCTCTTCCCTAACTCACCCCTCACACCTGCGAGCCATCTACGGCGACGGCACCATCGTCAGGCCCATGTACCGACCACCAAAGAAGGCAGAGGTATCGGCAGATGACGGCACGAAAGTCACCAAGTTCGTCCACCCGGTCACCGGTGAACTCGTCGACGACCCCGGACGTCGCTACGACGCCGACGTCGCCCTCCACCACGGCCACGCCGGACCCGCCCTCGGGCACGGCTACGTCGCATGGCACACCCGCGCTCCCGGCCCCTACGGGCGGGTCATGCTCCACATGGGCCACATCGACCACCCCGGCGGCGAAGCCGGTGCCGCCGTCGACCTGCTCCGCGACATCTATCGCGAGGCAGGTGCCGGGGTTCAGGTCGTCATCTACGACGGCGCCTTCCGTGGCGTCCACATAGACCAGGTGATGCGCCGATACGGATGGCTCACGATTTCAAAGCAACCCACATACAGCAACGACGAACTCGCCACCGCCTCCATTGTCCGAGGACCCGATGGCAGGCGCGTGCCGTCCATCCCACTCGGCATCGCCACCCACACCGTCGGCGGCACCGAGTGCCACCACACGCTCGCGGCCATCAACGGCGCAGTCGCGCAGATTGACCTCGACGACACCGGTGACCCCGTCATCGTCGCCACTCCCGCGCGAACCTCGGTGAAACGCGCTAGGAGCGGCGGAGGTACCTACAGGTTCAACCTCGGCTACCGCATCCACTGCCCGCTAGGCGACTTCGATACCTGGCTCAACCCGCACGCGAAGACCGAGGGCGACCCCCGTCCGGAGGCCCTACGCGCGTTCCCCGAAGGAGACGCGGACACCCTGCGTCTGCGAGGCCTCCGCTCCGACGCCGAGTCCGTCCATTCCCACTACAAGCGCACCCTCATCGTCGACCGGGCAATGTCGCTCGGATGGAGGCGTGGCCTCATCGACTACTACCTCTTCGCGCTCTACAACAACGCGCTCGCTGAAGAGGCATGGAGGGCAGCCCAGCGCCGCGAGAACAACGTGCGGGTTCTGCGGCGCACGCCTGGATGACGCAGGCCCGTTCTCACGGGTCTTGCCTCAAAGCACCGAAACTGTCGGAGGGCTTCCCTAGAGTGAGCAACGGTTGACGCGAGCAACCGTCGATAGGTACGACAGCGCCCTAGGCCGACGCCCGGACGTTGCCGAGCCACTTCGCCTGTCGGGCAACCGGCTCAATGATGGCGGTCGGGCGGTGTTCTCGCGGCCAAAGCGAGACGACGAGACGAGGCACTAGTGACTGAGGCATCACGCCGAGAGCAGATTCAGCGAGCGCTCGCGGTCCACAAAGACGACCCCGAGGCCGAGCGACGAGAGTTTTCGCTCAGCCGAGGACCGATGACATTGCCCATAATCCGGCTGCCCTTGTCGGTGCCCGTCCTCAACACGAAGTCCTTCCGCATCGCCCCCGCCCTGCTCGACCACCCGGATGCGGAATTGGTTGCCAACGACCCGGACTCGGACAGAGCCCAAAAGGTCGTCGCGGACCTCGTGCGAAGCGGGCACAGCAACGCGAGCGAGTTGCGCAACTCGCTGCATGAGCAAGGTCAGGCCGAGCCTGGCGTCATCACGCGCTCTGGCGTCCTCATCAACGCCAACACGCGTTGCATTCTCATGCGTGACCTGCTGGCCGAAGGTCGGTTGCCTGTCGACTCCATCAAGGTTGCGGTCTTGCCGGACGATGTCACGCCGTCCGAGTTGTACGACCTTGAAGCAGTCCTGCAGAAGCAGCCGGACCTCAAGGACCCTTACGACTTGGTGAGCGAACTGATGATGTACCAGACGCTCAACCACGAAGCCGGGATGACGGAGCAACAAATCGCGGCGCGGCAGCGCACGACTGTTCCCTACGTCATGCAGGGCTTCAACATCTTGCGCCTCATGGACCGCGCTCGGCATCTGACCGAGCCCCCGCTGCCCATCAAGTCGTTCGGCGGCGCGAAGGGTCAGCGCGAAAACTGGAAGAGTCTACTGAGCAGCGTCGACGCCGCAGACGCCGAAGGGCACAAGGAAGCAGGAGATGAGATTCTCCGGTCCTACCTGGCGCTCCATCTCCTGGCCTCCGACGGCGTGCACGCCCTCCGAGGAATCACCTCCGAGTGGATTGAAGACCACCTGCTCGACGCACTCGCCGACACCGGAGACCTTGGCACCAAGGTCGCGGAGGCAATCATCGCCTCGGCGGAGGATGCAGTGACTACCCCAGCAGCCGTCACCGCCGCCGACGACGTGGATGACGGACTGGACCTGCTGGACTTCGGCAGCGACAACGAGCAGCCGAGCACCGGGAGCCATGCACGGGCACTCCTGGACCTAGCGCTCGCAGCGACCAAGGCGGGGCCACTCGGCAAGGTCGAACTCTCCGGTGGCACGGAAGCGTCCTCGGGCGACGTCATCTCGGTGCTCGCAGCGACCTCAGCAAACGTGCTCAAGGACCACGAGAACCGGCTCAGCGCAGGGAAGAAGATTGCAGACCCAGCGACCCTGCTCCGCAAGGCCCACACAACGGTTGTGAAGGCCAACAAGGCGTTGTCGCGTGTGGTCTCAGTGCCCGAGTTCGCGGACGTAGCCGGTGAGGTCGAGGCGCTCCTGGATGACCTGGAGGCACAGGTCAAGGAGGCGCGGACGGCTGTTCGCCGCGTCGCCAAGCCGTGACCTCAGTCCCCGTGGACGGCAGCAAACCGGTCCTTCACATGCGGATGTCGGACGACGGACGCTCCATTGAGTTCACCCGGACCGCCATCCCCGATACCGAGTGGTCGAGCATCGGCGCGATGGTGGCCGAAACGCTGCCGAGGCCAGGCCAGCCGCTCATCGTCACTGCCGAGCAACTGGTCGCCCGTGCGCATCTGTTGCGGCAGACCCTCGGGAGACTGCACGGTCGACTTGACCTTGCCCCGGAGGTCGAGTCGCTGCTCAGGCGTCTTCGAAGCGACCAGCAGGTGGTCAATGCTCTCTTCACCGGCGAGGAACCAACGCGCTTGCTTCCCGGTGGTGCTTCGTACGCGCACCGCCTAACCCGGGTTCTCCGCGACTTCCAAGAGGCCGACGTCGACCGTCTGTGGCAGATGAGGAATGGCGCGAACTTCTCGGTGCCCGGTGCTGGAAAGACGACTGTCACCCTCGCGCTGCACCTGCGAGAGCGGGCGGCTGGCACTGTAGAGCGCCTCCTGGTCGTCGGCCCTATATCGGCGTTCGAGGCGTGGGAGGAAGAGTCGGCTGGCATCGTTGAACCTGGTCTGACCACGACGCGATGGACGGGGCGTCTGGAGAGTGACGCTGACGTTGTCATCGTCAATTACCAACGCCTTCGTTCGGCGTTGCCCGACCTCATTTCCTGGTTGAGTCAACGCCGGGTTCATCTCGTCGTCGACGAGGCCCACCGCGCCAAGCGTGGGGCCCTCGGCGAATGGGGGCGCGCACTGCTCGCGCTTGCTCCCCTCGCAGCCCGGCGAGACATCCTCACGGGAACCCCTGCGCCAAATCATCCCCGCGACCTCATTGCGTTGCTCGACATCCTGTGGCCCGGCGGAATGGCAACGAAATCTGCACCCAGAGCGGCACTCGTCACCGAGCCAACGACCGACGCCATGCAGTCGATGAACGCCTTCATCCGTCCGCTCTACGTCCGTACCACCAAGGAAGACCTCGACCTCCCACCCGTCGTCTATCCGCCCGTGCAGCCCGTGTCGATGGGGCCTCTTCAGCAAGACATCTACGACGCGATGCTTAAGCGATACGCCGGAATGTTGGACCTCGGCCAAGGCGGCGAGGAGATGTTCGCTCGGATGGGCGAGGTCTCGATGTACCTCATTCAAGCGGCATCCAGCCCGCAGTTGCTCGCCGCGAGCGCCGACCCGGCACGTGCCTACAGATTCCCTCCGCTCGCCATTCCGCCGGGGAGTGAACTCGCCCGCATGGTTGAAACCTACGCCGAATACGAAGTGCCGTCGAAGGTCCTGGAGGCGTGCAAGATTGTCTATCGGAACGCACAGTCGACGCCCTCGCGGAAGACCCTCGTGTGGTCCAACTTCCCGGGCAACCTGCTTGCCCTCGAACAGCAACTGGCCGCTCTGCAGCCCGCCGTGGTCTACGGCGGTATTCCCAGCGCCGAAGACGCCGAGCCCGGAGTCAGGACGCGGGAACGAGAACTAGCACGTTTCCGCGAGGACCCGAAGTGTCAGGTTCTGCTCGCCAACCCGGCTGCGATGGCGGAGGGTGTCAGCCTGCATCACGTCTGCCACGACGCCGTCTATCTCGACCGGACGTTCAATGCCGGTCAATATCTGCAGTCCCTCGACCGCATCCACCGCCTCGGTCTCGACCCCGAAACCGAGACCCGCATCTACCTCCTATCGAGCGCCGGGACCATCGACGAGCGAATCGCATCTCGGTTGCGGGGCAAGGTTCAACGCCTCGGACAGATGCTCGACGACCCCGGTCTCGTCGCCCTCTCGCTGCCCGACGACGAGGACTTCGGGCCGTTTCTCGATGATGACCTCGACATCGCCGAGGTTCTGAACCATCTGGCCGGAGCGCGCTAGGTGGAGCCCACCCGTCACCAGTTGGCCGCAGCCGTTCAGGTTGCGCGATTCATTGACGCAGGAGGGAACCACCAGAGCGACGCCCGCGACTCCTACCGGTTCACGGCGACAGACCAAGCGTTTTCTCCCGATAGCCTGCGAGCGGGCGAAGGGCTGCTCATCGCTGCTGGCCTGCTGAGGCTCGTGGATGGTCGCCTGATTCCCACCCCGGCGTTGGCGAACTTCGCCGCCATCGGCGACGGCGACGAAGCGGCCAACGCGCTCGCTGGCGTTGTGGCTGAACGCGCCGACGCGGTCGACCGGGCTGAGGCCGGTGCCGCCGGTGAGGAATTCGTCTTGGCGTGTGTTCGCCGGGACCTTGAAACCCTCCACCGGTCCGACCTCGCGGCACGATGCGAGCGTGTCAGCCTCGTATCGGATTTTTTCGGCTACGACGTAGCAGCGCCCACTCTCGGGCCCTCAGTGCGACGGCTTGAAGTGAAGACGCAAACAACGGACCTAAGCCCCACGACGATGCGCTTCTACCTCACCCGGCATGAGTACGACATCGGACGAGCCAATCCATCCGAATGGGCCCTCGTTGCCTGCACGCGGTCACGCGAGTCCGGCAGTCTGGCGCTGCTCGGATGGTGCCGGGCGTCGACGCTTGCCACGTATCTGCCGGTCGACCAAGGCGGGAAATGGACCGAAGCACTCGTCACCGTCCCGGTCAGCGTTCTCACAAAAGGGTTTCCCGCAGCGATATGAAGCGCTCGGGCAACGGAACATCGAGCAGTGCCCGGGGCTCAATCTTAAGCAAGCCAACCCCCTGCGTCCGGGCATGAGCAGTAATCGCGGCCTGACCGTCCTCACTGCGAAGCCAGGCGAGCACGTCCGCCCGCACTGCAACATCGATGGCTGGCTTCCACCGCATGCCGTACAGATTGTTCACCACCGTCGCCTGACCGCCGACCTCAACGAACCGGAACTCCTTCTTCGTGCTCTGACCAATCACGAGGTCGGGATAGAAGACCTCGGCTGTCAGGTCGAACCAGACGGCTCGCGTTTCGCACAGGTGGCGAAGGTGAAACTTGTTCGGCTCGGACTCTCCGAGAGCCACGTACTCGCTGAGTCCCTCGAACGCGTCGACGTCAGTCTGCGTCGCTGTCAGAAGCCAGTATTGGTCTTCGGCTGAACGCTCCGACAACCACTCGGGGGTCAGAGCCTCGGGCAGCCCCAGAAGCCGCCGTACGAGCGGTGTCACTGTCGATTCGTCCAGTCCCAACGCCTTGCGTTGGGACTCTGTGAACACGAAGAACCCATTAGCGCCCGTCGCCACCCCCCGGCGAACGGTCAGGGCATCGCTAAGCCGAGCACCGCTCTCGACGCTGCCCTCGGTTGGTGTGCCACTGAACAGGGGCCGCCATCGCTTGGGTGCCTTCGCTCGCCCAGTGTGCATCCGAGACTTCCCAGACCCCGAGAACACGATGGCCTGGTCTGCTTCCTGCTGCGGTCCAACCATGAGCGCGACGGCGTCGACCTGCGCATCGCCCTCGAACACATTCTTGTCAAACAGATGCAATTCCACCCGGCGTCGACGCAGGGCCCAGAGGTAGTCGCGTAACCCGGTCGCGTAATCCGACTCCAGCCATTGAGCCGGTAGCAATAGACAAAGCCCATCCTCCGGATTGAGCGCTGTCAGCGACATCGCTGTGATGAGTGCTGACAGCGATGCCCGTCGTCCGCACAACCCGGCAGCCGCCTCCCAGAGCCTTTCGCGCTGGTCGACCGGCAGCAACTGCAGGCGGGTGTATGGAGGATTGCCAAGAATGAGGCGACCGGTGGCCAGGCGCTCGTATTCCTGGCGCATCCACAGAGTGAAGTCGTCTAGAACCAGCCGAAGCCCAGTGCCGGGCTCGTCCGTCCTCTTGACCTTGAAACCGTCACGGACGCGGAGCGCCAGCAGGCCCAGAGTGATGGGGTTGATGTCGACAGCCCAGACCTGGGAATCGACCCACTCCTGGGCCGCGACGGTAGTGAAGATTCCGACACCGGCTCCCACGTCGACCACGACATTTGGTGTTCCGTGGTGGTCGCGCCATTGACTGACCATCCACGTCACTTCTTCTGGAGGCGTGAAGAAGGTACCGAGCGTACGTCGGGACTTCCCGGAGACCACCAAGGAATAGAGCCCGGCCAGACCCTCGTCGGGAGATTCAGCCAGCAACTCCTTGCCCGCGACGATGACCTCTTCAGGCGGTGTCGGCCCATCGTTGAGCCAACTCGTCAGCGACGGGTGAGCGAAGGCGGGGTGCGTGACGTCGCCCCCCGCGACTAGTGCGCTGGCCAACCCCCCGAGCGCCGCCAGCCGAGCGCGCTCCTCATCGGTTGCGCCCGGCACCCAATCCGCCGGAACAGGAGTCTCGGCTGTCGACGCGAACAGCCACGCCAGCACCACTTCAAGTGGCCCAGCAGCGACCTCGCGGTTCACCCATCCTCCAGTCATCGGCTAAACGAACTTAGATGAGCAGTTTGCCAGCCCCGACCGACAATCATGGACGACTTCGGTGCTTCGCTCATCGTCGCCGCCCCGGAGGGCGCGCCCTCGCTCCACGTGGGCAAGGCGCGCGTCGGTCTGCCCGTGTGGCGGCCTCAGCGCGAAGCAGACCAGCCTCGTTCTGTTGGGGCCACGCAATCGGCTCAAGGGCAGGTCGTCGCCGACCACAATCCTGCTCACGGGGT
Organism: Nocardioides sp. BP30; assembly: GCF_029873215.1. Classification (NCBI taxonomy): domain Bacteria; kingdom Bacillati; phylum Actinomycetota; class Actinomycetes; order Propionibacteriales; family Nocardioidaceae; genus Nocardioides; species Nocardioides lacus. The sequence continues at coordinate 4,180,718 of NZ_CP123620.1, read as the reverse complement.
CGACTATCTCGTCCGCCTGACGAATTCGCGACGTCGCGCCGAGACGTCTGGTCCAGCCGAAATGTGGTGCTTGAGATGTTGGCCGAAGGACGAGATTGTCGACGTCCTTCGCGCTGGAGAGCGTGGCCGACGACCTCACTGGGAGCCCTGACATGACCGACCTCGACACCCCTACACCGCTGACCGATTGGCTCAGCGGCACTCTCACTCTCGTCTTCGCTCATGGGGCGACCGTGACCCGGCACATGCCCCTTTCGACCGCCACCGAGGTGCGCCAGGTTGCCGCCGGGTCCCGCGATGGTGACGGTCTTCGGTGGTGCGACACCGGGTGGTTGCAGTTCGCGCGCGACGAACTCGTGTTCATCGACTTCGCCTTGGACGAGACCGGCGGCTGGCGACTCTCCGCAGAGGACCGCCGCATCCTTGACCGCACGCCGTATCGGCGCGGGGTCCTGGTGGCTCTCCGCGACTTCTGGGAGACCCAGACCGAGCGAGAGGCGTGCTACTCGGCCCGTGCCTTGGTCACTCTGCACCACCGGGCCTTGGCCAACGAGGCGGAGGAGGAATGGCACATCTTGGCTCGTGCTCTCGAAGGCGAAGCGGGCGCCAGGCGCGTTGTCGCCGCCCATGAGTCGCTCAAGCAGGAACAGGTCGACGAGGCGGCACCGGATTCGCTGGACCTCACTTTCGACCTCGGTCCTGGTGTCGCCGACGACCTCGACGACCACTTGCCGAGGCGCTCACCCAAGGCTGACGAAGCCGAGGAGCCCGCCACCGGCGCAACGTCTGACGAGCCCGAAGCCGCGTCGAGCGACCAGGGCGAGGACGACGGAGACGGGGCGTGACCTCCCGCGACGCCATCGCTGCGCTCTACGCCGAACTCGAAGCCACTGGCGACTGGTACGGGCACTTCCCGGCAGACGACCCGCGTGGCGCGGGGCGCGTTACCGTGCAAAGGGTCATGTGTGGCGACTACGTACAGGACGCCGAAGTGTTCAGGACCTTCGACGGGCGAGGCTGGGTCATCGACGCTTCCAGTCAATGCCCGACCTGCATACGCGAGGTCCGCATCATCGAACGGCTCACGGGCACCGAGGTCGACCTCGCCTCCGCCGTCAACGAGATAGCGCTCCGGCTCGGCGAACCTCCCTACGAGGCCTACCAACACGTCCCCGGCTGTCCCCGAGCAGCCGAAGAAGCCGAGGCCGAGGGGGACGCACTCAACGGCGCCTGAGCGTTCGTGCCGAGTTGCCACCTCGAATAGTCGGCGCCGAGGCCGATACTGCGTTGGTGGGCAGCACGAGCAACGCGGCGGGCGCAGGGGACGTTGCCGCGCGCCTGAGGGCCGAGCAGATGACCTCCGCAGCGGTGAATGGCTACCTCAATCGCATCGTGACCAACCGTCCCCATCACAGCGTCGGCGTCGCCCGGCCCACCGTGCCGTTCGGCGAGTTCCGGCAACTCGTGCGCCGCATCCGACCGTCAGTGCTGCTTCCCGCTCTCGCGGCACTCACGCTCGCTGAGTTCACCGGCCCGTACGCGGACTGGATGAGATTCACAGCGCCCCCGTGGGCGGTCGCTGCCGCTGCTCGGGAGTCCATTCTGTGGGGTAACGAGCACCGTGGCGACACCATCGACCCGGAGTACCTCCGGCGACTCTTCAACACTTACAGCAACATCAGCGAACCCAAGCCGGACCCGGGGGATGGCGTCGACGCCCTCGCGATGCTGACCAGGCTGGCTTACGACCAGTTCCCGTACAGCGAATCCATCTTCGAAGAAGTCAGCCGTACCCACGCCCTCATGGTCGAGGGTGCAGAGACACTCGACTTGGAGGTGCTCAACGAGCCTGACGCATGGGTACGTATGGTCGGCGCGCCGGTCGGACAAGCCGTCGGAGCCACCTTCCTGCTCCAGACGGCAGCCAATGTCAACGCCGGGTGGTACGACCAGAGGTGGCTCGACCGGCCAGACCTTCAGCCGCTGTACGACCTGTGGCCCCGCGCTGTTATCGAGCAGCGAGCCGCCGACCTCACCCACACGGTGGGCACCTTCAAAGCCGACTACGAGAGCAAGCCCAGCGTCGGAGATGAGCGGTTCGGCTACAACCCGCTCACGGCACGTCCCTTCCTGTGCATGCCTGACGGGCGCAGCCTCGCGCCGCAGCCCAGGCTCATCCTGCGCACCGTCACCCCGGGCTCCCTTTACTACAGGGGCATGGACATCTACGGCGAAGCGTTCGGGCGAGACCTGGGAAAGATGACCGAACGCTACGTCGGCCAACTCCTCACCAACATCGCCCCCACTCCGGAAGTGCACCCCGAGGTCAGGTACGGAAAGGGCAACGGTCAAGCGAGCACCGATTGGTTCCTGGTGCTGCCCAGCGCAGTCGTCATGTTCGAAGTGAAATCATCACGGTACGGACTCAGGGAGAGGGCCGCCGTCCCCGGCTACGAGAGTCGCATCACCACCCTGCTCAGCAAAGCACTCGGCCAACTCGCAGTGACCAGCGAGCGCCTCGACGACGGCCACCAGCGGTTCGCTCACGTCCCGAGCGACCGTCCCCGCGTCGGCATCATCGTCACCGCCGAGCCCTACTACCTCGCCAACAGCGGATGGATGCGCGACCGACTTAAGCCCACGCCGTTCCCCACCCTCATCGCCTCGCTGCGCGACCTCGAACGCCTCACCGCGCTCCCGCTCGACCAGGTTGAATCCCAACTCCTCGCCATCGCCAACGACCCCGAACGGTCCACCTGGAACCTCGCGAACTCCCTGCAAGGCATACCCGTAGGCCCGAACCCGGTCCTGCAGCGCGCGTGGGACATCTACCCCTGGCCCGGAGAGCCGACGTCCCATCCTCCGGCGACGTGAGTAGCCACTCGTCGACAGCCCGGCGCCCCTCAGGGCGCGGAGCAGGCCAGCGGTTGCGCGGACACGGCGAAGCAGGTTCATGCCGGTCGACCTTGCGCACGTCGACCTTGGCACAGGGTCCGACAGGCTCTGAACGCCCGTTCCCGCGTACGAGGATGGCGTTCCGAGCGCTACCCGCGACGTTCCGAACCAGCCATGCACGACCGGGTCACACGAGTGTGTTTCCGCAGGTCCCAGTTAAAAGGTGGAACCCCCAACGGGGCGGGGGGGTAGACAATCACGTTGAGCAAAACATAGGAAATCCAACCGCGTAGTTCGCCCCGGCCGTTCACGTCACTCCCGACGCCAGTATGGCGCTCGCCGAAGGCCGGGGAGGGGACCCACATTCGGGCTCCGGGGCGCGCGTCCCAGTCGGGCGCCTCGCATCCGACACAGGTGTAGCGGACCTCCTTGCCCGCCTAGTGACCTGCGTCGCAACGCGACACTAGGACCCTCCGTGTTGCAGGCTGCCTCCCGTCAGTGAACGCGAAAGGACGAAGATATGTTCACGCAGTTCCTGGGCGGGAAGTCGCCCAATGAGAAGTTCGAGGTCCGCGAGATCCGCATGTTCGAGGGGCAGCTCGTGGTCTGCTCCTACCACGGTGACGGGTTCTACGCGCTCGAGCACGGGCCGCAGCAGGCCGGCCAGATAGCGTCGGCGCGATGGCGTGACCATCCGGACGCCCGGTTCGCCTGGACGCGGGACGCGCTCACGGAGAGCGGGGGACATGGACCCGGGAGGTGTTGACCGGTCCGCCGCTGGAGGCGGTGACCTGACGCGGTTGGTCGCTGCCGGTTGCTTGGGCCGGGACCTTGACCAGTCGGCGCGCATTCGGGCTGAAAGAAGCGCCGGCGGTGGACGACGCCCCGAGCGGCAGGCCAACCTCTGGCGTGGACTCCCGAACCCGGGAGTCTGGAGGGTTGACCGTCCAACGCCCTCCCCCTTTTGGCAGGTCAGTAGGCCAACCCAACCCTGGAGTGGCGCGACCCAAAAGAAGCGGAAGCGCCTCGACGAGAAGTCCTCGCCGAGCACCGCGAGTTCCTCGACAGGCATGCACAGGAGAACCTCCCGGCAGGCGTCGACGCGCTCGTCGCCATCTCCGCACGCGGCCCACGTCGACGACCCGGCGAGCCGTCAGGTGGCGTTCACTGTCGCCGACAGCGTGACCGCGGACCAGGACCCGCTGGCCCGTACGTCCGTGACCCTGGACGACTACAAGGCTGCGTTAGAGGCGATGCTGGTGCGGCCCGAGCGTGAAGGCTCGTCTCGCCGCGACCCCGCAGCTCAGCGGCCGAGTTAGAAATGACTCTTCAGCGAAGGAAGCACCACGCCGAGCGCCTGCCTGTCGAAACCGGCCTCCAGGATGCGGAACGAGTGCAACTCAGGTTGCTCACCCTCGTTGAACCCGGCGAACGTGCCATCGGCGGGGTCACGACCGTCCGGGTAGACAACGTCCACGAGGCCGAACTCGCGCAACAGCATGTGGCTGCCGTACGCCCCCGGAGACAGCGCGTAGGTGCGCAGCCGCTCCTCAGAATCAATCTTGCGGTGCTCCGCGGGGAACGCGTCACGGCTACCGACGGATGCGTAGAGCATCAGGAGGAAGTTCACTTCGGACGGAGTGAGCACCTGATGCCATCCGTTGAGGAAGAACGCCGCCGGCAGGCTGAACACGGCAGCCGCCTTGTCCGGAACGTGGTAGCGCCGCAGGGAGGCCTTGTCCACGACGCCGGTCTCGTCCAGCAGCATGAAGTCCTCGTACCGTCGCGACGAGCTCGCAGCGTTGGGCTGGTGCAGCAGCCGCTGGCCGCCGTCGGCGAGCGTGCGCACCGCCCCGTGGATCTGGCGGCGGCGGTTGTCCTCGAGGATCCGCTTCCCTCGGCGGGGTCCGCCCGTGCGCGCCTGAGCCTTCTTGTTCAACGGCACGGCGATGAGGTCGGCCCACGTGCGCGTCTGCCCGGTCTCGGCCTCCGGGAACGTCGCCATCTCGTTCACGAACGCATACCCAGGCTTCGTGCGGCACTGCGCGACAAAGAGCGCGGTCAGAACAAACGGGTGAGCCACCCCGTTCGGCCGGACGATGCGCACCGATGGCGGCCTCTCCGCAGGCGGCGGGAGCCGGCGGTCGCTGACCGCGCCGATGTACGGCTGAGCGCGGCGAGCAAACGTCCGGCGAATGAGGATTCGCTCGGGAGCGAAGCCACCCTCTGCATGCTCGGCCGCCAGCGACTGCAGCACCGGCGGGATCTGGCACCCGAGAACGCGTAGGCCCTCGTACCGGCTCTTGACCCGGTCGCTCGAGGACCGTGGGTCCTTCGAGTCGGTCGGCGGCTGCGTCACGGCAAGTTCACTCTGGGCTTTTGGCGAGGACGTTTTGGATTGTCCGGAACACTCCACGAGGTTTAGCGAGTGGATGTCGCTCCGGACAGTCCAAAGTGTACACACAGTCCGTCCTGCGACGCGTTCTCGGCGGCCAGACTTGAGTCACTGGCGGCGATGAGGCGGCACGAGGCAGAGCAGGGTGGGAGGTGGAGGCGATGGACACGCTAACGAGGCTCGTTGCGCTGCCGCCCTCCGACGCGGGACGGATCGCTGTCGAGCTAGCGGGCGGCACGCTGTCGCATGCGGTCGTCTTCGGAGCTCTGGCCGGCCTGGCGCTTGTCCTGATGGCCTTGTGCCGACTCGGTCTGGTGGTGGGGGGTCATCGTTCTAGCCGCCACGGCAACGAACACGACCGACCCGGCCCGAGCAGAGCGTGCGCTCCGCGCGGCCGCTGTACTCAACAAGACCCTGGAGGCGCTTCGCCGAGGGCGCAACGGCCGTGGGTAGTGGTGGACAGGAGCCATGGAATTTGTGGACCACGAGGAGAGCGTGCCGGCGCCCCACCGGAGGCGCCCGTCGAGACCAACAGCGTCACCGGTTTCCGATGCCGGTCTGACCGGGGGTGTTGCGCGCGCCCTGAGGTGCGCCCGCGGAGACCTGCCGGCGTCCCAAGCCCTGGATGCCCACCTGTAGGGTGCCGCCGAGTGGGTGGAGTTCACCTCCTCATCTGCTGAGACGCCGGATGAAGCATCCGCTCTTCGGCCCACCGGTTGACCGGCGCTCGGCAGCGCAGCTCCGCGTCGGTACACAACCTTCCACGACCGATCCGCAAGAGCGACGGGATCTCAAGTTCGCGCACGGCGCGAGCTCGCGGTCCGAGCACTGGCGATTAGGAGTCTACGAGCCCTTGTCCGTCCGGTACGTCCGCGGTGACGACCGTGTAGACGAACTCTTTGCCGCCGCGACTAGGGGCCGACGAGCGCGTCTTGCGTAGGGCACCGGCGGTGGCGAGACGCTTGAGCCGGTTGTTGGCGTTCTGTGCGCTCAGGTCGAGTGCATCGGCGACGTCGTTGGCTTTGAACTCCTTGCCTTGCGGGATTGCAGCGAAGGTGTCGGCGAGGATGCGATCGCCCACGAGGGTGAGCGAGCCGTCGGGGTTGACGACTGCTGCCGGTGTGTCGCGACGCTCGAGGCAGATCTCGACTGCCTCGAAGTTCTCGGCGTTGAGTCCTGCGAGCTTGACGGTGGCCTCGAACTTCTCGGTGTCGAAGGTCGACAAGAACTTGCCGAGGAACTCATCGGCGAAGCTGATGGTCATGGCGTTCACGCCGGTGAAGTCGATCGTCAGGTCGATGCGCTGCTTGCCTACGAGCTTGTCTTCAAGCCGGTCGCGGCCCTCGCGGCCTCGGCTTCGGGTCGCAGGGAACTGACCGAGCTGAACGACGTCGAACAGGATGGGTTCCATCATCGTTTCTCCGGTTTCATTTTCGACATTGAATCATAGTCTTACTCGCTGGGAGCAATCCAGTGAGAGAGCCACGCCCACGTCCCCGCTGTCTCATCCTGCCGATCCAAAGTCTTCTGCTCGCAGTGGGTAGGCGAGCCCACCACGGTGATCTCGGCGTGGCCCGAACGCATCTCGAATCGAAGGTCGCCGTGGTGCCGCGTCCGGGAGACCAAGTCGCTGAGGCCGTTGCCCCGGTCATCGCCCACTCCGCTGGTCCCAGCCTTGAGCGCCGTAGACAGAGCGGCTCTGTCATGAGGTATGAGCCGGTATCGCGGGTTGTTTCGAAGGTGGGCGCGAACGCCGATTCCCGTGTCGCACACCGCCACCTCGAAGCGAGGACCCTCAGTCGTGGTTCCGGTGTAGGTCTGTGCCGCGATGAAAGCACCCGTCGGGCTGGAGCCGTGCGTGACTGCGTTGTCCAAGAGTTCACCGCAGGCTGTCGATACGCGACGACCCGCCGCGACGGAGTGCTCTGCATAGAAGGCATCGATCAGCCGACCTAGACGCTCCTGGACGCTGTCGACGTTCGACGGGTTTATCGGCGTGACCTCCAACAACCTGTTGCGCAGATCTGTCCGCGCATCGACGGGCATCCGCCCGACGAGGTCAATCCTCGGTGGCATCAGCTGGATGACGTCCATGCGCTGCAGGTACGACGCTGCATTCGGGTCGACCGGCATCTTCAGTGTGACCGGCATCGATGCCGCCGCGGCCCAGTTCGCCGTCGCAACGATCCCGGCCAGGTCTAGCGGACACGCGAAGGTCAAACGTGCCGCGTCGATCACAAGATGGTCCGGGTCGGAGTTGAAGTTCAAGAGCGCCGCCTGCGCGAGCGGCCTTTCGCCGAGCAGCACCAACTCCACCCGCGCAGTCTGCCGCAACCGGCTGCGCCTTGCCTGGATTCGCCTAGAGAGATGGTGCCCGGCTCGCGTTCTGCTACGCTTTCATTGTGCACCGTGAAAACCATGAACGCGGTGAAGCCGTGGGTCGCCGATCTGCGCACGACTGGAAGCTGAGGAACAGACAATGACCGACACGACCCACAGCCGCACACAGCTGCGGATCACCATCAACGAGGAGCCGTTCACGGTCTCCGGCTCGCGACAGGAGGCCGCAGCACTGCTTGACCTCGCTGGGGCCGACCCCATCCAGTTCGACCTCGCCCGGGTCGCGCCCAACGGCGAGCGTCACCTGTACCGCGACGACCAGGTCGTCGAGGTTGCTGACGGTGAGCGGTTCACCGCGGTCGTGACGGTGCTCGTCAACGAGCAGTCGGTGTGGCTGACCGACCAGAGCCAGACCGGCGAGTCGATCAAGGCTGCAGCCATCGCAGCAGGCGTGCCGATCCAGGCGGACTTCGTGCTCGCCGAGGTCCTGCCCAACGGCAAGGAGAAGGTCGTGCCCGACGACAAGCACATCGAGGTCAAGCACCTCGACGAGTTCTGGGGGATTCCCGGTGACGACAACTCCTGAACTCAGCGCCAAGAGTGCCGTGCTCGAGGCGTACGAGGCTATCGTCGCCGCCTTCCCCGATTACCCCGCGAGCGCACATCCCGATGGTCAGGGCGGCCTCTGGGTCGAGCTGACTGGGGTGCCGCTAGACGAGACCTACACCCAGGCCGACAGCTTCGTCGCCTTCCTTCTTCCCTTCAACCTTCCCGGCGCCGATATCTACCCGATGTTCATGCGGCCCGACCTTGCTCGACGCGACGGCGCGCCGCTGGGTCAGGGGTTCGCCTCCACCAACCTCCAGCGCACACCGTCGGACCCGCCTCGGGCGGTCATGCAGATCTCGCGGCGCACCCGAGGGGGCACATTCCTTCTCCAGACCGCACCGCAGAAGATCATGAAGGTCCTCGACTGGGTGATGACCCGATGACCCGGCCCGCCGGCACGCGCCCGACGCCCGTTCAGGTTCGATTCCGCGGGGACGACTGGTGCAAGCTGCAAGGTCACCTGTTCCCTGGCGACAACGGCGAGCACGGTGCCGCGCTCCTGTGCGGCCAGGCGATCGTCGACGGCCACCTGCACCTCCTCGTCCGTGAGGTCATCCCGGCCATCGACGGCGTCGACTATGTCCCCGGCACCCGCGGTCACCGGCACCTTGATGGCGCGTTCGTCACACGCCAACTGCGCCGAGCAAAGAACGACAAGCTCGTCTACCTCGCCGTCCACAACCACGGGGGTCGCCACGCGGTCGGTTTCTCCACGATCGACCTCGCCTCCCATGAGCGCGGCTACCCGACCCTCCTGCAGTTGAACGGTCGACCCGTTGGTGCACTCGTCCTCGCCCGCGAAGCGGTTGCCGGCGACATCTGGTTCACCGACGGCCACCGAGCACCCGTGGATGTCACCGTGGCCGTTGGCGACAAGCTCACCGAGCTGACCGCCGACGGCCGGCTGAAGAGCGCCCAGTTCGCGCGGCCGGACGAGGCTCGGTACGCCCGTCAGGCGCTCGTGTTCGGCCAGGACGGCCAGGCCAAGATGGGACGACTGCGCGTCGGCGTGGTCGGCACCGGCGGCGTCGGCATGCTGATCGTCCAAGCCCTAAGCCGGCTCGGGGTCGGCGAGTTCGTGATCATCGACGCCGATACCGTCTCAACCTCGAACCTCTCCCGCCTCCCGGAGACGTACCTTCGCGACGCCGAGGGCCGTCTGGGCACCGGTCCGCTGGGGCGGCTCGCGAAGCGCTTCGGTCTCAACAGACCTTCCCGCAAGGTCGACGTCGCGCGACGGATCATCCGAGGCGCGAACCCGACTGCGAAGGTGACAACGATCTGTGGTGACGTAGCCGACGACCACGTCGCGCGCGCGCTCCTGGGGTGCGACTTCATCTTCCTCGCCGCAGACACGATGCTCGCACGAGACGTCGTCAACCAGATTGCGTTTCAATGCCTCATCCCCACCCTGCAAGTTGGATCGAAGGCCGTTGTCGAGCCTGCGACCGGAGACGTCCGCGACATCTTCGGTGTCGTCCGATCGCTGGGCGCCGCCCCCGGCTGCCTACGCTGCAACGACTTGGTGAACTTGGCACGTCTCTCCGAGGAGACGGTCGGTACCGCGGCGCAGCGCGAGAACCAGCGCTACGTCGACGAGCCCGGCGTCGAAGCCCCCAGCGTCATCACCCTGAACTCGATGTCCGCTGGTTGGGCGGTCAACGACTTCATGCACTACGCCAGCGGGCTCGGGCGCCCGTCAACTGGCTTCCGAATCCTTCGCCTCCGACCGACCGCACCGGGGCGGCCGCAACTGATCGACCAGGAGCCCGAGGCCAACGAGGCTTGCCACGTATGCAGCACACAGCCGTACTCGGCCCTTGCGACCGGCGACGCCACCGACCTCCCCACGCGAGTCCGTCGCCGGTGACCAGCCCTCCGAGCCACACGAAACTGGACCGACTCCGCCACGCAGTCATCGACGGCTCGGACGGTATCTCCATCATCGTCGCGCCCGAGGACACGGAGACGGCACGAAAGCTACGCGGTGCTGACACGCAGACCTTCTGGTGCAGCACCCGCGGGGGAGGATGCGGCCGCAGACTCGAACTCGTCGCCGGCGATGTGCGGGTCAACTACTTCCGTCACCGGCGCGGCGAGGCACACTACTGCGACCTCGCCGATAAGCCGGACGCCATCGAACGCTCCCTCCTACATCTGCTGCTGCAAACGATCCTCCGAGACTGGCTCGCAGAACAAGGGTTCAACGCCACGATCGAAGCGACACTGCCCGACGCTTGCCGCGCAGACCTCCGAGTCGAAGTACATGCCGTCGACCACACCATCGAAGTTCAAATCTCCTCGATCACGGTTCCCGCATGGTCTCTACGCGATCAGCGGTACCGCGGCCGCGTCGACACGGTCACCTGGCTCTTCGGAGCTCGCACCAGCCGACCGCTCATCAACGAAGTCCTCGTCAATCGCGGCGTCGCCTACACAGTCGCCCGCGACGCCGACATACCCCTCAAGGGCCTCACGCGCCCCGAGCACATCATCATCGGCACCAAATCCCACACGGCCGAGGAATGGCACCCGCTGGTCGAATGCAAGATGACCTCAAGCGGATTCTGGACCCCCGCCACCGAGCAAGCACTAGCCGAACACGGTCGACGACGAGAGGTCCAGGACGCACCCAAGGCGAAGCGGGTCACCTCCCCCCAAGACAGCTACGGGACGTCTGACCGCAGAGCCAAGATCGACGGCCGGAAGGCGACCACACCGCGGGCCCGACCGACCGACACGCGCCCAGCAGTCCGCCCTGAAACACCCCGCGTGCCGAAGAAAGCCAACCGGCCAGGTCCTCTCCCCGTTGCTCCACCCGGACAAGGTCGAAACCCGCTAGCCAGCTTCGCCTGGCTCGAGGGTCTCGACGAATGGGGAACGCCACCCGGCCTCCTAGACGCGCTCCCCGCCGCGCTTCATCACGCGGCACGCGTTCTCGCCCACATGACAACCCGCATAGAAACCACCGGGCCGCAGACTGCACTCGCCTTTCCGGATGTCCACGACGACGGCCAACTAGAACGAGCGCTGATCGAGGCCGGCCTCATCGAGCTCTATGAAGGTCCGGCAGCAGTCCGTCGCTGGCGACGAGCCGAGACGTCCGCAGCGACGGAACTGCGACCGAAACGTTGAACGCCGAGGCACCGGCTCGGCTTCGGCGTAGCGCCAGCACCTGATCCTCCAACATCAGCAACCGAACAAGGCCGGCGGACGACACGTGCGCGGGCGCTCAACTATCCCGTAGCTACTCCTTCTTCAACACCGGAGACTTCGCGGAGACATAGGTGTAGCTCGTCGCTTCCTGCGCTCTGCGCATCTCGCCTACCTGGGACGTCGTGCGGTAGTCGTGGAGGCAGCCGGTGGATGCAGCCACCGTGATGAGAGCGTGGTGGAGCCTTGCCGCGGCATCGTCATCAAGCCCCTTTGTTTCGATAACAACTCGGTGCACGGCTCGACGCGGCTTGCGCGGCGCCACGGCGGATGCAGCGATGTTGCTGGGAGCCTCGGCGGCGGCCACCTCGCTGGTATCGAGGTATAGGACCGGGTTCGCCTGTCCTCGCTTCCACTTCAGAGGGGACGCTGCGCCGACCAGGCCGCTGAACTCCTCGGAGTCAACGACCTCGAAGCGAATGCGACCGCTCTCGACTGCCTCCCAGCCCAGAATGTCGTACGCACCCACGACCACGTTGCGACGAACACCGAGAAGCACATCACCGTAGGCGTCTGCATTCGACTCAGCGATCACCCAGTCGCCCGCTGCCGCATCGCGCAACTGCTCCGAAGTAATCGCATCGCTACCAGATTTCCGAACGTTGACTAGGATCATCGCGCCCCACCCCTTCGTCGTCTTTCAAAGATGAAGACATCTTAGGCTGGATTTTCTAAGACGCGCAAGACATCTTGCAAAGATGTTTGCGAGGGGTGGGTCGGCCTGGGCAGCGTCTCGCCGCGGCGCATCCGGCCCCCGGCCGATCCCCAACGCCACGCGTCAGCGATCCCGGGGAGGGAGCCGTCCCTGCGAGCGAATCGTGTGGAAGACGTGGCCGACGAGAACCTCGCTGAGTAGCACGGAACACGCTTCGTGGCAGTTGGGTCACGCGCACTTCGTTCCGTGGCCTCGGCTAGACCATGCGAGAGCTGGGAACTCGGTCTGCGCTGGGGCGGACCGAGTAAGTAGTCAGGGAACGAGTCGGTCACCCGCCACCAAGCAACCAACTCCACCGGCGGTGAGCATGAGTGCGCATCCTGCGTACATTGCGCGCAACACCCAGCCGTAGCTCCAGCGAGCTGGACCGTACCGTTCCTCCGGCGCGCGGGTATGCCGTGCGGCGGTGAAAGGGCCTACTGGAAGCGGCCGCGCATGTCGAGAGTGGGGCGAGCGAGGAGCATCTCCAATTCCTGCGCTGTTTTGTAGGCTGACTCAATGATCATTCCATTCCGGCGATCGAGGTAGGTGCACATCCCGGCGATCACGGCGCCAGCGAAGACGGGGCCAGCTATCCAGAGACCGCCCACCTCCTCCTTGAATAGCCACGAGGTGATCGCGAACATCAGGCCAATCGCGGTCCAGAACATCAGGATCACCTTGTGTCGCCACTCAAGAAATTGGCCCATCGTCGTTCCCGTCTGCTGGTACATCGTCTGCAAACGCTCCTCGTGCTGATCGGCTGTCAACCGTTGCTGGCCCTCGGTCGCGGCCGGTAGGGGTAGCGGCGCATGGTCGTTCCTGCCTGCCTCTAATGTCATGAGGAAGAGGGAACCGTTTGGCGATGCCTCGGCCGAGGTTCGTGGCGGCCGATCACTCATACCGGGGATTGCGGTTGATCTCCTCCCAGAGGCGCCGCAGGCCGGCCGGGCCTGCTGTGGACGTGGCAGACGGCACATGCACATCACGAAGCTGGACAGCCGATGCATGCAATGAGACCGGTAAACGCCCTACTCGTCTCGACTCGCTCTACTGCGCCACCCAACGAGGCCGACCTGGCGCTGGAAGGGCGTACGCTGCTCCGGCGCTGTTCCGGGCGTGAAGTAGACCTACGGTTTCCGAGGTCTAAGCCGCTCTCGCGTGGCAAGGTACGTCGCGATGAGAACTGACCCACCTGCCGGCGCACGCAGCAGATGGAGCGATGGTGACAGTTTCTGCGTTCTTGTGGTCGGCGGTCAGATGGCCGCGGCTGGAGGCATCATGATCGCGAATCTCGCAGGCAGAGCTACGGCGACGACGCTGGCCGCCGCGCTACTTATCGCCGGCTCAGTGCTGTTTGCCTCCGTCGCGTTGAGGCTTCGTGAACGCAGTGACAGCGGCCGCGTGGGAAGGGGAGGTTTCGTTTTTCTGGGATGGTCGTTCCTGCTGAGCGCGGCCGTTCTCGCAGCTGGCCACAGCGGTGATCTTCGCTGGGTGGGTCGCCTGGGATCGGCGAGGGGTGGAGATGGGCTTCTCTGGCAGGTGCAGGCGACGTTCCTCTCAGTTGGCTTCGCTGGTCTGGCGATCGCGGCCCAACTTTTCGCCGAGGCGCCCTTAGCGATCGGCGCATCGCGTGGTCGAGTACTTGAGCACGTCTGGGCTGGTTGGTTTACCGCTGTCGGCCTCGTTGCCAACGCTGTCATCGGGATCGAGGCAATCTGGCTTCAAAGCGATGCAGGTGTGCTCTTCGTCGCGGCCTTCTGGTTCCTTCCGACGATGGCGCTGCTGGTGATCTCCTATGGCCGGCTGATGCGGCTCTTCGGCAGCCCGTCGCACCTGGACGAGGTGGTCCGGACCTCGCTTGTGCAGACTCTCGCGCTCCGCCTCGACAAGGTCTCGCGTGTGTACGTCGGGGCCCGGAGGCAGCTAGACGACCTGTTTGCCGCTCAACGCGAAGTCGAGGATCTCGGTTCGTCTGCAGCGACGCTGCCGGTCCCAGTGCCACGTTCAGGCCTTGTCGTCAAGGCGATCAAGCCGCAGGCGGTTCGGCGTGCGGTTGCGTCTTTAGCTCCGCCCGTCACGGCAAGGGGAGATAGCGGCAGCGAGCCCGGCGACCGGTACATGCCCTCGCACATCACACTTAATCTTGAGCCGGGCGACCGCACTCGTCTAGGTGACACGGCCTTTCTCGTCAGGACTGCGCAAGAACTTGACGAGGCCAAGAAGAGCACGGTCGTACAACTGCTCCAAGCGAGTATCGAATTTGCGCCACCGGGCTCTGTCACGCCCGACGAAGAGACCGACCGTGAGATCGACAACCTCAAAGACGCAGTGGGGACGAGTCTGAGATCGGGCGCCTTCTCAACGGCTGAGCGCGCGTTGGAGTTGCTTGGACAGGTGGTCCGCGGCGTATGGACTGCCAGACCCGAGATCCTTGATTCGTCACACCGCTCCTCGTTCACGCGCCGTGACTGGCTGTTTCGCAGCGTGGGCGAGGCCGAACAGGATGCGCTTCTCTCGCCGCGTGCTGCAGGTCTTTTCGTGACTCAAGCCATGAAGCGGGCACTTGAGGCACGGCATGTTGGGTCGGCTGAATACGCCGACGAGTCTCTGCGTAGTTTCACGAGACTTTGGATCGACATCCTCCGTCACGGTGGTAGCGAGTTCGAGTCGCTGCCGCCGCGCATCGTCACCTGCGTGCAGAACCTAGCCTCCTTCGGCTTCGCGACGGTCGCGCAGCAGGAAAGCCTTCAGGCGCGTGCAATCTGGACCATGGTCGACCTGGTCAAGTTGGCAATCGACGCCAAGAAGCTTGAGGCGGCGAAGTTGGCGGCAATTGAGCTGGACGGACTGGTTGCGTACTCCGGGCGTCAGGGAAGCGGCCGAGCACATGCGCTCGGCGGGCAACTAGTCCTCTTGGGCTGGTTGAACTACCTCGCCAGCAAGGAGGACGTCCGAGACCCCAAAGATCCAGAACTTCGCGCGTTGGTGACACCACGTGGCAAGTGGTCCGAGATCGTAGACGCTCGACGCTTGACCGATCGCGGGACCGTTCCCTTCAGTCGCTGGGAGTACTGGGAGATGAGGGACGCAGGGTCAGCACGAGCGCAAGTCCTGGAGCTCTCGCACTACATCGACCGGGCTGAGGTAGAGGCACTTGCTGCGTCGTACGGCCGACTGCCCGACCCGAGTGACCAAGAGACCGCATCGGCCTACGAGCGCTTCTTGCGACTGCTGGACGAGGGCGGTCGGGACATCAGCGATCGCGAGACCAATCTTAAGGAACACCTCACGAAGGCCATCTCCGCATGGGACGCTACCGAGAATGTCCGTCTCCGCGAGGAACCCCTGTCCCAAGCGAAGATCGAGATCTTGCGCGCCTCTCTAGCGGATGAGCTTCGTAGCAGCCCTCGGCTCGCTGTGCAGATCCCGACTCAAACAGACGTGCCGAGCCATGGGAGTCATGAGCGGCCAATACTTGGCATCAACTATCGAGTCCCCCGGCACTACTTGGTCGACGGCATCTTTAACCAGACGTACGCCGACCCGAAGGAAGTGGGTCGGGTGATCGCGCGAAGTTTCGTCGATGGAGAAGATCTGAGAATCGTCGAAGCCCTCCAGGCCCGGCAGGAACAGTGGATGGCGCTGACGGCAGCCGCAATTGGGCATCAGATTGAAGTCCTCGGTGCCGAGGCCGAGCACTATGTGCTAGCGGTTCCGTATGGCGGGCTCGTCGACGACGTCTGGTACGCGAGCGATTTTCAGCAGATTCGTGACCGCGTGACGCTGGTGGAGACTGGCGCGCTCGACGAGGAAGTCCTCTTGTTCGACCGGCGAGCGGCGGTGATTTCAAGTCGTGCGCCAGAGGAGAAGGATGGGCTGGTGCAGGTCGGCGACACGTCGATCGCGCTAGGGGTCTTCGAAGACGTTGAGGGCAGTGAGGAACCCGAGGTTCGGGTTGAGGCTGGAGAGTTCTTCGTCGTATGGAGCGTCGAGGAGCCCCGGATCCACCGCTTCGCCGCGCCCGAGGCCGCAGATGAGTCTCAGGCATAAGTGGTGCCGTAGGCGGTGATGCCAGCCGCTCGCTACCTCTTTGTCAGCTCTCGAAGTGCCTAGCGACAGACGGGTGCTGGCCTGTCGCGACAAGGCGGAGGGTTGCCGTGCGCCCATTCTCGATTTGTACGTACGCGTTCCGCTGGGTGCCGGTTCCTCCGGCTGACGGCAGCAAACAAGCAGGCTGAGCTGGATTTTCGACCCCCCAACGGGGCGGGGGTAGACAATCACGTCGGGGAAGCCAAATCCAACCGCGTCCCTTACCCCGGCCGCGTGGTGGTCCGACCGCGGTCAGGTCAAACGGTGAGACTCCTCACCGTGGCGTCGGGGAACAGACCCGGGAGGTGGCTGCGCTGTACCGGGCATGGCTGATCTCTTCGACCCCCTGACCGTCGGCGCGTGGACGTTGCCGAACCGGATCGTGATGGCGCCGCTGACCCGCAACCGGGCCGAGGGCACCGTGCCCGGCGACCTTGCGGTGGAGTACTACTCCCAGCGCGCCTCGGCCGGGCTGATCATCACCGAGGGCAGCCAGCCCACGCCCGAGGGCCAGGGCTACCTGAACACTCCCGGCTTCCACTCCGAGGAGCAGCTCGCCGGGTGGCGCCGGGTGGCCGAGGGCGTGCACGCGAACGGCGGCCGGATCGTCGCGCAGCTGATGCACGCGGGCCGGATCTCCCACCCCGACAACACCGGCGGTGAGGAGATCATCGCGCCCAGCCCGGTGGCGGCCCCGGACGAGATGTTCACCGCGGACGGGATGAAGCCGTTCCCGACTCCGCGCGAGATCACCGTCGAGGAGATCCCCTCGATCGTCGAGGGCTACGTGCAGGCCGCCCGCAACGCGGTCGAGGCCGGGCTCGACGGCGTCGAGGTGCACGGCGCCAACGGCTACCTCATCCACCAGTTCCTCGCGCCCGGCTCCAACCACCGCACCGACGAGTACGGCGGCTCGCCCGAGAACCGGGTGCGCTTCGCCCTCGAGGTCACCCGCGCGGTGGCCGAGGCGATCGGCGCCGACCGGGTCGGCATCCGCATCTCGCCTGCCCACAACATCCAGGGCGCCACCGAGGACGACCCGGCCGACGTCGCCGCGACCTACCGGCTCCTGGTCGAGGGCCTCGCGCCGCTCGGACTGGCCTACCTGAGCATCCTCGCCGACCCGAAGCAGGACCTGATCCAGGACCTGCGCCGCTCCTTCGGCGGCGTGGTCATCGCGAACGACGGCTTCGGCGAGATCACCACGCGCGAGTCGGCGCAGGAGATCCTCGACAAGGACCTTGCCGACGCGGTCGCCGTCGGTCGGCTGTTCCTGGCCAACCCGGACCTGCCCGCCCGGTGGCGCAGCGGCGCCGAGCTCAACGAGCCGAACCCCGACACCTTCTACGGCGGTGGCGCCGAGGGCTACACGGACTATCCCTTCCTCGAGGGCTGATGGGGCGGATCCCCACCCGCGCATCCGCCCGGGTGGGGATCCGCACGGGTCGGGTGGCCGGTGAGGGCAGCGCCGTAGGGGATCGCTGCTAGCCGGGCCAGCTCGGGTAGGGAGAAGGACTAGCGCCGCAGCGCCGCCCAGGTGTCGACGCTCGTCCACTCGCCCTTGAACCAGTCAGCGGCGACGTTGCGGCCCTCGTGCCGGAATCCGAGCCGCCGGAACAGGCGGGCGACCGGCTCGTTGCGGGCATCGGTGACAGCGAACACCCGGTGAGCGCCGTGGGCGTCGAAGAGGGCGTCGACCAGGGCACTCAGCGCCTCGGTCGCATACCCCGAGCCCTGGGAGGCCGGTGCGATCGTGACCCCGAGCTCGTAGCTGTCGGGCTGCCCGGCCTCCGCGTGCACGGCGACGTCACCGATCAGCACGCCGTCGTGCCGTACGGCGATCTGCAGCCACCGCCCGGACCTCGACTCGATCGAGCTGGGCTGGAGGGCGATGAGGTCGTCCGCGTCTGCCTCGGTGTAGTCCGGGGTCCAACTCTGCCAGCGTGCGACCTCCGGAAGGCGGCGATAGGCCACGAAGGCGTCCCTGTCCGCCCGCGTGAGCGGTGTCAGCTCTAGGCGCTCGGTGAGGATGGGGAACGTCAGCACGATCGAAAACCCTGACGGTGGTTCGGGTGGGACTAGGCCTTCGAGGCGTCGCGCCGGGATCCCTCGTGGACGACGTCGTACAACGCCGGCACCGATGAGATGCCGGCCCACTCCGGGCCCGCGAGGAGCGCACGGAAACCCTCGTCGTGGGCGGCCTGCCAGGCCTCGACCGACTCCCATCCTGCCGTGTTCACGAACGCGTAGGTCGCATCGGGGCGCACCGCCCGGTGCAGGCGGTGGCTGTGGTAACCGGGCTTGGCTGCCATGTAGGCGTTGACGTGCAACCACTGGGCGAGGAACGCGTCCCTGCGGTCGGCCGGCACGTCGAAGCAGTTGATGAACTCGATCATGGTGAACTCCTTGGTAAAGAATGCACTGCTATGCATTGATGGCATCATGATATAGTTCGCGGAGCGACGATTGTCAAGCGGCGAAGGAGAACTCCGTGGCGAAGGGCCGTGAGGCGCAACGGCGCCGTACTCGACGTGATCTGGTGGATGCGGCGCAGAGATTGCTGCTGGAGGGACGGAATCCCTCGATCGACGAGATCGCCGCAGCCGCGGATGTGTCGAGGCGGACGGTCTACCTGCACTTCTCGACGCTCGACCAGCTCCTCCTCGATGCGAGCGTCGGTCTCCTCAGCGCTCAGGCCGTCGACGACGTCCTCGACTCCGACACCGCCCCGACCGACCCGGTCGACCGCATCGAGGCGTTGGTGCGCAGTCTGTGGAGCACCGCCGACCGAACGCTTCCGCTCGGCCGGCAGATCATCAGGCTCACCGTGGCCGACGCGCCAGGGCACGCAGGCGCCGCCGAGCCGGAACAGCGGCGAGGGCACCGGCGCATCGAGTGGATCGAGAAGGCGCTGGCACCGCTGGCCGACACCCTCGAGCCAGCGGACTTCGAGCGCCTGGTCTCAGCTCTCGCCGTGCTCATCGGGTGGGAGGCGATGACCGTCTTGGAGGACGTCCGAGGTACGGGCACACACGCGCAGACCGAGACGGTCGTCTGGGCCAGTCGGGCACTGGTCGAATCGGCGCTGCGGGGACCCGTCACCTAGCTCCTGCCCGTGGGCGCCGCCACCCCGCTCACCCGCCGCTCCTCTTGATCGGCAGCGGCTCCTCGCCGTGGGCGGCCGCCGACTGGGAGAACCACAGCAGGTAGGCCAGTGGGGGCAGGACGACGACGGCGGCGCAGCCGACAGCGACGATCAGGCCGATGAGCGTGGCGTCCGCACCGCCGGCATCGGCGATGCGGACCTGGTCGACCAGGAGCCAGGGCCACTGGCCCACGCCCCAGCCGGAGATCACCGTCGCCACCGCAGTCACGGCGGTGAAGCGGGCGATCCGGAAGCGGCCACGCCACAGCAGCAACAGCGTCGCCAGGCCGGCCAGCCCCGAGACGACGATCAAGGGGGCCGCCTGGTGCTCCAGGCCGTGCGCCAGCGTCGGAGCGTCGTGCTGGATCGGCACCAGCGCCACGAAGACCAGGATCCCTGTCACGACCCCCACGCCCAGCGTGCGCCGCCGCAGGGTCGCGACCAGCCGCTGGCGGCCGGCCCGCTCGACATCGGCGCACAGGAACACCCCCGCCAGGAAGGCGCAGGTCCCGACCGCGATGAGGCCGCCGAAGATCGAGGTCGGATGCAGCCAGGAGCTCCACCGGTCGCCGTACCCATCGGCTGGGACGCGTCCCGACGCGATGGCGCCGGCGACAGCGCCGAGGAAGAACGGCGTGATGAGCGAGGAACCGGCGAAGACGGCGCCGTACAGGCGGGCCTGGCCGATCGAGGGTGCGTACTTGCGGAACGCGAAGGCCGCCCCGCGCAGCACGATCCCCGCCAGCGCGAGCACGAGGGGAACGAACAGCGTGGTGGTGACGGCGGCGAAGGACGCGGGGAAGCCGGTCCACCACGTCACCAGGCAGAAGATCAGCCAGACGTGATTGGCCTCCCAGACCGGTCCGATGCTGTGGTCGACCTGGCTGCGCAGCTCGGCGCCGCCGCGGGCGCCGCCGGCGGTGAGGTCGAAGAACCCGGAGCCGAAGTCGGCACCCCCGAAGAGCGCATAGGCCAGTACGCCGATGAACAGCGCGGCGGCCACCACCGTCTCCAGGGTCATCGGGTGGCAGCCTCCTCCTCGGGTGCGGGCCCGTAGGGGCTGGGCAGGTCCTCCTCGCCGGCCCGCCAGCGACGTGCCATCGAGCGGAGCACCACGAAGGCGCCCACCGTCATGCCGAGGTAGACGATCGCGACCCCGGAGAAGACCCACCACAGGCCGGGGTTGTCGCCGGCGGCCTGGGTGGTGCGTAGGACGCCGTACACCGTCCAGGGCTGTCGGCCCACCTCGGTGGCGACCCAGCCCGACTCCAGCGCGAGGATCGCGAGGGGGCCGGACAGGACGAGGCAGCCCAGCGCCCATCGGTGCACGGCGAGGTCGTGACCACGCCATCGCGCGGCCCAGTAGACGACGACCGCCACCGCCAGCAGGGAGCCGATGCCGACCATCGACTGGAAGGCGACGTGGGTGGTGTTGACCGGCGGCAGGTCGTCGGCGGGGAAGCGGTCCAGCCCGACCACCGGCTTGTTGAAGGACCCGCGGGCGATGAAGGAGCCCCAGCGCGGGATGGCGAGGTAACCGCGTGCCTGCCCGTGGATCAACAGTCCGCCGATGCGAAGCGGCGCGGGCTGCTCCGTGCTGGTGGCCAGCTCGAACGCGGCGAGCTTGGTCGGCTCGATCGTGCCGAGCGCCATGCCGAGGATGTGCCCGATGATCGGCTGGATCACCGCTGCCACCGAGGCGAACGCCAGCGGCACGCTCAGGCCGAGCCGATGGTGGGCGTCGCGGCGACCCCGCAGCATGCCGGCGGCGTAGACAGCGGCGACGGTGAAGCCCACCAGCATGTAGGCGCCCACCCACATGTGCGCGAACTGCAGGAACGCGTGCCCGTTGAACATCGCCCGCCACGGGTGGACGTCCGTCACCGCCCCGGACGAGGTGAGCGTGAAGCCGGACGGCATGTTCATCCACGCGTTCACGCTGATGACGCAGTAGGTGCCGAACACCCCTGCCGCCATCATCGGCGCCAGACACCACAGGTGCACCCGGGGCGGGAGCCGGTCCCAGCCGTAGAGATAGATGCCGAGGAAGATCGCCTCGATGAAGAAGGAGAGGCCCTCGAAGGCGAACGGCAGCCCGAGCACATCGCCGAACCGACCCATCAGGCCGGGCCACAGCAGGCCCATCTCGAAGCTCAGCACCGTGCCGGAGACCGCCCCGATCGCGAACAGCACCGCCGCCACCTTGCCCCAGCGCTTCGCCAGCCGCAGCGCCACCGCATCGCCCTTCAGGCCACGGCGGTGCACCACGAAGATCATCGCGGGGAACGCGACGCCGAACGCCGCCAGGATGATGTGCCATCCCAGCGAGAGCGCCATCTGCTCCCGGGCCGGCAACAGGCCGGCGGGCTGAGCGATCAGTGCGAGCATCAGCGACTCCTCACGTCGAGCATGATCGGTACCGGGCGTGAAGGCAACGCCGGCGGCTCGTGGACCCGAACCGGCCGCGGCGAGGGCGAGCACCGTGCCATGCCGTCTGCGAGACTGTTGTCATGGCCAGCCGGCTTCACCCAGCCGTCGCGACAGGTCGGACCCGTCCGGTCGCCGCGACCGTCGGGCAGATCGGACCTCGTCGTGGCGCGACAGGTCCCTGAGGGGCGGCCGATCGGCCGCCGCGTCGTTCTCGGCCTTCTCGGGCTGGGAGCGGTGGGGGTCGTCACCGGCAGCAGGATCCAGGCCGGGCTGAGCGCCGTGCTCGGGCCGGTGCAGCTGCGCGATCCGACCGGCCTCACCGCGCTCTTCCCGCTGGGCGACACCTGGCGCTACTACTCGGTCACCGGTGAGGTGGCGCCACGCGACGCGGCGACGTACACGCTGGAGATCTCCGGCCTGGTGGCGCACCCGCGGACCTACTCGCTGAGCGATCTGCAGGCGCTGCCGCAGACGGCCTTCACCGACACCTTCCAGTGCGTGACCGGCTGGTACGTGCCCGACGTCCACTGGTCAGGCGTGCGGGTGGTCGACCTGCTGCGGGCGGCGGCGCCCCGGGGCGACGCCGTCGGCGTACGGTTCGGCTCGTTCGACGGCACGTACTCGGTGAACATGACCCTGGCGCAGGCCCGCAGGAACGATGTCATCGTCGCGCTGAGGATGGACGGGAAGCCGGTCACCCACGCCCACGGCGGACCGGCTCGGATCTACTCCGGCTCGATGTACGGCTACAAGAGCACCAAGTGGCTCTCCAGCATCGAGGTGACGCCGGACAACCGTCCCGGCTACTGGGAGGACCGCGGCTACCCGTTGAACGGCATCATCGATGAGTGAGGGTGCCGACCTTCCCCGCTTCGCGACGGCCGAGCGGGTGGTGCACGCGGCGGTCGCCGTCCTGATGTTCGCCTGCCTGGTCACCGCGGCGATCCTCTACAACGGCTCGCTGATGCTGCTGGTCGGCCACCGCCACCTCGTCGAGACGGTGCACGTCTGGAGCGGTCTGGCCCTGCCGGTGCCGATGCTGCTCGGACTCGCCTCGGCCGCCTACCGGCTCGACCTGCGGCGACTCGACCGGTTCACCGCCGACGACCGGCGCTGGCTGCGGAGCCGGTCACGCCGCGACGGCGCGATCCGGGTCGGGAAGTTCAACGCCGGGCAGAAGCTCAACGCCTGGCTGGTCGCCGGTGCCACCGGGGTCCTGCTCGGCACCGGGACGCTCATGTACTGGACAGGCCTCGTCCGCCTGTCGTGGCGCTCGGGGGCGACCTTCGTGCACGACTGGTCGGCGATCGCGATCGGCCTGCTCGTGATCGGGCACCTCGTGTTCGCGTTCCGCGACCCCGAGGCCCGGCGAGGCATGCGGACCGGTCGCGTCTCGGCGCGCTGGGCCCGAGCCCAGCATGCTGCCTGGGTCGAGGAGCTCGCCGTCGAGCGTGCTGCCGAGCGCGGTGACACCGGGGTCGATGGTCGCCGTACGCCGTCGTGACGTGGGTCGGCAGCGGGTGCCGCTCCGAGCTGGCCCGGGCGACTCGGCGTCGGGCGCCGGCTGCTCAGACCGGCGGGCGGATCCGCTGCAGCAGGTCGAGCAGGGTGGCCTGCTCGGCAGCATCGAGGGGAGCCAGGAACGCGGCGTCGAGCCGCTCGCACAGCGGTCGTGCGGCGGCCACCAGGTCGGCACCGGTCGGCGTCAGCGAGACGAGCCGGCAGCGCGTGTCGTCGGGGGAGACGCGGCGCTCGACGACGCCGCGCTCCTCGAGCCGGACCAACAGCTCGGCGAGCGCCGTCTTGGTCATCCCGGCGGCTTCGGCGAGCGCTCCCTGCGTCATGCCGGGCCGCTGGGCCAGGGCCGTCAGGACGGCGTACTGGGGCTTGGTCAGGCCGGGGGCGATCGCGTTCCACTGCGCCGTGTACTCGTGCAGCAGCACCCGCATGAGGTGGAAGTGCTTGTCGGCGAACATCGTCCCCTCCTGTGGTGATCGGTCTCATCATGACGGATCCGCCGTCGCGGCCTATCCTGGAGAAGATTAGTTCGTATACGAACAGAACGGGATGAGTGTGAGCGAGCGGACACGTAGGTTCGGCTTCTGGTTGGCGTCGGCGGCGATCCTGGTCTTCAGCGCCGCGGTGGCCGCCCCGTCACCCGTCTACCCCCTCTATCAGGCGAAGTGGGGGCTGTCTCCCGCGGTGATGACGGGGATCTTCGGGATCTACGTGGCCGGTCTGCTGGTCGGCCTCCTCACGGCGGGGTCGCTGTCGGACCATGTCGGTCGCCGTCCGGTGATCCTTCCGGCCGTGACGATCCTGATCGCGGCCCTGCTCGTCCTCGGTACGGCGGGCGATCCCACGGCGGTGTGGATCGGGCGGGTACTGGAGGGCGTGGCGATGTCGCTGGTCGTGGGATCGCTCGGGGCGACGCTGCTCGACCTCGCCCCTCCGGGCAACCTCCGACTCGCGGCCACGTTCAACGGGTCGCTGTGGCCGCTCGGGCTCGCGGCCGGCGCCGTCCTGGGCGGGGCGCTGGTGGAGTTCGCGCCCGACCCGTCGCGGCTGGTGTTCTTCGTCCTCGCGATCGTGACGCTGCTACTCCTGGTCGCACTCTGGTTCCTGCCCACCTCGGCCGTGCGACGGCCGGGCGCGCTGGCCTCGCTGCGCCCGACGATCACCATGCCGGCCAAGGTCCGCGGCGTCTTCCTCGCCGTCCTCGGCTGCCTGCTGGCCGCCTGGGCGCTGGGTGGTCTCTACCTCGGTCTGGGTGCGAGCGTCGTCGCGACCGTCTTCCACATCCATGCGGCGCTCGCCGCCGGCCTGGCGATGGCGGCCGTCACCGGCGTCGGTGCGGTCACCGGCATCCTCGTCCAGCGTCGCGATGCCGTCCAGGTGATGATCGGGGGCAGCACCGCGCTGGTGCTCGGCCCGGCGTTGATGATCGTCGCTGTCGCCACCGAGACCTCGTGGTTGTTCTTCGTCGCCAGCGTCATCAGCGGCACCGGCTTCGGTGCCGGCTTCCAGGGAGGGCTGCGCCTGGTGCTGGCCGAGGTGGAGGAGGACGATCGCGCCGGCGTGCTCTCCAGCGTGTACGTCGTGTGCTACTGCGCCTTCTGCCTGCCGGCCCTGGCGGCCGGGTTCCTCACGCCGTCCCTCGGGCTGCGGGAGGTGGTGCTCGGCTACGCGGTGCTGGTGATCGTGATGGCCGCTGCAGCCCTGCTGATCCAGCTGTTCAAGCGCTCGGCGCGGGTCGCCGAGATCGCCGCCGAGGGTGATGAGAGGGCGCAGGAGCAGCAGACCCCGGCAGGGGTGTGACGCCGGCTCAGCGGTCCTCGGGGTAGCCAGCGGCCAGCAGCTTTGTCAGGGTGGGCCGCTGCGGCCGCCACCCCAGCGCCTTCGCCTTGGCGGCGTCGGCCTGCTGGTCGAGCAGCAGAGCTTCGGCCAGCAGCGGCCCGACCTGCTCGATGGCGGCCTCGGCAGTGCCGGGCCCGGCCTCGGCGTTGACGGCCCGAGCCAGCTCGAGGGTGGTCGGGTTGTCGCCGGACGCCGCGACGTACGCCTCGTGCGCCGGCGCCTTCTCCAGCACCAGCAGGTAGAGGTCGGCCAGGTCGTCGACGTGGACGGTCGTCCAGTGCTGCGTCCCCTCGCCGATGCTGGTGCCGTTCTGGGCCGCGGCGACGACCAGGCTCGGCAGGCCGGTGCCGTAGCCGTAGACGATGGCGGGTTGGATGACGTTGCCGTGGTAGTCGCCGGCGAGCACGGCGCTCTCGCCCGCGAGGCGCCAGGCGGTGACCTGCGGGGGAGCGGGCGGCGTCTGCTCGTCGACGGTGGGCGAGGAGCCGTAGGTCCAGATGCCGCCGGTGAGGATCAGGTGCTTGCCGCTGCCCGAGAAGGCGCGCTCGGCCGCCTCGATGACAGCCGTGTTCATCGCTTCGTCGTCGGCGTCGCTGCCAGCGGCGGTATGGATCACCGCGTCGTGGTCGCCGAAGACGCCGGTGAGCAGCTGGTCGTCGAAGAGGTCGGCGACGAGCGGGTGCGCTCCCGCCGCCGGGTCCAGGCGCGCGGCCGACTCCTCGGAGCGGACGATCGCCGTCACGTCGTGTCCCGCGGCGGAGAGCCGCTGCAGGACGCGCGAGCCGATGTAGCCGGTTCCACCGGTCAGGAGGATCT
Organism: Nocardioides sp. BP30; assembly: GCF_029873215.1. NCBI lineage: Bacteria > Bacillati > Actinomycetota > Actinomycetes > Propionibacteriales > Nocardioidaceae > Nocardioides > Nocardioides lacus. Next base: position 4,154,732 of record NZ_CP123620.1, on the reverse strand, counting down.
TCATGCCTCCTGCCTACCGGATCGGGCCAAGCGGGGCCAGAGGCCCGGCGTGGAGCGCGCCGTCGTCGAGGGGATACCGGGAGTCATGGACCGGGTCGACGCGGCGTTCGCCGCCGTTCCCCGCGCGGGCTTCCTGCCGCGGGCCGAACGCGCCCGCGCGGGGGACGACGCCCCGCTGCCGATCGGCCATCGACAGACCAACTCCCAGCCCCGCACGGTCGCGGCGATGCTGCGCCTGCTCGAGGTCGTGGCCGGTCAGCGGGTGCTCGACGTCGGCGCCGGCTCCGGCTGGACGACGGCCCTGCTCGCGCACCTGACCGGGCCGGAGGGGGAGGTGGTCGGCGTCGAGCTCGAGCCCGACCTGGTCCGCTGGGGCGGAGCCAACCTCGCGGCGACGGGTCGGCGGTGGGCGACGATCCGGCTGGCGAGGAAGGGCGAGCTGGGCGTACCCGAGCGAGCGCCGTACGACCGGATCCTGGTCTCGGCCGACGCTGGCGAGCTGCCGCGGGCCCTGCTCGACCAGCTGGCCGACCCCGGCCGGCTCGTGATCCCGGTGGCGGGCACAATGACGCTGGTCGTCCGCGAGCAGGCGTACGACGCCGTCAGCCACCACGGCAGCTACCGCTTCGTTCCGCTGCGCTGAGGAGCACCACCGGGCATAAACGCCTCCGATCGCGCCTTGAGAGGAGCGTGAGCGTGCACGGCGAGTTCAAGGTCCCCGGCGGCAAGCTGGTCGTCATCGACGGCGAGGTGGAGGACGGGCGGCTGCGCGAGACCGTGCTGTCGGGCGACTTCTTCCTCGAGCCGGACGAGGCCCTCGGGGCGCTGACCGAGGTGCTGCAGGACCTGCCGGTCGACATCGGGCTCGACGAGCTGACCTCCCGACTGACAGCGGCAAGCGAGGGTGCGGTGCTGCTCGGGTTCGCGCCGCACGACATCGCCCTGACGGTGCTGCGTGCGCTGGGCCGCGCGAGCTCCTGGTTCGACCACGACTTCGAGCTGATCGAGACCGGCCCCCTGGAGCCCAACCTGCAACTGGCCCTCGACGAGGTGCTCGGCCGCCAGGTGGCGCAGGGGCGTCGCAAGCCGGCGCTGCGGATCTGGGACTGGGCCTCTAACGCGGTGATCATCGGGTCCTACCAGTCGGTCCGCAACGAGGTCGACCTCGACGGAGCCCGGCGCCACGACGTGACGGTCGTACGGCGTTCCTCCGGTGGGGGCGCCATGTTCGTCGAGCCCGGCAACACCATCACCTACTCGTTGTACGTGCCCGAGACGCTGGTCGCCGGCCTCAGCTTCCAGGAGTCCTATGCGTTCCTGGACGCGTGGGTGCTGCGGGGCTACCAGGGCCTCGGCGTCGATGCCTTCTACTCCGGGCTCAACGACATCGCCTCGCCGCAGGGCAAGATCGGTGGCTCGGCCCAGAAGCGGATCCCGGGCGGCGTGATCCACCACGCGACGATGGCCTACGACATGGACGCCGACAAGATGCTCGAGGTGCTGCGGATCGGTCGCGAGAAGCTCTCCGACAAGGGCACCAAGAGCGCCGGCAAGCGGGTCGACCCGGTGCGATCGCAGACCGGCATGACCCGGGAGGCGGTGGTTGCGGCGCTGCTGGCGGAGTTCGAGGGCAGCTACGGTCTGACCCGGGTCGCGCTGGACGAGGCCACCCGCGCCGAGGCCGAGGCGCTGGTCCGCACGAAGTATGCGACCGCTGAGTGGTTGCACCGCGTGCCCTGATCGCGTGCCCTGATCGCGTGCCGACGCGCGTCGTCGGCGGCTCCATTTGGCTTGCCGTGTGACACGCGTCACTGTTGCTGTCGTGCTGTCTCACCAGTGACTGAGACCACGGGGACGGTTCTCGGAAGTACGACATGATCCGGGGACGACGCCCGCAAGGACGACAACGGCGAAGGAGCCGCGCATGCTGATCGGAGTGACTCGTGAGACCCGCCCCGGGGAGACCCGCGTGGCGGCGACACCGACGACGGTGGGCCAGCTGGTCAAGCTCGGCTACGAGGTGCTGGTCGAGACGGGCGCGGGCGAGCTCTCCTCCTTCGCCGACGAGGCGTACGTCGAGGCCGGCGCGCGGATCGGCTCGGTCGCCGACGCGTGGGGCGCCGACGTGGTGTTCCGGGTGAACGGGCCGACGCTCGAGGAGGTCGGCCTGCTGCGGTCGGGCACGACGGTGGTGGCGCTGCTGGCGCCCGCGCAGTCGCCGGACCTGTTGGCCGCCCTGGCCGCGCGCAACGTGACAGCGCTGGCGATGGACGCGGTGCCGCGGATCTCGCGAGCGCAGTCCCTGGACGTGCTCTCCTCGATGGCGAACATCGCGGGCTACCGCGCGGTCATCGAGGCCGCCCACCACTTCGGCCGGTTCTTCACCGGCCAGGTCACCGCGGCGGGCAAGGTGCCGCCGGCGAAGGTGCTGGTCGCCGGTGCCGGGGTGGCGGGGCTGGCCGCGATCGGCGCCGCCTCCTCGCTGGGCGCCATCGTGCGGGCCACCGACCCGCGGCCCGAGGTCGCCGACCAGGTCAAGTCGCTGGGTGGGGAGTACCTGCCGGTAGTCGTGCCGGCCGAGGAACAGCAGGTCTCCTCCGACGGGTACGCGAAGGCCACCTCCGAGGCCTACAACGCTGCCGCCGCGCGGCTCTACTCCGAGCAGGCCGCTGACGTCGACATCCTCATCACCACCGCGCTCATCCCCGGGCGTCCCGCGCCGCGGCTGATCACCGCCGCCGACGTGGCGGCGATGAAGCCGGGCTCGGTGGTGGTGGACATGGCCGCCGGCCGTGGGGAAGGAGGTCAGGGCGGCAACGTGGAGGGCTCCGTCGCGGGCGAGGTGGTCACCACCGATCACGGTGTGACGATCATCGGCTACACCGATCTCGCCGGCAGGCTGCCGGCGCAGGCCTCGCAGCTGTACGGCACCAATCTGGTGAACCTGATGAAGCTGCTCACGCCGGCCAAGGACGGCCGTCTCGTGCTGGACTTCGACGACGTCGTCCAGCGCGGTCTGACGGTCACGCACGGCGGCGCGAACGGCGGCGAGGTGCTGTGGCCACCGCCGCCGGTGCAGGTCAGCGCGGCACCGGCGGCCACGCCCGCCGAGCCTGTCGAGGCGAAGCCCGCGACGAGGCCGGCCTCGGCAGCGGCTCGCTTCGGCTGGAGCCTGGTCGGGATCGCGATCTTCGGGCTGATCGTGGCCTTCGCCCCCGAGCCGCTGCCGCAGCACTTCACCGTCCTGATGCTCTCGATCGTCATCGGCTACTACGTCATCGGCAAGGTCGCCCACGCCCTGCACACCCCGCTGATGAGCGTCACCAACGCCATCTCGGGCGTCGTGGTGGTCGGCGCGCTGCTGCAGCTGCCGACCGTCACCGGCGATCGGACGATCCAGCTGCTCGCGGGCCTGGCCGTACTGCTCGCCTCGATCAACGTCTTCGGTGGCTTCGCCGTCACCCGCAGGATGCTCGCCATGTTCGGCTCCAGCACCGCCTCGAAGGGGAACTGACCATGACCGTGACCGCCCTGGCCACTGCTGCCTACGTGATCGCCGCGCTGCTCTTCATCCTCTCCCTGGCCGGCCTGTCCAAGCACGAGTCCGCCCAGCGGGGCTGGACCTACGGCGTCATCGGGATGGCGGTGGCCATCATCGCCACGGCGATCCTGGTCATCCACGACGCCACCGACGGCATCGGCTCCGGTGGCGGGCTCGCGATCACCCTGATGGTCATCGCCGTCGTCGTCGGCGGGGTGATCGGGCTGTGGCGTGCCCGGATCGTGCAGATGACCGGCATGCCCGAGCTGATCGCGCTGCTGCACTCCTTCGTGGGGCTCGCAGCGGTGCTGATCGGGTGGGTCGGCCACCGCGAGGGCGTCGTCACCCACCTCGGCGTCGGCTACCCGCAGTCGCTGTGGAACATCCACAACGCCGAGATCGCGGTCGGCATCTTCATCGGTGCGGTCACCTTCACCGGCTCGATCGTGGCCAACCTGAAGCTGTCGGCCCGGATCAAGTCCTCGCCCCTGATGCTGCCGGGCAAGAACCTGATCAACGTCGGCGCGCTGGTCGTCTTCGCGATCCTGACGGTCGTCTACCTGGTCGTGGACCGCAACGACACCACCGGTGGTGGGACGTTCGTGCTCGCCCTGCTCACCCTGGTCGCGCTGGCGCTGGGCCTGCACCTGGTCGCCTCCATCGGCGGCGGTGACATGCCGGTCGTCGTCTCGATGCTCAACAGCTACTCCGGCTGGGCCGCCGCGGCCTCGGGCTTCCTGCTGGACAACGACCTCCTGATCGTCACCGGCGCGCTGGTGGGTTCCTCGGGTGCCTACCTGTCCTACATCATGTGCCAGGCGATGAACCGCTCGTTCCTCTCCGTCATCGCCGGCGGCTTCGGTATCGAGGCCCCCGCCGGCAGCGACACCGACTACGGCGAGCACCGCGAGATCAACGCCGAGGCCGCCGCCGACCTGCTCGCCGCCGCCTCCAACGTGGTGATCACGCCGGGCTACGGCATGGCGGTCGCGCAGGCGCAGTACCCGGTCGCCGAGCTCGTCCGCTCGCTGCAGGCCCGCGGAGTCGACGTGAAGTTCGGCATCCACCCGGTCGCGGGCCGCCTGCCCGGACACATGAACGTGCTGCTGGCCGAGGCCAAGGTGCCCTACGACATCGTGCTGGAGATGGACGAGATCAACGACGACCTCGCCGCCGCCGACGTGGTGCTGGTGATCGGCGCCAACGACACCGTCAACCCCGCCGCCGCCGAGGACCCGTCCTCGCCGATCGCGGGCATGCCGGTGCTGCGGGTGTGGGAGGCGCGCGAGGTGATCGTGTTCAAGCGCTCGATGGCAGCCGGGTACGCAGGCGTGCAGAACCCGCTGTTCTTCCGCGACAACAGCCAGATGCTCTTCGGCGACGCCAAGAGCAAGGTCGAGGAGATCCTGGCCGCGCTCAACAGCCGCGTCCCGGTCTGACCGCGCCGTACGCCCGACCGGCGCCCGGCTGTGCGCCCGGTTAGGGGTTGGCCAGGTCGTCGGGGCAGGTCGTGCCGCGCGGAAGCTTGTACGGCGCAGCGATCCGGTAGGTGCCGGCACTCGGGGCGTGCAACACCGTCCATACGTCGGTGGGCTGGCCCTCCACGACCGGCTCGTGCAGGGCGGTCAGGCAGCCGTAGACGTTGACCGGGGCCTGGTCATCGCCCTTGCTCTGCGGGGCCGGGACGGCGTGGCCGCGCAGGTCCACCACCGAGAGCCAGGGCGAGGCAGGAACGCGCAGCATCACCGTGGTCTTGCTCGGCACCGTCACCACGATCTCGGTCGCGGTGAAGGAGGTGACGATCGCCGGCGGCTCGACCAACGGCGTCGGGTCCTGCACCCGGTAGAGCTTCCAGTCCTGGTTGGACCAGACCAGCTTGAGGTAGGGGAGTCCGCCGCGGACCAGGGCGTCCTCGGACTTCGCGGCGGTATCCGGCTCGCCCGGCGGCAGCACCACGTAGTGCACCGCCCACCGGTCGAGCCAGGCGCGGTAGCTGTCGGCGTCGAGCGGGTTCTTCGTGTCGTAGAAGACCGGGTTGCGCTCCAGGTCGGCCTGCCGGTTCCAGCCGCGCGCCAGGTTCGCGTACGGCGCCAGCGCCGAAGACTCCCGGTGTGAGCGCGAGGGCACGACCTCGACGCGACCGAGCTTGGCGCCGCGGATGGCGAACTGGTGCAGGAGGGCGTTGATGTCGTAGCGCCAGGCCGCGTCCGGCCGTTCGTGGACGTAGTCGACCGAGGCGACGGCGCCCTGCCAGATCAGGCTGGTCAGGATGGCGCACACGATGAAGAAGCGTCGCGGCACCCACCGCAGGAAGGCGAACGGGTTGCGATCCACTCCCGCGCACAGCGGCACCAGCAGCGCGGAGGTGCCGAAGACCAGCGAGAGCCGCACCACGTTGGTGCCGATGGGGCTGGGCACCAGCCAGGCGAAGAGCACTGCGACGATGTAGATCAGGGCGGTCAGCCGCACGACCCGCCACGCGGGCGGCGTGACCAGCCACACGAAGACGGCCAGCAGGATCGGAAGGATCGCCGAGGACCAGTGCATCGGCTGCTTGCCGCCGAACGGGAAGACCACTGCGGAGAGGATGACGACCAGGACCGGTGGTACGCCGAGAACGTAGGCCGCGCGCCGGTGGCGGCACAGCCACAGCGCGGCCGCGACCAGGCCGAGGAAGAAGCCTGCCACCGGGCTGCCGAAGGTGGACAGTGTCGCCATCACGACGGCGACCACGCCCTGGACCAGCCGGCGCCGGCGGTGGTCGAGCTGCCAGGAGTCGGGCCAGGCCACCACGGCGCCGAGCGCGGCCAGGGCGAACATGATGCCGAGCGCGAAGGTCACCCGCCCGGAGATCGCGTTGCCGGTCATCGCGACGGCGGCGGCCAACGAGGGCCACAGCGGGTGCTTCACCATCGGCAGCTGGATCAGCAGCAGCGCCGTCAGCGTGGCGGCGCCGATGCTCGCGAGTACCAGCGTCGTACGGACGCCGATCAGGGCCATCAGGTAGGGCGAGATGACGCTGTAGGAGACGGGGTGCATCCCGCCGTACCAGCTCAGGTTGTAGGCGCTGCCGGGGTGCAGCCGGGCGAACTCGGCCCACGCGTCCTGGGCGGCGATGTCGCCGCCGGTGGTCGAGAGGCCGAAGCGCCAGGCCAGCAGCATGACGGTGGAGGCCAGGAAGGTGATGCCGACGGCGCGCAGGCGGGCGTCGTGCGGCCATCGAGCCCTCGGCCCGACGCGGGGGAAGCCGACCTCCACGCTGCTCACTGGTGCACCCGGCTCCGCCCGAGGCGTCGATAGACGGTCAGGTGAGCGATCCAGACCGAGAGCACGGCGATGGCGACGCCACCGACGAGGTCCAGGGTGAAGTGCCAGCCGAAGTAGATCGTCGCGATGACCACGGGGATGAGGTAGAGGCCGACAAGCCAGGCGAGCAGCCGCTTGCGTAGGTAGATCATCACCAGGAGCACGGTCGTGGTGAAGCCGACGTGCAGGCTGGCGAACGCGGAGATGCCGACGAACGCCCGGGGGTCGTCAGGGTGGGCGAGGAAGAGCTGGCGGTCCCTGATGTTGCCGAGCACCATCGTGGTCACGGAGGTGTGGGTCAGCCCGGCGAACTCCTGCGGGGCGGAGAACACCGGCCCCAGCGTCGGCACCAGGTAGTAGGAGGCGGTGCCGAGGATCCAGGTCCACATGCCCGCGATCACCATGACGTGGGCGCGGCGCAGGTCGCTGAGGAACGCCAGGCAGCCGACGACGGCCAGGGTGCAGACGTAGGTGAAGATCCTGTAGAAGAAGGCGAGCGGATGGGCGGCGACGTCGGTGCCGAGGAGGTCGTGCAACAGCACGGCCGGGCTGTGGCCGCCGAAGAGGTCGCGGTCGAAGCGCAGCATCCAGTCGTCGTGCGGCGTCTGGAAGGCGACCCAGTTCTTCAGGTTGCGGTAGAAGAGGTAGACCAGGTGGTAGGCCAGCAGGGCGGAGGCCACCAGTGCCAGCCGGGTCGGCGCGAGCCGGCGGCGTACGACGTCGCGCGCCGCTGTGCGGGTGCGTCCGGCGCGCCACCACCGGATGACGAGGTCGACCACCGCCAGGATCGCGAAGAACCAGACGGCGCCGAGCAGCTTCTTGGCGAACATCTTGCCGTGCGGATCGCGCATCGGGACGTCGACGTGGTGGGACCAGAAGAGGGCGACGAGGCCGAAGGCGACGACCACGCCCCACATCGTCCACACCGCCGGTGCGAGCCGGGGCAGCGAGGCCTGCGAGGAGGGGGTCGTCGCCGACGGCAGACTCTCGACTGGTGCGGCACCCACGGTCGGCAATGGTACGGGGATGAACCCGTCAGCCCGAGTCGACGGCGAGTTTGACCAAACCCCCGCGGCCTCCGTTGCGTGCGCCCTAGAGTGCGACCGCGGAGGTGCCATGTTCATCAGTGAGGTCGACCAGGGTCTCGAGCGACTCCTGCGGGAGGGGCTGCCCTTCCCGGAGCACGTGGGCGACATCAGCTTCGAGACGCCCAACGACTCGTGGGCCGCGACCCTCTCGCGCTTGACCGTCAACCTCTTCCTGTACCAGGTCGAGCGCAGCAGCCAGCCCGGCCGTGCTCCGGTGGTCCGCAGCAGCGAGGGCGGCCCCGCCTACCAGCGACGCCCGCAGCCGATGATCGACCTCGGATACCTGGTCAGCGCCTGGGCCGGCAGCCCTCGCGACGAGCACCAGCTGCTGAGCAGCGTGGTCAGCCTCCTGGCGGGTACGCCGACGCTGCCCGAGCGCGTGGCACCCGAGGGGCTGAACTCCACCGTGAGTCTCTCCCTCGGAGGGCAGCTCGGCCCGCGCGACATCTGGCAGGGCCTCGGGGGCAAGCTGCGGCCCTGCCTGCTCATCACCGCGACCGTGGCCACCGACACCTGGGACTGGGAGCTGCAGGCGCCCGCGGTCGAGCAGATCTCGGTGCTCAGCAACCCCTCGCCGATCCCGCCGCCGCGCGGCTGATCGGCGGTGTCTCACCGGCGCAGGACGTCTCGGGTTCGGTGATGGAAGCGGTAGCGGCCGTCGGGTAGTCGGGTGGTTTGGTAGGTGGGGTCGTGGGCGCGTCTGTGGTGGTGGCCGCAGAGGAGGGAGCCGTGATTCAGGTCGGTGTGGCCGCCGGTTGACCAGGGTTGGTCGTGGTGGGCGTCGCACCAGGCGGTGGGGACGGTGCAGCCTTCGGTGCGGCAGTGCTTGTCCCGTAGCGCAAGTGCCTTGCGCTGGGATGGGGTGAAGAGTCGTCGGGTGCGGCCCAGATCGAGGGGTTCGGAGTTGCCGCCGAGGACGGCGGGGATGATCCCCGCGGTGCACGCGAGGCGTCGGGTTTCCCCGGTGCTGATGGGGGTGCCGTCGTCGAGCCATGCGACACCGAGACCGGCCCGCAGCTGGTCCAGCGTCATGGTGACGATGACGGTGGTGGCATCACCCCCGTGGGCGGGGAGGCGGGTGGGGTCGGTGTTCTCCAGGAGTTGGGCGAAGGCGTGGGCGAGGAGCCGGCTGCGGGGCTGGACCCTGCCGTCGGATTCCAGGGCGGCGATGCGGGGTTGGGTGTAGGCCTGCAGGTAGGTCCGCAACCGGTGACCGACCGTTTCGGGGACGATGCCGTGGATGCGGGTCGTCCCGTCGCCTTGGTCGGTGATCGAGAGGCACGCTTTCGCGTTCGCGGTCTCCTCGAGCCGACGGATGGCTGCGGCCTCGGCGGCTTCGGCGACCTCGGGTGCGACGACCTCCAACAGGTGGCTGGCGAGGCGGCGCAGGTCCTTGGGCCGGTGCTCACTCGCGAGGTCGCACAGCGTGACCTCCGCCCGCGCCAACACCTCGGCGGGTAGGTCGTCGGGCAGGTCGTCGAGCCCACGGAGGATCACGCGGGCGTGCTCGAGACTGAACGCACCGCGCGCGAGCCCGGCCCGGACCACCGGCCGACCCTCCAACTCCCGGGCCAACCGAAGGGTGGCGTACGCGGCGGGACTCTCGACCCGGTGCTGGGCAACCAGCCAGGCTGCGACATCGCGGGCACTGACCTCCTCGGCCACGTCCTGTGCGGAGGCGATCACGCGGAGTCGTAGCTCGGCCACACGTGCGGTGATCTGCTCCAGTCGTGCGAGCACGTCTGCCTTGTCCGCCGTCGCGAGGAAGACCGGGTCCGCGTCCGTGGCGTCATCGAGGGCAGCAGCGATCGTGGCGAGTGCCGCCTGGATCTGATGCATGGAGACCACCACCGAGAGAGATCAGTTCGAACGCATGTTCGAAGCCTAGGTGGTCGGATGTGTGTGGTCAACCTTCTTTCAACAACCAGACCAGGGCGGAGATCTCGTCGTACTGGATCACAGCCATGGTGGCCCGACGCAACCGTAGGGAAGGCTCCCGACCCGGCCAAGACACCGGGCCACGCTGGTACTGGCCCACGCTTCTCGTTTTTCTTTGCGCCGACCCCGAACACCAAGTCACGCCGGAGGCCCGACTCAACCCGGACGCAGGCCCGACTCAACCCGGACGCAGGCCCGACTCAACCCGGACGCAGGCCCGACTCAACCCGGACGCAGGCCCGACTGAACGCGTCAGGGGGTGGTGGTGTCGCTCGGGTCAGAGGCGTTCGAGGTTCCTGCGGACGGGTCGGTGGAGGGGGCGGAGGAGGGATCCGCGGAGGCGCTGGGCGAGGTCGAGGGCGGGGGAGCGGTCTTGGTCAGCGTCAGGTCGACCGAGGCGGTGGTCGACGGGTCGCTGTCGTCGTCGAAGGTGACGGTCGTGCTGTCGTCGTCGTAGCCGCTGCGCGATGCCGCGATCGTCCAGGTGCCCGGCGGCAGGCTGAAGGAGGCCGTGCCGTCGCTGTCGAGCGAGACATCGGTGTCCAGCGTCAGGCCGGCGCCGTCGGTGATCGTGATGGTGGTGTGCGTCGTGCCATTGGTGACCGAGAGGTCGACCGGCTTGCGCGCCTGGGTCAGCGTGAGGCTGAGGCTGCTGCCGGTGACGGCCTTCGAGACCGCGGGCCACCAGCCGCTGTCGACGTCGTCGCCCGCGGCGCTGACCGACCAGGACCCGCTCGGCACCCACACCGTGGTGGAGCCGCTGCCGAGGGTGAGGTCGAAGGTCGTCTTCGACGTACCGCTCTGGGTCAGGGTGACCAGGGCCGTCGACGGGTGCGAGGTGCCGGTCCAGTAGCTGCCCAGCCTCGCACTCACGGCCGTGCCGGTCTCGGTCAGGTTGTAGGTCGCGGAGGCGGGCGTGTTCGTCGCCGCCCCCGAGACCGAGACGGTGCCGGTCGTGCACCCCAGCGTGCTGTCGCCGCCGGTGGTGGTCGGGGTGGCGATCGTGCCGAAGTGGTACGACGGCAACGTCCAGCTCGCCGTCCAGCAGCCGAACGGCACCTGGTCGAACGAGGCGGTCCCTCCGGTCGCGGAGGTGGGTGTGAGGGTCTGGCCGGCGTTGCGGCCCGCGCCGGTGAGGGTGACGCTGGTCCCGGTGAGGCTGTCGCTCGCGCCGGCGCTCGGCTTCAGGGTCAGCGAGACCGCCTGGGTGATCACGGGCAGGGTGATCGGGATCGTGTAGGCGACGTTGCGGTAGTCCACCGAGTAGGTCGAGGACGCGCTGGCGGTGGTGAAGCCGTACGCCGACGCCCAGACGGTGTAGGTCCCGTTGGGGACGTTCCGGAGGGCGTAGGCGCCGTTGCCGTCCGCGGTCGCGCTCAGCGGCTTCTTGTCGGTCCCGTTGCCGGGCGTGCAGACAGCGGTGGCATCGCTCGGGCAGAGCACGACGGCGGCGTTGGCGATCTTGGCGCCGTTGCGGTCCACCACGGTGCCGCCCAGCGAGCTCGCGCCGAGGGTGACGGGGATCTTGAAGGCCTGGCTGGCGGACGCCGCGTTGGTGTTGAGCACCACCGACGGCAGCGTGCCGAACCCGTGCAGGATGGACTCGCCGGTCACGTCGTAGGTGTAGGTCCCCGGCAGCACGTTCGTGAAGGTGTAGGTGCCGCCCGCCGAGACCGTCGGGGTCGGCAGCGCGTCGCCTGCGCTGTTGGTCAGCACCAGCGTCGCGTCGGCGATGTTGTCGCCCACCTGGTCGGGCAGGGTGACGGTGACGGTGACGGGGATCTGGGTGAGCGTGAGATCGGCGTCGGTCTCGGTGTCGCCGCTGACGGTGACGTAGGCGACGCCGCCGTTGCCGGTCCAGCCGGGCACCGCGACGCTGACCTTGTACAGGCCGGTGGCCAGCTCGGCGGTGGCCGAGCCCGTGATCGTGTACGCCCCGGCGGAGCTCACGGTGCCGGTCAGGTCCGCGTCGGTGCTCTGGCAGGCGACCTTCTGGTCGCTGCCGGTGCCGGTGCAGTGCACGGCATGCACCGTCGCACCGGTCAGCGAGATCTTGTCACCTGTCGGGGTGGTGTCGGCGGTGGTGAAGCCCATGGCGGTGCCGGCGATGGTCGGCGCCGCGGTGAGCGTCGCCTTGCAGGACGACGCCGCCCCGGCGGGCAGGAGCAGCGTGGCGGGCACTGCCGCGTCGCTCGAGCACGTCAGGGGCAGGCCGGAGGCCGTGCCGGCGGTGCCGAAGTGGTACCCGGCGGCCTTGATGGTCACCGTGTAGCGGCCTCCGTCGGGGTCGGGGGAGAGCCCGGAGAAGCTCGCGGTGGTGCTGGCGGGAGTCACCGTGCTGGAGGTCCCGGCGACGCTGTCCCTGAGCGTGTACGTCGCCCCCGCGATCGCTGTGCCGTCGGCCTGCACCGCGCCGATGGTCAGGGCGGCGTTCTGCTTGAGCTGCAGCGGGGTGGCCCAGCTGCAGTTCGTCGCGGAGTCGGTGCCGTCGTCGACGACGCACTTCAGCGTGCCGGTGGCTGTCTGGTACCCGGGAGCCGTCGCGGTGATCGTGTAGGTGCCGGGCCGGATGAGGCCGGGGGTCGAGACGCCGCCGGAGTTCAGCGTGGTGTCGGTCCAGGCCAGCACGCCGGTGCCCGCGGTGCCGCCGGCGCTGGCCGAGACGCTGATGCCGCTCGTGCTGGCACCGGTGGCACTGACCTGGAAGGACACCGAGTTCCACGGGTTGGCCGAGGTCGGCAGCACCGTCATGGTGGCGGCGAACCGGACCGGGTTCGGTACCAGCGTGAAGGTGTTGCTGGAGCCTCCGGTGAGCAGGGCCTGGTTGGACAGCGTCTGGCTCTGGTAGCCGGGCGCGGTGATGGTGATGTTGGCCGAGGTGGAGACGAACGACTTGTCGACGAGCGCTCCCGAGGCCCAGGTCGTCCCCCCGCACGGCGAGGTCGGCACTGTCGCCCCGGACTGGATGCCGAAGCAGCCGTCGCCGCCCGTCACCGGCTCGGCTACACCGCGCACCGCCGTGGTGCCGTTGTAGCTGACCGGTGCGCTGATCGAGACCTTCGCGTTCTTGACCGGCTGCGAGGAGCCGTCGTACGCCGCGCTCACCTTCCCGACCACCGAGCCGACCGGGTTGGTCAGCGGCAGGGTCAGCGAGGTGTCGTGGTTGAGCGAGACGGAGGTCGGCAGCGAGTTCGTGTACTGATGATCGACCGCGTCGGTCGCCTCGACCTCGTAGGAGCCGGCGGCGAGCTTGGTCCGGTGGGCCTGACCGGTGTCGTCGACGATCGCCGTCACCGCGTCGGCGCTGTCGGGGCTGCCGTCGGCGTTGAGCGGGGTGATGGTGATCTGGGTACCGCTGCTGGCCGCGACCAGGTCGCCGTTCGTGCCCGGCTTGAGCACCGTCACGTCGAGGTGGCCGAGCCGGTCGAGGTGCGGGTCGTAGACCTGCGTCGTCCCGGCGTCCATCGAGAAGGTCGCCGAGGTGGTCAGGAACTCCGGGTCCTTCGGGACGACGTACACGGTGTAGACGCCGTGCTTGGGCAGCTGCAGGCTGTAGGAGCCGGTGCCGTCGACGTACGCGCAGACGGTGCCGAGCGCCGCCGAGCCGCTGTAGCCCACGGGCGTGGCCTTGCAGGTGTTGCCGATCGCTGCCGCACACGTCTGGGTGAGGGAGGACCCGTCGGGTACGGCGAAGACGCACGTCTCGCCCTTCGGGTTCGTCGTCGCGCTGGTGCCGACGGTGCCCTGCACGGTCGGGGCGCGCAGCAGCTGGGCGACCGGCGCGGTCACCGTCGTGCCCATCGGCACCTGGACGGTGACGGAGGTGAACTCATAGCCCGGCGCACTGATCCGGACGGTGTAGAGGCCCGGCCGCAGGCCCAGCGTGGTGCCGTCGGCGGCCTTGCCGGGCAGCCGGTACTGCTCGTCGGCGCCGAACGGCACGGTGTAGGTGGAGGTGCCGCTGCCCTGGTCGGCCGCCGCATCCTCGGTGACGGTGGCCGTCAGGCACAGGGCCGGGTCGGTCGAGGTGGTGACGGTGCTGGTGTCGCCGCTGCTCGAGGTCGTCGTCGAGGTGCTCGTGGTCGCGGTGCCGGGCGCTGCCGCCGCGGGGCACGTGCCGATCGACTTGCCGGTCGCGGCGTCGACGGCCGAGCCGAGGATGACACCGGTCGTCGGCAGGACGCCGCCGGCCTGCTTGGTCAGCGACGGCGAGACCGAGGTGACGCCGCCGGCGGTGACGCCCACCGTCAGCGTGCTGCCCTGGTAGGCGAACAGCTGGGTGGTCAGGGTGTAGGTGCCCGGCGTGACGCCGGTGATCTGGAACGACCCGGCCTGGTCGGTCGTCGTGCCGCTGGTGCTGGTCGTCTTGTAGGTGTGGTCGGCGTTGGAGAGGACCAGGCCGGCGCTGGTCAGCGCGCCGCCGGCGCTGTCGGTGACGATGCCCTGCACGATGCCGCTCGCCGAGGGCAGCGTGGCGTCGAGCGTGGCCGAGCCCTGACCGCCCTTCAGATGCAGCCGGCTGGTCTGGGTCTGCAGGTCCGGACCGGTCAGGGTGACGGTGTAGTCGCCCGGTGCCGGGAGCGCCGGCACGTGGTAGGTCCCGGCGAGCTGGTCCTGGGTCACGGTGGTGGCCGTGCGCACGGTGCCGGCGCCGTCCGTCACGGTGACGGTGGCGCCGCCCACGCCCTTGATCACACCGTCGGAGCCGGTCGCGGAGACCTTGCCACTCAGGGTGGCGACGCCGTTGCGCAGGCGCAGGTTCGCGGTGGCGGTGCCGCCGGCCGCCAGGGTGACGTCGCGGGCCTCGGTGCTGTCGCCGTCGGCCGAGGCCGAGACGATGTAGCTACCGGGGGTGGAGAGACCGTTGACCGACCAGGCGCCGACGTGGCCCTTGGTGTTGCTGCTCGCGGTGATCGTGCTGGTGCCGTCGCTGATGCTGATCGCAGCGCCGCCGACCGCCTTGCCGTCCGGGCCCGTGACGACCCCCGACAGCTTGCCCTCCCCGGGCTCGAGCTCGACGTCGAGGGGCTTCTGGGCGGTGGCCGAGGACGCGTCCACGACGTAGCTGCGGCTCTGGTAGCCCGGCTTGCTGAAGACGAGCAGGTAGTAGCCCGGCGAGCTGACCTTGGGGAAGGACCAGACGCCGTCGGTGCCGGTCACCGTCCCACGCTGCTGCGGGATCTTGGTGGCCTTGCTGAGCGTGATCGTCTCGGAGGAGACCTTGCCGACCGACGCCGTCAGGGACACCGGTACGCCGACGGACTTGGTGCCGCCGAGCTCGGCGTCCTCGTCGACGAGCGAGGTCGGGCGCAGCGAGACGTGCACGCCGGAGGGGTTCTCGGCCTTGATGGTGCCGTTGAGCTGGACGCCGGAGCCGGCGGAGGCAGTCGTGCCGCCGGTGGCCTGGGTGGCGGATCCGCCCGAGCCCGAGCCGCCCGAGCCCGAGCCGCCCGAGCCGCCCGAGCCGCCGGAACCCGAGCCGCCGGAGCCGCCCGAGCCGGAGCCACCCGAGCCCGAGCCGCCCGAGCCCGAGCCACCGGAGGCGGGGTCGGCCTGGGTGCTCACCACGTCGGACTTCGAGCCGAAGTGGTCGGTGAGCTTGGGCAGGAAGGTGATGCCGGCGGCGATCCAGATCGCCAGGATGCCGACCACGGCGATGAACTTCAGCCAGAACGGCGGCACCAGCGGACGCTGGGTCAGCTCGCCCTCGGCGTACCGGGCCGCCTCCGTGCCGGTGGCGCCGATCCGCAGGACGTGGCGCATCCGCATGCCCATCAGCTGCGGGTGCCGTGCCGTCGCCCGCCCGCGGACGCGGACCACCGCGCCGGGTGCGACCTCGACGTCCTCCTGCTGCAGGCTCAGCCGGACCGAGCCCGTCGTCTGCGGTGTCAGCCGCACCCGTGCGAGGGCGCCGCCGCTGTTGCGCAGCACCACCGCGAACCGCCGCGAGCGCCACGCGGTCAGCGCCGGCGGGTCCATCTCCAAGGTGAGCTGGGCACGCGGGTTGACCACCAGGACGGTGTCGGCGATCCCGAGCGGAGCGGAGCTCGCCGCCCCGCCGGGGCCGAGTGCCTGCACGCTGATCGCGAGGGGGTACTGCGCCGGCAGGGTCCCGGCCGCGGGGATCAGGGTCAGCTGGACGACGTACGTCGCTCCCGGTGCGAGCAGCGGCGTCGTCACCGGAGCGGGCAGCCAGGCGGAGTCGACGCCGAGCGCCATCACCGTCAGCTGGCGTGCGGAGGCGGCGGTGTTGGCGACCGTCACCTCGACCGCCAGCGGCACCCCGGCACCGGTGCGCACCACAGGTGCGACGGCGACGCCGGGGGCCGACTCGGTGGGACGCTGCGACTCAGCCAACGGTCTTGACCTTCACATTGAGCGCTTGGCTGGCGGCCAGCTGAAGCGTGGTGGTTCCGGTGGGCGCGCTGCCCGACGTGGGACGGACCTGGATCACGTAGGTCTGCGGCGCGTCCACGTTGGTGAAGCTGAACGTGCCGTCGCTGCGCGTCGTGGTGCTGCGGTAGACAGTGTTCGGGTAGGCGTCGGCCTGGTAGAGCTCGACGACGTACCCGGGGCCGAGGGTGGCGCCGGAGGCGTTGACCACGGTGCCGGTGATGGAGGCGGCGGGCTCGAGCTTGGGGTTGTACGCCGTCACGTCGCCCGCGGCGAGCTTGACGATCGAGGAGGTCGGCGTGACGCCGCCGAGGCTGACGCTGACGGTGTAGGTGCCCGGTGGGATGTCCTCGATGCGGTAGGCGCCGGCCGAGCTCGCCGGCACCGAGGCCGTGGTCACCGTGTAGCTCGAGGTGCCGGAGGAGAGCTGGACAGTGGCCTCGCCGATCGCGGAGGCTCCGGTGCTGCCCTTCTGCTTGACCACGCCGTAGAGCACTGCCGTCGAGGGGTGCAGCGCGACGCTGATACCGCTGGTGGTGATGCCTGGCCCGATCGACGCCGGGGTGATGTTGCCGTCGGCGTCCAGCGAGACCGACAGCGTGTGGCTGGCCAGGTCACTGCGCGCGAAGGTGAGCGTGTAGGTGCCGGGCAGCGCCAGGCCGTCGACGCGCCAGGTGCCGACCGCCTTGCCCGAGGACTGGGTGGCGGTCTGGATGGTCTGGCTGCCGTCGGTGACCAGCACACCGACGCCGGCCGCCGGGTCACCGCTCGGGCTGAGGGTGACGGTCCCCGACAGCGAACCCGAGGATCTGCCCAGCGTCAGCGAGACGCCGGTCAGGGACTGGCCCGCCGCCAGGCTGACGCTCATGGTCTGCGAGGCGTAGCCGTCGGCGGTCGCGACGATCGTGAACTGTGCCGGCGTGGGCAGGCTGCGCAGCACGAAGCTGCCCTTGGCGTTGGTGCCGTCGGCCTTGTCCAGCGAGATGGTGGTGACGGTGGTCTGCCCGGAGGTGGCGGTCAGGGTGACGTCGCCCAGCGGGCCGGCGGTCGAGTTGACGGTCCCCGAGATGAGCCCGTCGCCCTTGCGCAGGGTGATGTCGAGGTCGGTGCGGGTCTCGCCCGCCGACACGTCGATGAGCTGGGTGGAGGTGGCGTAGCCGGGCTTGCTGACCTCGACCTCGTAGACGCTCGGCGAGGGCACGTTCGCCAGCGTGAAGGTGCCGTCGGCGCCGATCGGCACGGTGGTCACGATCGCGCCGGCATAGGGATCCGTGCTGCCGCCGGTGCTGGCCGTATTGCTACCCGTGCCGGTACCCGTGCCGGGCGGCGGGGCGAGGGTGGCGTCGGCGGCGGTCACGCCGGTGCGTGCGGCGGCGTACGTCGGGTGCGTGGCACGCCTGGCCGCGCTGGTCCCGGTCGTCCCCGTGGAGCCGGCCGCGCTGGTCCCGGTCGTCCCCGTGGAGCCGGTGCCGGTCGCCGCTGTGCCGGTGCTTCCGCCCGGGGTCCGCAGGGTGAGCGTGGCGTTGGAGACGTCGTCGCCCTTGACAGTCCCGGAGACGGTCGCCGGCACACCGCCCAGCGAGACATCGAGGCCGCCGTGCTGTTGGTTGGCGGTGAGCGTGACGGTGGTGGCGTTGGAGGCCTCGAGCGCCTGCGGGTACCACAGTTGCACGAAGCCGGCGCCGCGGAAGGTCAGCTTGTAGTCGCCCGCCGGAAGGTCGCCCACGGTGTAGGTGCCGTTGTCACCGGTCGCCGTCGTGGCCAGCGGGGTGTTGGTATCGGCCGCGCCGTACACCGTGACGGCCACCCCGGGGACAGGCGTCCCCGAGGTGAGCAGCCGCACCGTTCCGGCCATGCTGGAGGTTCCGCTGGTGCTGGAGCCGTCGCCCGCGGAGGCGATCTGCAGCGCGAGGTCGCGGTCGGCGGCCGACTGCCCGACGATCTTCGACAGCGCGAGCGTGATCACGACGGCGAAGACGGTCACGGCCACCAGGAGGCCGAGGAGCGACAGCGAGCCGCGACCGACCAGCGGCCGCTGGATCAGGGTGGCGTTCGCCAGCGCCGGGGTGTCGCGCTCGGGGGTGAGCGAGAGCTGCTTGGCGCGTCCGCGGCGTCGCTTGCGCCTGCCGGGATCCGGCTCACCGCCGGCCGGGGTCCCCGCTGTACCCGGCTTCGCCACCGGCGCCGGCACCACTACCACCCGGCTGCCCTCGGGCGGGTCGAGGAAGAACGAGAGCGAGCGCACCGCCGGCTGGCCGAAGAACGGCTGGCGGGCCCTGGCCTTCAGGTCGACCACCGCGTGCTCGCCGGGCGCGAGGGTGAGGTCGGCGGGGGAGAAGGCGAACCTCACCTTGCCCTCCGCATCGGTGCCGGCGAGCCGGCCGCGCACCAGGGTGTTGCCGGTGTTGTCGACCAGCAGGCTGAACCGGGCCGAGCGGCCGGTCTGCTGCGCCATCGGGTCGGCCCGGACCTGCAGCGCCGGTGCATCGGGTACGACGAGGACGACCTCGTCGATGCTGCTGTGCTCCGGCGGTGTCAGCTCGCGCAGCTGCACCGCGATCCGACGCTCGCCGGCCGGGATGCCCTGCGGGACCGTCACCGCGACGCTCAGCGTGCGGGACTCCTCGGGGAAGAGCGAGAACGTCTGGTCGGTCGTCTCCACCCAGCCGGGGTCGGCGCCCAGGATGCGCAGGGCATAGCCACCGATCACGTCACCGGTGTTGGTGACGGTGACCTGGATCTGCTGGGGCACGCCGGGCATGACGGTGAACCGGCGCGGCGAGACGTCGACGATCACGCTCACTCACCCGCCTGGAGGACGAGGTCGCGCCGTACGGTGCCGCTGGTGAGGGTGACCAGCGCTGTCTGCTGGCCGTAGCCGGCCGCGCGGACGGTGACGCTGTAGGTGCCGGGCTCGAGCGAGGGGAACAGATAGCCGCCCTGGGACAGGGTGGTGTCGGGGTCGCTGGAGGCGGTCTGGAAGGTGTGGGTGCCGTCGGTGACGGTCACCGTGGCGCCCGCGTACGTCTTGCCGTTGGGAGCGGTGACGGTGCCCCACAGCTTCACCAGCTGGGTCTTGAGCTGGGCGGTCACGGCGGCCGGCGCCTTGTCCGCCGACAACGTGATCGGGACGGTCTCGGGACGGTAGCCGTCGATGGTGAAGGTCAGGGTGTAGGAGCCCGGCGCGACCAGGCCGCTGAGCGTGAAGGCGCCGACCGATCCGCTGGTCAGGGTCGTCGTCGAGGGCGTCGCCGTGGCCCCGTCGTTCGTGCTGGTGCCGCCGACGGTGACCGTCGCACCGCCGATGCCCTTGCCGTTCGGGCCCAGCAGCGTGCCGCTCACCGAGCCGGTGCCGGCGGTCAGCGCCACGTTGGCGACGCCGTTCTCGCCGGCGCCCAGGTCGACGATCCGGGTGGCGGTGCCGTGGCCGGGAGCGGTGAAGGTGAGCACGTAGGTCCCGGGGGTGGGCAGGTCGTCGAACGTGTAGGTGCCCACCGAGCCGACGGTCGGGGTGATGACCGAGACGTCCTGCCCGTCGACGGTCGTGCTGACGGTGACACCGCCGAGGCCGGTCTTCGACGTACCGGTGGTGACGGTGCCGCTCAGATGGCCGGTGTGCGCGCTCAGCAGCACTGTCGGCTCGAGCCGCTGCTCGCCACCGGTGACGGTCTCGGTCTGGGTGGTGACCTGGTAGCCCGGCGTGGTGAAGCTGAGCTCGTAGGTCCCCGGTGCCTTGAGGCCGGAGAGCGTGTAGCCGCCGGCGGCGTCGGTGGTGTCGGTGATCGGCTTGCCGGTCGCCTTGCCACCGTCGAGCATCCGGGCGGTCACGGTCGTGGTGACGGCGTCGAGCGCGTCGCCGCGGTCGACGTCTCCGGAGATCTGCGCCTGGGCTCCGCGGACCACCGCGTTCGTGCCGTCGACCTTGCCCTGGGCGACCACCTGGATGCCGGCCGAACCGGCCGTGAGGGTGACCTTGGTGCCGGCCGTGCCGGTGCTGGTCGTGCCGGTGCCGCTCGCGACGGCATTGCTGGTGCCGGACCCGCCGGGGTCCGACGGCACCCAGGTCGTGGTGAAGCCGTCGGCGCTGAACTTCAGCCAGTACGTCGTCGGGAACAGCCCTGCCAGCGTGTAGGAGCCGTCGCTCTGGGTCGCCGCGGAGCTGACCAGCACCGGACCCTTGCGGCCCATCCGGTAGGCCTGCACCAGGATCCGGCCGACCGCGGCGCTGTTGCTCTTCGCCGTCACCGTGCCCGAGATGGTGCCGCCGACGCTCGGCGAGACCAGGCCGGTCTTCGGTGTGGCACCGGCCGGGGCGGCGCCGGCACCCCCGCCCTTCGCGGCACTCGCGCCGCCGCCGTTGCCGGTGGCCGCCGAGACCGGGAAGTACGACGCGGGCGCGGTCTTGGTGACCGGGTCACCGGAGAAGACCTGGGTGAGGCCGAGGAGGAAGACCCCTGCCCACAGCGCGATGATCGCCAGCAGGATCAGCGCCGTCAGGAGGCCGCGGCTGATCAGCGGCCGCTGCTTGAGCACGACCGTCGTCTGGTCGGTCAGCTCCGGCTCTGTCTCCGTCTCCTCCATCGCCGGGATGGTGTCGGCGCGGCGGCCGACCAGATCGACCGTGACGACCCGATCGACCTCGGTCCCGGTGATCATCCGCGGTCCCTTGACGGCGAGCATCACCGGCGTGACGGTCCCCGGGGCGGTGCGCAGGTTGGTCGGGTTGAAGCGGGTGGCGCAGCGGTCGGGCGAGTTGGCGGCGAGCAGCACGTCGAGCGCCACGTTGCCGGTGTTCTCCACGGCCAGGACGTAGCGGGCGCCGCGTCGCGCGCGCACGAGCGTGGGCTGGCGGGACAGTCGCAGACCGGGTTGGGCGGCCACGGAGAGCTCGAGGTCGAGGTGGCGGCGCGTCGTACCGGAGACGTGCGAGACGACCTCGACCGTGACCGGGTGCAGGCCGGCCGGCTGGCTCGCAGGCAGCTGGATGGTCAGGGTGATCTGGCCGCTCGCGCCCGGGAACAGCGGAAGCACCTCGGGCTCGGCGCGCACCACGGCGGCCTCGAGCCCGACCAGCCGCGCGGTGACCCCGTCGATGAGGTCGCCGGTGTTCACCACGTCGACGACGACGTCGACGCTGGCGCCGGGGTCGGCGATGAGGGTGCGGTGCTCGGTGGCTACGCGCATGCAAGCGCTCGGAACACGACAGACCTCCCGCGACCCGTCTCTCGTGGGCCGCAACGCGAAAGAGCGTACGGAGCCCGGTCGGTAGGCGCAGGGAAACAGTGATTTTCGATCGCTGAGAATCAGATGAATATCGCGAATCGGCTGCGCCGCGCCGCAGGGGCGGGTGATGATCCACGTCGTGTTGTTGAGGGAGGCCGGCCGGCGCCGGGCCGCACGTGGTGCGGCCCTGGTCGCGCTGTCCCCGCTCGTGGCCGCCTGCGGCTTCGGTCACGACGGCGGCGGGACCTCGGTCTTCAAGGTCAAGGTCGGCGAGTGCTTCACGGCGCCGACCTCGGTCAAGGCCCAGATCAGCGACGTCGACCAGGTGCCCTGCACCAAGCCGCACGGCAAGGAGGCGTACGCCGCGGCCGTCTACACCCCGGCCGCCGGTGCCGACGGCAAGGCCAGCAGCGACTTCCCGGGCAACGACGCGCTCGCCTCCTTCGCCCAGGGGGCCTGCGCCCAGCGGTTCACCGCCTACGTCGGGGTGAGCTACCTCGACTCCTCGCTGTTCTTCACCTATCTGGCGCCCTCGGCGCGCAGCTGGCAGGACGACGACCGCACCGTGCTGTGCTTCATCACCACCGACGGCAGGCCGCTGACCACCTCGGTGAAGGGCAGCAAGCTGTGAGCCGCGCACGCACCGGAGGAGGACGCTGATGGGCGGTCCGAACGTGGTCGGCACAGCGACGCTGACCTGTATCTGGGGGGCGGCCCCGTCGACCATGACGGTGCTGCCGACCGCGCGGGTGATGATCGAGGGCCAGCCGGCCGCGACGATCATGGACAACCTGCCGCTGGTCAACATCCCGCCCTTCGGGATGTGCTCGAGCATGTCCAACCCCACCGTCGCCGCGGCCACCGCAGCCGCGCTCGGCGTGCTCACCCCGATGCCCTGTGTGCCGATGCTGCCGGCCCCGTGGGCCCCGGGCTCGTCGACCACGATGATCGGCGGCAAGCCCGCACTGACCAACCCGGCCACCTGCAACTGCGCCTGGGGTGGAGTCATCACCGTCACGATGCCGGGGGCGGTGAAGACCATCACGAACTGAGTCACGACCCGATCCACAACCTGAGTAACAAGCGATACCGGCCGCTCCGGCCTGGACGACTGCGGGCTCGGCGCCGTCGTACGACCTGAATGCATCACCCCACCCTGATCAGTCACGTCTTACCTCTGGGAGCAACTGCATGCCTACCTACACCGCCCCGGGCGTCTACGTCGAAGAGGTCACCTCCTCGCAGAAGGTGCTGACCGCCGCGCCCACGGCGATCGCCGCCTTCGTCGGCTTCACCGCCACCGCCCCGACCGACGACCCCAACGACCCGCAGGGTCTGGCCCCGCGCCTGGTCACCAGCTGGACCCAGTTCGAGAGCCTCTACGGCGGCTTCGCACCGGGTTGCATGCTGCCGCTGTCCGTCTACGGCTACTTCGCCAACGGCGGCTCCATCGCCTACATCTGCCGCGTGCCCAACACCGAGCCCGCCGGTGAGCCGGCCCGCCTGGCGCTGCCGGCAGCGGACCGCGCCCTCGGCCTGCCGGTGGCTGTCGAGAGCCTCGAGCCCGACGCCGACATCGCCGTGGCCGTCAGCACCGACGACCCGGGCGAGGCCGACGACGACGGCCCCGCCACCTTCACGCTCACGGTCCTGGAGGGCGGCGAGCCGGTCGAGTCCTTCTCCGGCCTCAGCTTCGCCAAGGGTGACGCCAACGTCGCCACCAAGGTGAACGCCACCTCCACCAAGATCAAGATCGACTTCGACCTGGCCGAGGACGCGGACGTCGCCAGCCAGCTCGAGCTGCTCAAGCCGGGCGTGTACGACCTGGAGAAGGCCGCGCCGGTCCCGGTCGCTGTCAACGGTCGCAAGTTCGCCGGCTCGGAGTCGGCCCGTGCGGGCATCGGCGGTCTCGCCGTGGCCGAGGACGTCACCATGGTGGTCGTTCCCGACCTGGTCACCGCCGCCACGAAGGAGGACGGCACCGTCGACCTCGGGCTGTGGAAGGCGGTCCAGACCGCGCTGATCAGCCACTGCGAGCAGAACGGCAACCGGATGGCCGTCCTCGACGCTCCTCCGGGCATGAACCCCCAGCAGATCAAGGAGTGGCGCTCCGAGGTCGCGATGTACGACTCGGCGTACGCCGCCCTCTACTACCCCTGGATCAAGGTCGAGAACCCGATCGGCGTCAACGGCGACAGCGAGATCCTGATCCCGCCGTCGGGTCACATCGCCGGCGTCTGGGCCCGCACCGACGACACCCGCGGCGTGTGGAAGGCCCCGGCCAACGACACCATCCGCGGCGTGCTCGACCTGGAGCGCACCGTGTCCCAGAACGAGCAGTCCCTGCTCAACCCGATCGGGATCAACTGCATCCGCCCGTTCGGCACCCGCGGCATCCGGATCTGGGGTGCCCGCACCCTCTCCTCGGACACCGACTGGACCTACATCAACGTCCGTCGTCTGTTCAACATGATCGAGACAGCGATCCTCACCGGCACGCAGTACGCCGTCTTCGAGCCCAACGACGTCACCCTGTGGGAGGGCGTCAAGCGGACCGTGAGCGGCTTCCTGCGAGGCCTGTGGAGCGCCGGCGCCCTGTTCGGCGCCAGCGCTGACGAGGCGTTCTACGTCAAGTGCGACGCCGAGACGAACCCGCCGGAGTCGATCGACGCTGGCATGCTGGTGGTCGAGGTCGGCATCGCGCCGGTCAAGCCTGCCGAGTTCGTGGTCTTCCGGATCAGCCAGAAGAAGCAGAGCGCTGCCTGACCGGCGCGCCGTCACCCCCACCTCAGACGTAGACAGACAGGGAGCGCACCATGCCCAATGACCTCATCTCCACCGACCCGATCGTCGCGCAGAACTTCTACCTGGAGCTCGACGGCGTCTCGATCGTCCTCTCCAGCGTCGGCGGACTCGACCTCGAGTTCGACGTCGTCACCATGTCCCAGGCCGGCCCCGGCGGGATCAAGCAGCAGGTCAAGACCCGCGGCTCGGTCCTCAAGGTCTCCGACCTCACCATCACCCGGATGGCGCCCAAGGACGCGATGAACGACCCGATCTGGAAGTGGTTCTACACGATCCACGACAAGGGCTTCGTGATCGGCGACCGGACCAACAACCGCAAGAACGGCTCGGTCGTCCTCTACGACTCCTCGCAGGCGGAGATCGGCCGGTACAACTTCTTCAACGGCTGGCCGAGCAAGATCTCCACCGACCAGATGAGCTCGGACTCCAACGAGCCGGTCAAGGAGAACATCACCTTGGTGATCGAGCGCCTCCAGCGAGTCAAGTGAGTCGTTCGTGACGCTGCGTACTTCTTACGAGTTCACGCTTCCGCGGGGGTACGTCGACGGGAGTGGCCAGCTGCATCGCACCGGGACGATGCGGCTGGCCACCGCCCGCGACGAGCTCGAGCCGCTGCGCGACCCCATGGTCAGCGGCCCGGACGACCCGCGGCTGACGATCCTCGTGCTGACGCGGGTCATCGAGAAGCTGGGCACCCTGGAGATGGTCACCCCCTACGAGATCGAGGGGCTCTTCGCTGTCGACCTGGCATTCCTCCAGGACTTCTACGGAGTGATCAACTTCGGCAACCAGGCCGAGTACGACGCCCTGATGCGGGCCCAGGAGGAGTCCGACCTGCTCGGGTCCCCCGCGCCCGCATCCGCCTCCGGCCCGGTGGCACCCGCCGCCGCGCCGGAGACGCCCGGGGACGGGTCCGCGGGACCGCCGGCGGAGACGCCGGTGCCTCGCACCGGGATGCGCAGCGCCATCGAGGAACTGCCGCGGCGGTCGCTCTAGGTCATGCTGCGCTACCCCACCGACGCGCTGTGGCAGGAGATCGCCTTCCTCGCCTACCACCTGCACTGGTCCATGGACGACCTGCTCGACCTCGAGCACATGGACCGGGTGCGGATGGTGCGCGCCGTGGTGAACCTCAACGAGCGGGCCTGGCAGTCGGTCCGTGAGTTCGGTGCCTGAGAGGAGATCCGATGAGCATCACCCCCTCGTCGGCCGCGTCGCCGGCCGCACAGAACCTGCTGGGCTCGGACCTGGCCACGGCCAGCCGCTTCCTGTTCGAGCTCGACGGCGCCGAGATCGGCGTCTTCTCCTCCGTCTCCGGCCTGGAGATGACGGTGGAGACCTATCAGATCCTCGAGGGCGGCCAGAACGGCTTCAGCCACAAGCTGCCCGGCCGGGTGACGTGGCCGAACCTGATCTTCCGGCGCGGCGTCACCGACAGTGACGCCCTGTTCGCCTGGCTGCAGAAGAGCTCCGGCGAGGGGTTCGCCGCGTCGGGCAACAAGCTGACGAAGTCGACCGGGGCCGTGACGGTGATAGGTCTGGACGGCAGCCGGCTGCGCTCGTGGAACTTCAACGACGTGTGGCCGGTGCGCTGGAAGGGCCCGGACTTCGATGTCAGCCGGGACGACCCGCTCCAGGAGGAGCTCGAGATCGCCCACCACGGCTTCGTCTCCGCCAAGCCCGCCACCGCCTAGTCACCGCCCCCGAGCCACCGCCTCTTCCGTCCGATCCCCGATGAGTGAGATGACCAGCGAGCAGGTCCCGTACCAGGACAGCACCCGACTCGGCCGCGAGGTCGTCGGGCGCATGCGCCTGCCCGGCCCGCCGGCCGGGCGGCCACTGCCGACCCGGATCGGCTCGCTGGCCTCCTCGGTGGAGCGGTTCTCCTCCTCGCTGTCGCGTCCGGTGGAGGTACGCCGGGCGCTTCGCGGCCCCGGCTCGCAGGACGACTCCGTCCGGCCGCCGCGCTGGTGGACCGGCGGCACCGATGCCGATGCGACCTCGGCTTCCTCCGCCGGTGCCGCGCCGGTGGCGCCGCGGCGTCCGGGAGGTGCCCCGCCGTGGCTGACCGGGGCTCGGTCCCAGCTGTCCGAGCAGGAGCTGCCGACGCGTGGTCTGCCGCGTGCCGCCCGCGCGGTGCAGAACGAGGAGTCCTACACGCCCGGGGGGATCCTGGACGGCCTTCAGGGCCAGGTCGTGCGGGTGCGCCGCCACGACGAGGTGAGCGCCGCCGGTCCGATGCTGACGTCAGGCGACACCGCGCGGCTCGGCGCTGCGACGGTGCGCCGGCGGATGGAGTCCGCCCGGTCGGCGGCCGCCTCCGCGCCGGCGCCCGCCCGGAGGGTGCCCGCTGCTGCTGCTCCTGCTCCTGGTCCTGGTCAGGCTGCGCCCGCGACGGCGCCGCCGGCGCAGGGGTTGGCCGGGCATGCGGCGGCCCCCGCCTCCGGTTCCGTCGCCGGCTCGGCTCCGGCTCCGAGCGGCGGGCCCACGAGCGCGGGGTCCACGAGCGGCGCCTCCACGCGCGGCGCGGCGCCCGCCGCGTCCATCCCTGCTGCGCCCGACTCGCCGGCTGTACCGGGCTCGAGCTCCGCGTCGGTCGGGTCCACGCCGCCGCCTTCCGGCGGGACGGTGCCCGCCACCTCAGAGGCATCCGGCTCGGCGTCGACGACGGCGCCGGTGACCCCGACGGCCGCCGTGACAGCCCTCGGGGCGGCTCCGGGGGGCGCCCCCGCGGGGAGCGACCCGGCCGGTGCACCGTCGCCCGCCGCCGCACCGACGCTGCGCCGGGCCCCCTTCCAGCTCCGCCCGCTCGCGTCGAGGCTCGCCGCGGCCAGGGCGCGCCGCGACAGCGCCGAGCTCACCGCCGCCGGAGAGCCCGGAGAGCCCGGACAGCCCGGGGACGCTGCCGTGCGGCGTTCGCTGGTCGCGGGTGCTGCCGGCGGGACGGCGCTCGCCGTCCGGTCGGACGACGCCGCACGCCCCGGAGCGCAGCTCTGGAGCCGTGCCCGGCACCACCAGGCGGCCGGTCTGCGCGGCGAGGACCGGGTGTTGCGCCGGAGCGTCGGCACGGTCGAGCACGTCAGGACGGCGACGGCCGCCCTGCTGGCGGACCAGCCTTCGGCGGCCCCGGCCGCACGGCCGAGCCGGCGCGAGTCCTGGGCCGGCACGTCGGCTGTCGTGCGCCGCCGGACGCTCGAGCGGAACCAGGCCGCTGCCTCGGCCGGCGCCGGACCGGCTGCACCCACCGCTTCCAGGGCCGGCGGCGGCACGTCGGCCGGTTTGTCGGCCGGTTCGTCGGCCGGTTCGTCGGCCACGTCGTCGGCCACGTCGGCCACGTCGGCCACGTCGTCGGCCGGAGCGCCCGGCACTGCCGGACGCTCCGCGGCCTCGGCCACCACCGCACAGGCGGCGGCTCCGGAGCCCACCGCGCCCACCGCGCCGGCGAACGTCGGACGACCGGCGGCAACACCGGCGACAACACCGGCGACGACACCGGCGACGACACCGGCGACGGCCCCGGTCCGCCGTCAGGTCGAGACCCGTGACGCCCACCCCGGCGCCCTCGCCCACGACAGCGGCGACTGGTCGCGCGCCTCGCTGAGTGCACTGCGCTCGGTGACGCCCGGCCTCGGCCTGGCGATGCCCGACCTGCTGACCCTCGGGCCGCGCGCCGGCCGCGCGGCGGAGAGCTCCGGCGGCCTGCCGAGCGGGTTCGGCGGCTCCGCCCAGATCCGGCCCGCGACGGCCGGCCTCGGCACGGGCGCCCTGCCCACCGCGCCTGCCCTGCGGCCCACCGCTGCGCGCGAGGCTCGCTCCGGCGACGACCCGGCCGCGCCGGTACGGCGACAGTCCACCAGCCGACGCACGCACGCCGGCGGTGGTCTCGGACTGCTGACGCCCCGGCTGACCCGGCCGCAGCCCGCCGCCTCGGGCGACGCCGGCCCCACGCCATCCGGCGATCGACTCCCGCGCATGCATGAGGCCGGCACACGGGATGGCACCACGCCTGGAACCGGCGCGCCGGCCGGCCGCGCCGGCCTGTCGGACCCCGCTGCGCCGCCGCTGCGCCGGGCACCCGCCACGCGGTCGCTCGCCCGGCCGGCCGCGTCCGGCCGCGTCGCTGAGCCCGGCCGGCGGAGCGGGATCGACCACACCGGAGCCGAGCCGTCCTCGGCCCCGCCGTCGGCCCCGTCTTCAGCCCCGACCTCGGCGTCGCCCGCCGCCCCGGCCGCCCAGCCGAGCCCCCACGCGACCCAGGCCCCGCCGGTACCGGCCATGCCCGCCGGCGGAGACGCCGCCGCCCTTCGGGCGTTCCTGCATGCGAGCACGCACCCCGGCGCGCACCTCGACAGCGCCGCGGCGGCGAACGGAGCCGCCAGCGCCGCGCCGTCGAGCGCGTCCTCCGCCGCCCCCGTCCGCCGCAGGACCGGCACCCCGCGCGGCGCCGCCGCCGACACCTCGTCGAGCAGCCGCCGCGGCGCCGCCCGCAGCGGCGGGCAGAACCAGCCAGGCCGTGTTGCGTCATGGCTGGAGCCGTGGATCGAACCGGACCAGAGATCGGACCAGAGCAGGAGGGAGGGCGCCATGTCGAGTCACGTTCCGGAGGGTCGGCCCCGGCCACCGGTGATGCCGCTGCCGCCTGCCTCGGCCTCGCAGGACGGCAACCTCCCCGAGCCGGTACGGCGTTTCCCGTTCCGCGGCGGGAAGGGCCAGCGCCAGGAGCCGAACGCGACGCAGTCCGGGACGGCGCAGAAGCCGACCGGGGGTTCGTTCCTCGAGCGGACAGCGCACCTGTTCAGCTCGCCCGCCGCCACCCGACCCGCCGGTGGCGCCGCCGGCGCGGCAGGCGGCTTCTCCGCTGCTGGCGGCGCGGTGGACGCCGCGGCGCTGGCGTCGGTCATCTACCCGGCGCAGGCGGCGGCCGGGCAGGCCGGACCCGCCGTACCCGCCTCCGGCTCGCTGGATCCCCAGCAGCTCGACGAGGTGATCGCCGCCGTGGTCGACCGGATCGAGCAGCGTGTCGTCGACGAACTCGAGCGGCGCGGTCGCCGCTCCGGAAGGGGCGGTTTCTAGTGAGCGAGCGAACCAGTCGACACAGCCTCGGTGACCCCTCATCGGTGCGCGGAGCGAAGCGAGTACGCCGATGAGTCTCGCCAAGGCCTACCTGCAGATCGAGGGCGGCACCCAGATCCCGTGCCTCTACAACCCCGAGCAGCTCTCGCTGAGCCGCCGCAACAGCTGGAGCGCGCCCTCGATGCCGGGCAAGGGCGTCTCGACGGCGCAGTTCAACGGCACCGAGTCCGCGTCGATGTCGCTGGAGCTGAAGTTCGACACCACGCTGGAGGGCGTGCCGGTCACCAACTACACCGGCAAGATCCTGGCGCTGATGGAGCCGGACCCGAGCCTGGCCGGGTCGGACGAGACCAGCAACAACGCCCGCCCGCGGACCGTCACCTTCGGCTGGGGCAACCTGCAGAGCTTCGAGTCGGTCATCACCTCGCTCAGCCTCACGTTCACCTACTTCTCCGAGAGCGGTACGCCGCTGCGTGCCGACATGAGCCTGACCCTCATGCAGTACCAGCAGTCGGACGCCTTCGGGCCGCAGAACCCCACCTCCGGCACGCCTCGGCCGCACCGGGTGCACCGCGTCCAGCCGGGGGAGACCCTCGACCGGATCAGCGCGCGCTACTACGGCGACGCCACCAAGTGGCGGGCGCTGGCCTCGGCCAACGGCCTCGAGGACCCCCTCGCCGTACGGCCGGGCACCGTCCTCTCCATCCCGCGGCTGGGCTCGGCATGACCATCACCCTCGCCCCCGAGATCAAGGTCGGTGGACAGGACCTCGCAGCCGTCTGGCTGGACCGGCTGGTCGGCGTCCGCATCGACCTGCAGGTAGGCCTGGTCGGCCGGGCCACGCTGCGCTTCCGCGACTTCGGAGCGGCCCTGGCGCAGGCGTCGCTGTTCACGCTCGAGAAGTCGGTCACGGTGGGCAGGGCCGGGGCCGCGAGCCCTGTCTTCACCGGCACCGTGGTGGGCATCTCGCTCGACCAGGGGGAGAGCCGCCAGCCCGAGCTCGTGGTGACCGTCGACGACGCCGCACACAAGCTGGCCCACGGCACCACCACCAAGACCTACCTCAACAGCAGCGTGAGCACCGTCGTCGGCGACGTCCTGCGCGCGCACGGCCTCTCGGCCAGCAGCGCCCAGCCGGAGAGCGCCACCCATCCCTACCTGCTGCAGTCGGGCACCGACCTGGACTTCCTCAACGAGATCTGCGCGCGCACCGGCCGGGTCTGGTGGGTCGAGGGCGCGAGCACGCTCCGCTTCGAGAAGGCCGGTACGTCGGACACCACCGTCGCGCTCGTCTTCGGCAAGGACCTGGACGGGTTCTCGGTCAAGGCCACCAGCCTGCGGCCGGACAAGGTCCAGGTCGTGGGCTGGGACCCGGCGCAACAGCAGATGATCACCGGTGACTCCGCCACCCCGTCGACGAAGTCGAAGGGCGACCTGGTGGACCCCTTCCTCAGTGACCTCAACGGCGGAGCGAAGACGTTGGTGGTCCGCGACGCGGCGCCGATGGACGCCGACGAGGCGACCGCGATGGCCTCCTCGATCTTCGCGGCCGCCGCCTCCGACGGTGTCGTGGCACGGGGCACGGGCGACTTCAACCCGGCCATCGCCCTGGCGACGACCGTCAACGTCAGCGACGCCGGTCCGGCTTCGGGCAAGTACCTGGTCACGGCGATCGAGCACGTCTACGACATCAGCGGCTTCACCACCCGCTTCACCGCGGGCCCGCACCGGCCGCGGCACCTGGTCGACGTCCTCGGCGTCCCCGTCGACGGGAGTGGCTTCACCCTTCCGGGCGTGATCACCGGTGTCGTCACCAACGTCGCCGACCCGGACAACGCGGGCAAGGTCAAGGTCACCTACGCGACCCAGGGCAGCACCGTGGAGTCGCCGTGGGCGAGGGTCGTCACGATCGGCGCCGGCAAGGGCCGTGGGCTGGAGTTCCAGCCCGAGGTCAACGACGAGGTGCTGGTCGCCTTCGAGCAGGGCGACACCCGGCGGCCGCTGGTGCTCGGGGGACTCTTCAGCGCGAAGAACACCCTGCCGACCTCGCCCAAGGCGGGCAACGTGGACGGCTCCAGCATCGCCTACCGCCGGATCACCTCGCGGCTGGGCCACGTGATCGAGCTGGCCGACGGCACCTCCGAGGACAGCAAGTACGTGCTGGTCAAGCTGGCCGGCGGCCAGCACCAGCTGCGGATCGGAGCGGACAAGACCGATCTGACGATCGCCAACAAGGAGCTCACGATCACCAACGGCGCTGCCAAGATCGTCTTCTCCGAGCAGGGCGACATCACGATCCAGGGCAAGAGCATCACGCTCAAGGCGGACACCACGCTCGACGCGCAGGCGGGTACCAAGGCCTCGGTGGCCGGCAAGACCGGGGTGGACGTGCAGGGCGCGGAGGTCAAGATCGACGGGCAGGCGAACACGACGGTCCAGGCCGGCGCCCAGCTCGCCCTCAAGGGTGCGGTGGTGATGATCAATTGACCAGTGGACCGCACGAGGGCCGGCTGCCGGCCCGTGTCACCGGCCAGCGCGACCCGAGGGTGCCGGCCGGTACCGACCCCTCCTTCCTGGGTAGCGGCTTCGCCTGGCCGCTCGGCGTGGACCACACCGGCTCGATCCGGCTCTCGGATCCGGTCGCGGACCTGGACCGGTCGATCGAGCTGGTGCTGATGACGGCACCGGGGGAGCGGCTGATGCGCCCGCAGTTCGGCTGCCGGATCTGGGACCTGCTCTTCGAGCCGGTGACGCCGAACCTGCTGGGTCAGATCGCCGTGTCGGTGCGCCAGGCGATCGCCCAGTGGGAGCCCCGGGTCGAGGTGGACGAGGTAGTGCCCGTGCCCGACCAGGACGAACCGGCCCTGGTGCGGATCGGCATCGCCTACCGGATCCGAGCCACCAATGACCGGCGCAACCTGGTCTACCCGTTCTACCTGATCCCCCACGACAGCGAAGAGTGAGCCGATGCCTCTCCCCACTCCCGGCCTCGACGACCGGACCTTCCAGAGCATCGTCGACGAGGCGAAGCGGCTGATCCCGCGCTACGCCCCGGAATGGACCAACCACAACGTCTCCGACCCCGGCGTGGCGCTGATCGAGCTGTTCGCCTGGATGAGCGAGATGGTGCTCTATCGGGTCAACCAGGTCCCCGAGCGGCTCTACACCCACTTCCTCAACATGGTCGGGATCGAGCCGTTCCCGCCGTCGGTCGCACGTGCGGACCTGACGTTCTGGCTCTCCGCCGTGCTCGAGGCTCCCGTGGTCGTGCCGGCCAACACCCAGGTGATGACGGCGGCGAGCGCCGCCGACGGCGCCGACGCGGTGGTCTTCAGCACCACCGAGGAGCTGGTGATCGCCCCGCCGGTGCTCGAGGCCGCGCAGACCGTCCAGGTCGCCGGCACCGTCGACAACGTGTGGGAGGACCTGCGCTTCGGCACCGAGGGCGTGCGTGCGTTCGCCTCGCCGCAGCTGAGTCCCGGCGACGCGCTCTGCCTCGGCTTCCACGACAGCCTGGCCGGGATGGTGATCCGGCTGGTGGTCGAGGCCCAGGCCGAGGGCATCGGCGTCGACCCCAACCGGCCGCCGCTGGCCTGGGAGGTCTGGAACGGCGGGGGCTGGATCGGCTGCACCGTCCACCAGGACTCCACCGGCGGCCTCAACCGGGCCGGCGAGATCGTGCTGCTCGTCCCGGTGGAGCACGCGCCGTCCACTGTCGGCAACCAGGCCGCGTACTGGCTGCGTGCCCGGCTGCTCGCGCCGCTGCCGGGCCAGCCGACGTACCAGGCCTCGCCGCGGGTCCGCGGCCTCAGCGTCGAGGCGCTGGGTGGCACCGTGCTGGCCGAGCATGCCGAGCAGCTGCCCGGCGAGGTCATCGGCCGCAGCGACGGTACGCCGGGCCAGAGCTTCGTGGTCTCGCGCACGCCCGTGCTGCCGCGTCGTACCGGTGAGCACGTGCTCGTCCGCGACGGCGACCAGGAGACGATCTGGCGCGAGGTGGAGGACTTCTCGCTGGCCGGTCCCGACGACCGGGTCTATGTCTGGGACGGCGGGTCGGGCATCGTCCGCTTCGGGCCGCGGGTGCGCTACGCCGACGGCACCGTGCGCCAGCACGGCGCCATCCCGCGCGACAGCGCTCGGATCGAGGTCAGCGGCTACCGGCACGGTGGCGGCGTGCGTGGCAACGTCGGGGCCCGGACCCTGACCCTGATGCGCACGACCGTGCCGTTCGTGAACGCCGTCTCCAACCTCGGCCGGGCGAGTGGCGGCGTGGACGCCGAGACCGTCGCCGAGGCCAAGGAGCGCGGTCCGCTGACCCTGCGCACCGGGCAGCGCGCGGTGACGGTGGGCGACTTCGAGCGGCTGACGCTCGAGGCATCGCCCGAGGTCGCCCGAGCGCGGTGCCAGGCGGCCGGTCCCGGCAACGCGCACGTCCAGCTCCTCGTCGTCCCGCAGGTCCGGCGCGAGGTCGGCGAGCATCACCTCGACGACTACGCGATCTCGCCGTCGCTGATGGAGACCATCACCGCGCATCTGGACCAGCACCGGATCGTGGGCACGGCGATCGAGGTGAGCACGCCGTACTACCAGGGCGTCTCGGTCGTGGCGCTGGTGCACGGCGACCCCGGCCGCCCACCGGCGTTGGTGCAGCAGCGCGCCGTGGACGCGCTGGACCGCTACCTGAACCCGCTCATCGGCGGTGCCGACGGCACCGGCTGGCCCTTCGACGCCGACGTGAACGCCGCGACGGTCACCCAGCTGCTGGAGTCGGTCGAGGGGGTCGAGCGCGTCGAGGAGGTGCTGCTCTACGAGTTCGACCTGCGCACCGGTCGCCGGCTCGGGGCGGCCCGGGACGTCATCCGGCTCGACCGGCAGTCGCTGTTCCTCTCCGCGGCGCACCGGGTGGTCGTGCGATGACGCTCGCCCCCTACATCCCACAGCAGCCGAGCGGGCAGCTGCGGCCGCGCCGGGACCCGGACTGGATGGTGCACCAGCTGCCGGTCCAGATGGTCGCGCACGACTTCTTCCGCAGGTTCGTCTCGATCTTCCAGGAGCTCGGTACGACGCTGCTGGAGGATGCCGACAACATCGACCACATCCTCGACGTCACCGTCGCTCCGCCGGAGCTGGTGCGGTGGTTGGGATCGTGGATCTCGGCCGCGCCGATCGACGAGGCGCTGCCCGAGGAACTGCAGCGCCGGATGGTGCGCAGTGCCGCTCGCACGCTGACCTGGCGCGGCACAGCGCACGGCCTGCGCGAGTTCCTCGAGCTGCTCAGCGACGGTCCGGCCGAGGTCGAGGACGGCGGCGGCATCTGGCGCAGCGGTGAGGCACCGGCCGACACCGCCTGGGTCCGGCTGCGGGTGGCCTCCACCGGCCAGCTCGCGGTGGCCGAGTTCGTCGAGCGGATCCGTGACGAGGTGCCGGCGCACGCGCGCGCCGAGCTCTATGTGGGCGACGAGCTGGTCTGGCGATCAGGGGAGGATGCCGGCTCGCACGGGTCGGCGTACGGGAGGAAGGCATGACCAGCGAGCAGCAGGCGGACCAGCGGGCGGCGGTGGCCTGCCCCGAGTGCGGTACGCCGGCGCAGGTCGCGCTGAACCGGCGCGAGTCCCACGACTTCTGCGAGAAGTGCGACTTCCCGCTGTTCTGGACGCCGTCGGAGGTCATCCGCGACGGTGGCCAGGGCAGCGGCGAGAACCTGAGGCGCCTGCCCGGGACCGCCGGCCGGGTGACCGTCGCCTCGATCCCGTGCCCGACCTGCGCCGAGGCCAACCCGGTCGGTGCCGAGACCTGCCTGCGCTGTGGAGGTCCGATGGTGTTGGTGACGGCACCCGAGCCGATCACCGTCGTCGCCGCGCCACCGCCACCCGCCCCCGAGCCGGTGCCCGAGCCGGCCGGGATCGACTGGTACTGGTGGCTGGTCGGTGGGGCGACGCTGGTAGCGCTGATCGCCCTGATCGTGGTAGTGCTCGCGCGCTGATCCGGCGTCCGGGGGGTTTGCTGCGGGGTGCTGCGGGCACCTGATTCCTGAACCCGGATCGAAGACGTTGAGAATTCCTGTCTTCGAGGGTTTCCTTCCGCCCTGGTGTTGGTACTGTGCTGCTTGCAACAGGTGCAAGTTCCAAGTGGTCTGACGCCCGCGGAGTTTGTGATCCAACGGCGTTTCTGCTCTGTGCCCGCTCATCCGGGGGACTCCACAGGTCGGAGCGACGGTGTCACCGCATGTGTTGTGGAGCCGTCGATCCTGGCGGCTTCTCGCCCCGACGAAGGAGAAACAGAGCAAATGGCTCAGGGCACCGTGAAGTGGTTCAACGCTGAGAAGGGCTTCGGCTTCATCGCGCAGGAGGACGGCGGCGACGACGTCTTCGTGCACTACTCGGCGATTCAGACCAACGGCTACAAGTCGCTCGACGAGAACCAGAAGGTCGAGTTCGACGTCACCCAGGGTCCGAAGGGCCCGCAGGCGGAGAACGTCCGCCCTCTCTGATCCGATCAGAACGAGGCCCCGACCGCGAGGTCGGGGCCTCGTGCCATTTCCGGGACTCGCGATCAGGCGTCATCCAGGTTGGGTAAAGCCTGGCTCCGCGCCGGTCATGTCGGGGCGGCCATGTTGGTGTTTGGACGTAATCTTGACAGGGAAGGAAACATCGGGGTTTCGCCCGGGGTCGTGAGGACCTCGGTGGCCCGGTGATGAGGAGGACCAGGTGCACGACCAGTTCGACGTCTCGCTCGAAGACGCGGACCTGCTCGGGGAGGTCGAGCTGACCACCAACCTGATCATCGCCGCGAGCGAGTCCGAGGAGCACCTCAGCACCGAGGAGATCGACGAGATCCTTGGGGTGGTTCCGCACGCCCGCCGAGGGTCCTGAGTTCCGGAGTCGGAGGCGATTCCGCCTGCAGCCTTGATACCCCTAGGGGGTAGGGGTAAGTTCGACTCCATGAGCGAGCACGGCTACATCCACCGCAAGGACGACTACCTCAAACGACTGCGACGCATCGAGGGCCAGGCGCGCGGCGTCGCGCGGATGGTCGAGGAGGAGCAGTACTGCATCGACATCCTCACGCAGATCTCGGCGATGACGAAGGCGCTGCACGCCGTCTCGCTGGGCCTGCTGGAGGAGCACATGAGCCACTGCGTGGTCGACGCCGCCCGCAGCAGCGACGCGGAGGCGCAGGAGAAGGTCACCGAGGCCGTCGAGGCGATCACCCGGCTGGTGCGCTCATGAGCACCTTCGAAGGCACCGTCGAGGGCATGACCTGCCAGCACTGCGTCGCCTCGGTGAGCGAGGAGGTCTCGGCTCTGCCGGGTGTCAGCGCCGTCGAGGTCGACCTGGCGTCGGGCGGGTTGCGCGTGACCTCCGACGTACCGCTGGAGCGGGAGGACGTCGCCCGGGCCGTGGTGGAAGCGGGGTACGCGCTGCGATGACCGCCTCGCCCAGCCGCCAGCTCGAACTCGCCATCACGGGGATGACGTGCGCCTCCTGCGCCAACCGGATCGAGCGCAAGCTCAACAGGCTCGACGGGGTCAGCGCGAGCGTGAACTACGCCACCGAGAAGGCCCGGGTCGAGTACGCCGAGGGCATCGGGGCCGACGACCTGGTCGCGGCAGTGGTGGCCGCCGGCTACGACGCCGCGCCCGTCCCGGACGTCGACCCGGGCTCCGATGCGGAGCCGAGCGGGGCGCCCGATCCGCTGATCCGACGGCTCGTGGTCGCCGCGGTGCTCAGCGTGCCGATCGTGGCGATCGCGATGCTCGCGCCCCTCGCCGACGGGCATGGCACCGGATGGGCCTGGGTGACGTTCGCCCTGGCCACACCGGTGGTGACGTGGGCGGCCTGGCCGTTCCACCGCGCTGCCCTGGCGAACCTGCGGCACGGCGCCACCACGATGGACACGCTGGTCTCGCTGGGCGTCGTCGTCTCCTATCTCTGGTCGCTGGGTGCGTTGCTGGGCTCGGGCGAGGTCTACCTCGAGGTCGCCGCGACGGTGACGACCTTCCTGCTGGCCGGGCGCGTGCTCGAGCACCGGGCGAAGCGGAGCGCGGGGGAGGCGCTGCGCGCGCTGATGACCCTGGGCGCCAAGCAGGTGCACGTCCTGCGCGACGGCGTCGAGGTCACGGTGCCGATCGGGCGGCTGGCCGTGGGCGAGCTGTTCGTGGTGCGGCCGGGGGAGCGGATCGCCACGGACGGCGTCGTGGAGTCCGGAGCGTCCGCCGTCGATGCCTCGCTGCTCACCGGCGAGCCGGTGCCGGTGGAGGTGGGCGCCGGGGTTCCGGTCACCGGCGGCACGCTCAACACCCACGGGCGCCTCGTCGTCCGCGCGTCGGGCGTCGGCGCCGACACCCAGCTGGCGCGGATCGCCCGGCTGGTCGAGGAGGCGCAGAGCGGCAAGGCGGCGGCTCAGCGGCTCGCGGACCGGGTCTCGGCGTACTTCGTGCCGACGGTCCTGGTCATCGCCCTGCTGACCTTCGTCGGCTGGCTGGTCGCCGGCCAGCCGGCCTCCGGGGCGATGAGCGCCGCCGTCGCCGTCCTCATCGTCGCGTGTCCCTGCGCGCTGGGTCTGGCCACCCCCACCGCGCTGCTCGTGGGCACCGGTCGCGGCGCCCAGCTCGGCGTGCTGCTGCGCGGGCCCGAGGTCCTGGAGTCCACCCGCCGCGTCGACACCGTCGTGCTGGACAAGACCGGCACCGTGACCCGCGGCGAGCTGCGGCTGATCGAGGTGGTCGCGGGCGCGTCGGCCTCCGAACCGGACGTACGGCGCCGCGCCGCCGCTGTGGAGTCAGCCTCCGAGCATCCGATCGCGCGGGCGATCGCGGGCGCCGACTCGACGAACCCGCCCTCGGTCGATGACTTTGCCGCCCTCCCCGGTCTGGGTGCGGAGGGAACGGTCGAGGGCCGGCGGGTGGTCGTCGGGCGGCCGGATCTGCTGCGCTCGCGCGGGTTGCCGCTCGACGAGGCCCTCCAGGACGCCGTGGAGCGGGCCGAGGCCGCCGGAGCCACCGCTGTGGCGGTCGGCTGGGACGGCTCGGCGCGAGGTGTCCTCGTCGTCGCCGACACCCTCAAGGAGGGCGCGGCCGACGCCGTCGCCGGGCTGCGTCGGCTCGGCCTCGAGCCGGTCCTGCTGACCGGGGACCACGAGCGCGCCGCCCGCACGGTCGCGGGCGAGGTGGGGATCACCGCGGTGATCAGCGGCGTACTGCCTGAGGAGAAGGCCGCGCACGTCCGTGCCCTCCAGGGGGAGGGGCGGGTCGTGGCGATGGTCGGTGACGGGGTCAACGACGCGGCGGCGCTCGCCACCGCCGATCTGGGCATCGCCATGGGCACCGGCGCCGATGCGGCCATCGCGGCCGGTGACCTGACGCTGGTCCGCGGTGATCTGGGGCTGGTCCCCACGGCGGTCCGGCTCGCGCGTGCCACCCTCGGCACCATCCGTGCCAACCTGGCCTGGGCCTTCGGCTACAACGTGGTGCTCATCCCGCTGGCGGTCTCCGGTCGCCTCGAGCCGATGCTGGCCGGTGCCGCGATGGCGCTCTCCTCGTTGTGTGTGGTGGGGAACAGCCTGCGGTTGCGGCGATTCTCGGGGTAGTCCGGGGCGGAAATCAGGGGTTGCGGGCGGCTAGGCCTGCGTTGCGCCCCGGACTACCCCGCCAAAGCCTCAACACGTAGCGAACAACAACGGACCCGTCGACAGGTCCGAGAGCACCGGGGAATCGTTCTTCGGCCGCAGCGCCATCGTCACCACCGCGCCGCTGGCGGCCACCTTGCCGAGCGTGAACCGGTCGGGGAACGTGCCGCCCTGGCCGGGTGCCTGGCCGCTGGCCAGCTTCGCCCGGGTGGTGGCGTTGGTGACGGCCTGGTCGTGGTTGGCGAAGGCGAGGGCCACGCGGACGTCGCCGGCCTTGCCCCCGGGCCCCGG
The DNA here is from genome assembly GCF_029873215.1 of Nocardioides sp. BP30. Lineage (NCBI taxonomy): Bacteria > Bacillati > Actinomycetota > Actinomycetes > Propionibacteriales > Nocardioidaceae > Nocardioides > Nocardioides lacus. The sequence continues at coordinate 4,115,447 of NZ_CP123620.1, read as the reverse complement.
CTCGCGCGCCATGGCGAACCCGAGCACGGGGTTGACCTTGCCCGCCTCGCTGATCAGCTGGACGCCCTGCGCCTCGTCGGTCGGGTCGGCGTTGCCCATGGCGAGCTTGCCGCAGGTGTAGTCGCCGTCGTAGATCTCGGCCGCCAGCGGCTCGTCGACGGCATCGACCACCCGCGCGATCGGCTGCGGCACCGACCCTGCGCCGAGCTTGTCGACCGCCTGGGCGAGGAAGCTGTCGGTGTCGCTGGTGACCACCAGGTGGCGATGCTCGTCGAGGGAGACGTAGGACAGGATCGGTACGCCGCCCGTGCCGTCCACGGCACTGCCGTCCCACACCCCGTCGGCGCCCTGGGGCGCGGTGAAGCCGGCGGCTTTCAGGTGCGTGCGGATGCTGGCGAAGGACACCGAGTCCGCGACGCGCAGCAGCAGCGTCGCGCCGCTGGTCGACTGGGTGAGGAGCTCCCAGGACAGGGTCGCCGGGGTGAAGCCGAACGCCGAGTGCATCAGGTCCACCGACGTGGTCAGGGAGGAGGCCGGCGTGAGGTCTGCGTCGTACCCGGCGTCGAGGAGCTTGCTGTCCGAGGAGGTCCCGAGCGCGGCACGCACGGCCGCCCAGTCCGTCCAGGAGTAGCGCTGCGCATCCTTCGGCGCCAGCGCCATCGCCCGCTGGAGGTCGCTGCGGCGTGCGGCGTCCCAGGCCTTCACCCCGACCACCACGGCGACACCGAGGAGGACCACCACCGCCGTCGCCAGCGCGATCGTCCGGGTCCGCATCCGTCGCAACGCCACGGTGGACAACCTAGGCCACCGGCCCATGCGTGCGCCTGCTGCCCGACGCTGCGAGGAGCCGCATAACCTACCCCCATGCGTGCACCCACCCGGGACATCGAGGCCGCGGGGGCCGTCGTCTTCCGTCGGCGCAAGGGCGAGTGCCGCGAGGTCCTGCTGGTGCACCGGCCCAAGTACGACGACTGGTCCTTCCCCAAGGGCAAGCTCGACCGCGGCGAGCACGTCACCGCTGCCGCCGTCCGCGAGGTCGAGGAGGAGACAGGGCTCCCGATCCGGCTCGCCCGGCCGCTGCGGCCGCAGCGCTACCGCGTCGGCCGCGGTTGGAAGCGGGTGAGCTACTGGACGGGACGGGTGCGCGAGGGTGGGGACGACGACGTCAGCGGCTACCAGCGCCCCGGCGAGATCGACCGGGCCGCCTGGGTGCCGATCGCCGACGCGAGCCGGATGCTGACCTACCCGCATGACCGGGCCACGCTGCGCGAGGCGATCGCCGCCCGCAAGACGACGTACCCCCTGATCGTGCTGCGGCACGGCGAGGCCCGTGCTCGCGACACCTGGCGCGGTGCGGACCCGGAGCGGCCGCTGCTGGCGGCCGGCAAGCGCCAGGCGGCGCGGCTTCCCGGCGTGCTCGCCGCCTACGGGGTCACCCGGATCGTCACCTCCACCAGCGAGCGCTGCCGGCAGACGGTCGAGCCGTACGCCGCCGTCGCCGACGTACGGCTGGAGTCCACCACGCTGCTCAGCGAGGAGGGCGCGGCCGAGGTGCCGACGGGTGCGCTGATCCTCGGGCTCGCGCGTGACCTGGCCGCGCGTGGGCCGCTGGTGGTGTGCAGCCACCGCCCGGTCCTGCCCATGATCTTCGCGGCCCTGGGCATGAGGAAGCTCGCCTTGGAGAAAGGGGAGATGGCGGTGCTCCACCTGCGCAAGGGAAAGGTCGTCGCTATAGAGCGGCACCTACCGCTCTGACAAGTCCCAGGACGGCGAGTTCACCCACTATCCGCCTCCTCCACGCGATTTCGTCTCCGAGACGGCAGGTTGCGTTCACGCCCCGTTCACCGACGGCCCCGGATCCGGTCACTTCGGCTGCCTACCTTCGCTGACGTCAACCTGCGTATGACCACAGGAGAAACTGAAGTGAAGACCTCCCTCCGCCGGGCCGTCGTCCCGGGTGTTGCTGCTCTCGCGCTGGCGGCGTCCCTCGCCGCCTGCGGCGACGACAACAACAACGCCAGCGACAACTCGTCCGACTCGGCCGCCGCTGGCGGCTCCGTCAGCGGCAAGCTCGCCGCTGGTGGTTCGAGCGCTCAGGGCTCCGCCCAGCAGGCCTGGATGGCTGCCTACCAGCAGAAGAACTCCGGCGTGACCATCACCTACGACCCCGTCGGTTCCGGCGCCGGGCGCACGAGCTTCGAGTCGGGCGCCTACCCGTTCGCCGGCTCGGACGCGTTCATCGCCAACCCGTCCGACGAGTACACCAAGGCCAAGAGCCAGTGCGGCGCGGACCCAATCGAGGTCCCGGACTACATCAGCCCGATCGCCGTCGTGTTCAACCTCAAGGGCGTCGACTCGCTCAAGCTCGACGCGAAGACGATCGCCGGGATCTTCGCCGGCAAGATCACCAAGTGGAACGACCCGGCGATCGCGCAGCAGAACAGCGGCGTGAACCTGCCCAGCACGGCGATCCACACCGTGCACCGCTCGGACGACTCCGGCACCACGCAGAACTTCACCGAGTACCTGAACAAGGCCGGCGAGGGCGCCTGGTCCTCGGCGCCCTCGCAGACCTGGCCCTCGACCGACGGCCTGTCGGGCAACGGCACCTCGGGCGTCATCACCGCGATCAAGGGCGGTGACGGCACGATCGGCTACGCCGACGCCTCCCAGGCCGGTGGCCTCGGTGTCGTGTCGATCAAGGTCGGCTCGTCCTACAACGCGCCGTCGGCCGAGGGTGCCGCCGCCGTCGTGGCCAAGTCGGACCTGGACCCCTCGGCCACCGACAGCCAGCTGATCTACGACGTCAACCGCACCGACGGCGCCGACGGCGCCTACCCGCTGCTGCTGGTGTCCTACCTGATCGCGTGCCCGACCTACAGCGACGCGAACACCGCGAACCTGGTCAAGGGCTACTTGTCCTACATCGTCTCCCAGGACGGCCAGCAGGCCGGCGCCTCGGCTGCGGGCTCGGCCCCGCTGAGCAGCGACGTGTCGGACAAGGCCACCGCGATCATCGCCAAGATCGCTGCCAAGTGATCCCGAGCCCGGGTGAGGCCGTCGGCCGAGCCCGGGCTGGCAAGACCTGATGCGGCGGCCCGCCAGATGCGGGCCGCCGCTCACCCACTTCGACCTCAGGAACTGCGTGTCACTCACCGCCTCCCCCGAGCAGACGCCTTCAGGGCCGTCCGGATCAGACTCCGGAACCCGACGGCGTCCCCAGGCGCTCGGCGACCGGATCTTCGCGGGTGCGGCGCTCGGCGCCGGCCTGCTGATACTCGTCGTCCTCGCCGGCGTCTTCGTCTTCCTGCTGATCCAGGGCGTTCCCGGGCTGAGCGTGGATCCGAGCACCTACGGCCAGGGGTTCACCAACTTCTGGTCGTACGTCGGTCCGCTGCTGTTCGGCACGGTCTTCATCTCGATCCTCGCCCTGATCGTGGCGGTGCCGTTCGCTCTCGGGGTGGCGCTGTTCATCAGCCACTACGCCCCGCGCCGACTGGCCACGCCGGTGGCCTACGTCATCGACCTGCTGGCCGCCGTACCCTCGGTCGTCTACGGCCTGTGGGGCGGGCGGGCGCTCTCGCAGGCGCTCAAGCCGGTGATCAACTGGCTGGGGGACTACCTGAACTGGATCCCGCTCTTCAAGGGACCGGCGTCGCCGAACGGGCAGACCGCGCTCACCGCGGCGCTCGTGCTGGGCGTGATGATCCTGCCGATCATCACCGCCATCAGCCGCGAGGTCTTCGCGCAGACGCCGCGGCTCAACGAGGAGGCGGCGATCGGCCTGGGCGCGACCCGCTGGGAGGTCATCCGGCTCGCGGTGTTCCCCTACGCCAAGTCCGGCGTGATCGCGGGCGTCATGCTCGGCCTGGGTCGCGCGCTCGGCGAGACCATGGCGGTGACGATGGTCTACTCGTCCTCGCCGAAGTACATGCTCGACATCATCGGCGACACCAGCCCGCAGACGATCGCGGCCAACATCGCCAACAACTACGCCGAAGCCACGGCCGACAAGCAGCACGTGCTGATCGCTGCCGGCCTGGTGCTGTTCGCGTTCACCTTCGCGGTCAACTTCGTCGCCCGATGGGCCATCAGCCGCGGTGAGAGGAAGCTCGCCCGATGACCGCCCTCCTCGCTCCCTCCACGCTCGCTCGGCCGCGGCTCCCGCGCTGGGCGCCGGCCGTCGTGGCGATCGCCGCGCTGGCCGTCGCCGGGCTGGTCTCGCTGCTGCTCGGCTGGGGCTGGATCGCGCTGCTGATCGTGGCCGGCCTGCTCTACGTCTTCGCGCTGCCGCTGTGGTCGCGCTTCCTCGAGGGCCCGCGCGCCGCGACCGACCGGTTGATGACCAACCTGGTCTGGGCCGCCTTCGTGGTGGTCTGCGTGCCGCTGCTGTGGCTGCTGATCATGGTGGTCCAGAAGGGCGCGCCGCAGATCAACGGCCACTTCCTGACCACCTCGATGCGCGGCGTGTTCGGCTCGATGCCGGGCGGCATCCTGCACGCGCTGCAGGGCACCATCGTGGTGACCATCGCCGCCACCATCATCTCGGTGCCGATCGGCCTGATGACAGCGATCTACCTCATCGAGTACGGCCGTGGCGGCCGCCTGGCCCGGCTGATCACCTTCCTGGTGGACGTGATGACCGGGATCCCCTCGATCGTCGCGGGTCTGTTCGCGCTGGCACTGCTGGTGATGTTCTTCGGTCCGGCGTTCCGCGCCGGCATCGGCGGTGCGATAGCGCTGGCGCTGCTGATGATCCCGACGGTCGTGCGTTCGGCCGAGGAGATGCTGCGGCTGGTTCCGAGCGACCTGCGGGAGGCGTCGTACGCGCTCGGCGTGCCGAAGTGGCGCACGATCGTGCGGGTCGTGCTGCCGACCGCCATCGGCGGCATCGTGACCGGCGTCGTGCTCGCGATCTCGCGCGTGATCGGGGAGACAGCTCCGCTGCTGGTCACCGCCGGTTACAACGACTCGATGAACGGCAACCTGTTCTCGGGCCGGATGACGACGCTGCCGGTCTTCATCTTCAACCAGTACAAGACACCCGGTGCGACGGCCCTCGGCACGCATGCCACCGATCCGCCGGGCTACGCCCGCGCCTGGGGCGCCGCGCTGGTCCTCATCGTGATCGTCATGATCCTCAACCTCATCGCCCGCATCATCGGCAAGATCTTCGCCCCCAAGACCGGGCGATAAGAAGGAACTCCCATGGCCAAGAGCATCGACGTCACCGACCTCGACATCTACTACGGCGACTTCAAGGCCGTCGAGGGCGTCAACATGACCATCAAGGCGAAGGCGGTCACCGCCTTCATCGGCCCCTCGGGGTGCGGCAAGTCCACCTTCCTGCGCTCGCTCAACCGGATGCACGAGGTCATCCCCGGTGCCCGCGTCGAGGGCAAGGTGACGGTGGACGGGCAGTCGCTCTACGACTCCGCCATCGACCCGGTCGAGGTGCGCCGCCGCATCGGCATGGTCTTCCAGCGGCCGAACCCGTTCCCGACCATGTCGATCTATGAGAACGTGCTGGCCGGCAACCGGCTCAACGCCAAGCGGATGCCGAAGTCCGAGGCCGACTCCATCGTGGAGAAGTCGCTGCGCGGCGCGAACCTGTGGAACGAGGTCAAGGACCGCCTCGGCAAGCCGGGCATGGGCCTCTCCGGCGGCCAGCAGCAGCGGCTGTGCATCGCGCGCGCGATCGCCGTCGAGCCCGAGGTCCTGCTGATGGACGAGCCCTGCTCCGCGCTCGACCCCATCTCGACCGCCGCGATCGAGGACCTGATCCACGACCTCAAGTCCGACTACACGATCGTGATCGTCACCCACAACATGCAGCAGGCCGCCCGTGTCTCCGACGACACCGGCTTCTTCAACCTCAAGGCGGCCGGACAGCCGGGTCACCTGGTGGAGTTCAACCCGACCAAGACGATGTTCACCACCCCGGACAACCCGGACACGGAGGCGTACATCTCCGGTCGCTTCGGCTGAGCCGACTGCCCCAGGCACCTGACCTGCCCCTGGCACCTGACCTTTCTCACCGGGACACGCCGGTGGTTGGTGAGAAAGGTCAGGTACGCCGAGGGATCACGGGCTGGGCTGGGCTGCACTGCACTGCACTGGGCCGGTGGTCGCAGTCGATCATGCGGATGGCTTGGCTCGAGACCCGCCGCGGGCGACCGCTTGTGAACGCTCCGCTCTTCGGCGGCCACGGCAGGCACCTGGTCACGCCCGACCTGATCGATCCTGTCGCCGGCGTGGTGGGCGAGTACAACGGCGCACCGCACGACGGCCTCGAGCCGCGCGAGCGCGAGCTTGATCGTGAGGAACTCTATCGACGTCTCGATCTCGAGCTGGTCGTCATGATGAGCGGTGACGTGAGCGCTTCGTGGGTCGGCTGGTCGCGGCCTACCAGCGCGCGGCCGCGCGCCGGCGTACGGGGCTGTGGACCTTGGCCCAACCGCACTGGTGGGTCGACACGTCCACCGTCGCCCAGCGGCGGGCGCTGACCGATCGTGAGCGCCGGGTCTGGCTCAAACGACAGCTGCCCGCCGCGTGACACCTGACGTTCATCACCATCTGTCGGCGTGTCTCGGTGAAGAAGGTCAGGTGCGCGGCCCTCAGACGCCGAACAGCACCCGCAGCACCTCGTACATCCCGGCGGCCACGAGCCCGGCGGCGGGGAAGGTGAGCACCCAGCCGATCACGATGTTGCCCGCCACGCCCCACCGCACCGCGTTGAACCGCTCGGTGGCGCCGGCCCCCATGATCGCCGAGGTGATGGTGTGGGTCGTCGAGATCGGGGCCTGGAAGAAGTAGGCGGTCCCGTAGAGGACCGAGGCGCCGACCACCTCGGCGGAGAAGCCGCGGGCGGGGTCGAGGTGGATGATGCGGCGACCCAGGGTGCGCATGACCCGCCAGCCTCCGGAGTAGGTGCCGAGCGAGATCGCGGAGGCGGCGCAGAGCACCACCCACACCGGCAGGTTCTCGCCGCTGTAGGTGGCGGGGTAGGCGACGGTGAGCGCCAGGAAGATGACGCCCATCGTCTTCTGCGCGTCCTGCAGGCCGTGGCCCAGGGCTAGGGCGGCCGCGGAGACGGTCTGCAGCAGCCGGAAGCCGCGGTAGACCTTGTGCGGGTTGCGCCGCCGGAAGATCCACATGATCGCCAGCATCACCGCGAAGGCGAGCACGAAGCCGACGACCGGGGAGATCACCATCGGCAGCAGCACCTTGTCGATGATCGTGTCCCAGTGCACCGACGCGTACGACGACCCGGCGGCCAGTGCGGCCCCGACGAGTGCACCGATGAGGGCGTGCGAGGAGGACGAGGGCAGCCCGAAGTACCAGGTGAGGAGGTTCCACGCGATCGCGCCCAGCAGGGACGCCAGCACGATCACGAGCGCGTGGTGGGCGTCGGCGGCGTTGAGCCGGAGCACGTCGGAGACGGTGTGCGCCACCTCCTGGCCGAGCAGCGCGCCGACGAAGTTCATCACCGCGGCCAGGATCAGCGCGACCCGCGGTGTCAGGGCGCGGGTGGAGACCGAGGTGGCGATGGCGTTCGCGGCGTCGTGGAAGCCGTTCGTGTAGTCGAAGGCGAGCGCGATCAGGACGACCGCGATCAGGATCCCGAGCGTCACTCAGGATTCCTTGACGGCGATCTGCTCGACGATGTTCGCGACCTTCTCGAACGCGTCGATCGACTCCTCGAGCGACTCCACGATGTCCTTGAGCTTGAGCACCTCCATCGCCTTGAACTCCCCGGAGAAGAGCTTGGCGAGGATGCGGCGGTGGTTCTTGTCGCCCTGGTTCTCCAGGCGGTTGATCTCGATCCAGTACTCATCGAGGTCGCGCAGCGACTGCAGCTTCGGCATCGCCGCCGCCGTCAGCTCGGCGCAGCGCTGCAGGACCGCGACCTGGTCGGACAGCTCGGGTGGAAGCACCTTGACCTCGTAGACCAGGATCTGGTCGACGACCTCGTCCATCGCGTCCATCACGTCGTCAAGGCCCGAGCCGAGGGAGTAGATGTCCTCGCGGTCGAACGGTGTCACGAAGGTGGAGTTGACCCGCCGTACGATCGCATGGGTCGTCTCGTCGGCGGCGTGCTCGGCGCTGCGCATCCGCTTCGCGACGCTCGCGTGGTCGGCCGTCTCGCTCAGCATCTCCGCTAGGAGTGCCGCCCCGGTGACCAAGTGCTGGGCCGATTCCGTGAAGAGGTCGTAGAACGATGTCTCGACCGGACGGATACGCAAACGCACGGGGAACTCCTGGCGTGGGGTGGACGAACGCTCACATGCTAGACGAGCGCGTGGGTGAGGGTGTGAGCGGCGAGTGGTCTCGCGCAGGCGCAAGTCCGCCGCGGCCGTGACGGAAGGGGAGAGGGTTCGGTCTCCAGTGGCCGGTTTCACGCCTTCTGGCGGCGCCGGCGCCGCTGCCGCTCGATCAGCGCCGCCTGCAGGTCCACCGAGCCGTCGTTGAGGGTCCACTCGCCGTCGGGGCCGAGGATCCATGCCCGGGTGTCCGGGTCGAAGGCCAGGTCGAGCAGGTCGCCGATCTCGGTGACGAGCTCGGCGGTAGGCATCTCGACCAGCACCTCGACGCGGCGGTCGAGGTTGCGGTGCATCATGTCGGCCGAGCCGATCCAAGCCCGCGGCTCGCCGCCGTTGTCGAACCAGAAGACCCGGGAGTGCTCCAGGAACCGGCCCAGCACCGACCGCGCCTCGATCGTCTCCGACAGGCCCGGTACGCCGGGGCGCAGCGCGCAGATGCCCCGCACGAGCAGCTCCACCGGCACGCCCGCCTGGGAGGCGAGGTAGAGCGCGTCGATGACCGCCTCGTCGACCAGGGAGTTGGCCTTGAGCCGGATCCGCGCCGGGCGGCCGTTGTGGTGGTGGTCGACCTCGCGGTGGATCTGCTCCACGAGCCCGCTGCGCACGGTCTGGGGAGCGACGAGCAGCTGCTCGTACTCCGGCGCCGAGGACCAGCCCGAGAGGTTGTTGAACAGGTGGGCGACGTCCTCGCCGATCGCCTCGTTGACGGTGATCAGGCCCAGGTCCTCGTAGATCCGCGAGGTCTTGGGGTTGTAGTTGCCGGTGCCGATGTGGGTGTAGCGACGGATCCCGTACTGACCCTCGTCGCGCACCACCATCGCCAGCTTGCAGTGGGTCTTGAGCCCGATCAGGCCGTAGACGACGTGGCAGCCGGCCTGCTCCAGCTTGCGCGCCCAGCGGATGTTGGCCTGCTCGTCGAAGCGGGCCTTGATTTCGACCAGCACCAGCACCTGCTTGCCCGCCTCGGCGGCGTCGATCAGGGCGTCGATGATCGGGGAGTCGCCGGAGGTGCGGTACAGCGTCTGCTTGATCGCCAGCACGTGCGGGTCGGCGGCGGCCTGCTCGATGAAGCGCTGCACCGACGTCGAGAAGGCGTCGTACGGGTGGTGCAGGAGGATGTCGCCGCGCCGCGCCGCCTTGAACACATCGACCGGCGCCGCCGACTCCACCGGCGCGAGCTGGCGGTGCGTCGCGGGCACGAACGCCTCGAACTTGAGGTCCTCGCGGTTGATATCGGCGATCCCGTGCAGGCCGCGCAGGTCCAGCGGCCCGGGGAGGCGGAAGACCTCCTCCTCGGAGATGCCGAGCTCGGAGACGAGCAGGTCCAGCACCGAGTCGCTGATCGACTCCTCGACCTCCAGGCGGACCGGGGGCCCGAACCGGCGGCGCAGCAGCTCCTTCTCCAGGGCGGCGAGGAGGTTCTCGGCGTCGTCCTCCTCGACCTCCAGGTCCTCGTTCCGGGTCACCCGGAAGGCGTGCACCTCCAGGATCTGCATCCCCGGGAAGAGCTTGGAGAGCCGCTCGCGCATGATGTCCTCGAGCGGCACGAACCGGTTCTCGCCCAGCGGCACGAACCGGGTGAAGATCTGCGGGACCTTGACCCGGGCGAAGTGCTCCTTGCCGGAGTGCGGGTCACGGATGAGTACGGCGAGGTTGAGCGAGAGCCCGCTGATGTAGGGGAACGGGTGTGCCGGGTCGACCGCGAGAGGCGTGAGCACCGGGAAGACCCGCTCCTTGAACAGCTTCTTGCAGTGCTTGACCTCGCTGTCGGACAGGTCGCTCCAGCGGACCAGCTGGATGCCCTCGGCCTCCAGCTCGGGCATCAGCTTCTCGCCGAAGACGCGGGCGTGCCGCTCGGAGAGCTCGCGGGTGTTGCGCCAGATCAGCTCCAGCACCTCGCGCGGCATCAGGCCGCTGGCCGCCTTGACGGCGAGGCCGGCCGCGATGCGACGCTTGAGTCCGGCGACCCGGACCATGAAGAACTCGTCCAGGTTGCTGGTGAAGATCGCCAGGAAGCGGACCCGCTCCAGCAGCGGCAGGGACTCGTCCTCGGCGAGCTCCAGGACGCGCTGGTTGAACCGGAGCCAGGACAGCTCGCGGTCGAGGAAGCGGTCCTCGTACTTCTCCACCTCGGCCAGGGCGTCATGATCGGGGACGTAGACCGGATCGAGGTCGTACTCCCGGTCGGGAGCCTCGGCGAGCGTGGGTGACTCCGGGCTCCGGTCGGTGCTCTCGATGGTCATGCGGTCAGTCTGGCACCCCCAGGTGAACGGCGGCTCCCTCGCGAGGGTGTGCTACCAGGCGGTAGGTTCGGGGCGTGAGTGTTGAGTCGCTGCGCCACCCGGTGGAGAAGTTCGCCTTCGTGACCGCCATGAACCTGCCTGCCGCGCTCCAGCGCCGGCTGGCGGGCCGTCCCGTCGTGGTCGACGGCCAGACGCTCGCGGTGGACACCCAGCTGATGCTGCGCCTCACAGCGCTCGCCGGGGAGCCGGACCCCTCGACAAGGCCGATGGCCGAGGGTCGCGCGGCGCTGCTGCGTCAGGCGGTCATCGGTGGCGGCACCCAGAAGATCGGGTCGGTCCGCACCCTCAGCGTCGGCAGCCTTCCTGCCCGCCTCTACATCCCGACGGGCGCCCCGGCCGTGGGCCCGCTGCTCGTCTTCTTCCACGGCGGCGGGTTCGTCTTCGGTGACCTCACCTCGCACGACTCGTCGTGCCGTTACCTCGCCGAGCAGGCAGGTGTCCGGCTGCTGGCGATCGACTACCGACTGGCCCCCGAGCACCCGTTCCCGGCGGCGTACGACGACGCTCTCGCCGCGTTCGACTGGGCGCTCGAGCACGCGGCCGAGATCGGTGCCGACCCCGCCCGGATCGGTGTCGGCGGCGACTCGGCGGGCGGCAACCTGGCCGCCGGCGTCGCGCTGGCCGCCACCGAGCGGTGCGCCTTCCAGCTGCTGGTCTACCCGGTGGTCGACATGGAGGGCGAGACCGAGTCGCGCCGGCTCTTCGGCGAGGGCTTCTACCTGACCACGAGCTTCATCTCGCTGGCCGGCAGTTCCTACATCCCCGACGGCGCGGACCCTCGCGATCCCCGGCTGTCGCCGCTGTTCGCCGAGGTGCCCGAGGGAGTCGCTCCGGCGTACGTCGCCACCGCCGGCTTCGACCCGCTGCGCGACGAGGGCGAGGCGTACGGGCGCAAGCTGGAGGAGGCAGGGGTCAAGGTGGAGATGCGGCGCTTCCCCGACCAGATCCACGGCTTCTTGAACGTGATCGGCGCAGGGCGCAGCGCCAAGGCTGCGGTCACCGAGATCGCGGCTGCGTTGAGGGCGGGGCTGTAGCGGCGGCGGTTTTGACCCTCAGGGGTCAGAACCGCAGGTTGTTGGGCGATGTTTCGGCCTCCAACGTTGGGTTTTGACCCTCAGGGGTCAGAACCGCAGGTTATCGGGCAATGCTTCGCCCCCCAGCGTTCGGTTTTGACCCTCAGGGGTCACAACCACCCGCTCAGCCACCCAGCTCCGGGCGCCACCGCGCCAGCTCCCGGGTGAACGCCTCGGCGTCGACCATCTTGCCGTCGACGGCCACGGCCTGATCGCCGGCGCGGAACTCCACCCGCCAGCGGCGGCTGCTCGGGCGGGCGTTCATCCGGACCTCGGTGGCGGTGTCGTAGAGGTCGAAGCGGTAGGTGCGGCTGCCCTTGCGGACCTCCAGCACGCCCTGGTCGCTGACGGTCACCTCGCCGGCCGTGAGCAGGCCGAGCTTGCTCTCCGGCGTGAAGCTGCGGATGTCCTCCTCGGCAGCGGGGGCCGGGGCCGGCGCGCCCGCTGCGACGGGGGGCGCCTCGGCCGGGTCCGGCAGGGTGCCGCCGGCGGCGTCCATGGCGCGCAGCACGTCCGGCGTCAGCTTCGGGATCTGACCGGTCTGCGCCAACTCGGCGGCCAGCGCCCAGGCGCTCTTGGTCTGCGCCCGCGACTCGGGCTCGGCGGGGGCCGCGGGGGCGGGTCCGGCGGGCTCGACCGGTGCCGGCGCGGCGGCGACCGCCAGCTCCAGCGCCTGCAGGCTGCGCTTGGAGCCCTTGTCCTTGATGGTCGCGACGACCTTCGCCCGCAGGTCGGCCAGCTCACGGGCGAGCTCGCCCGCGCGCTGCTCGGCCGCGAGGCGCTCCTGCAGCGCCGTCTCCACCAGCTCGGTGTGGTGCCGGATCGACGACTCGATCGCCTGGCGGTCGATGACCAGCTGGTCGACCCGGGCCTCGGCGTCGGCCCGCAACCGGGCGGCCTCGGCGGCCGCCTCCTCCGCGGCCACGCGGGCGGCGTACGCCTCCTCGACCTGTCGCTGTGCCAGCTCCGAGGCGGCGGCGGCGGCGGCGAGCACCTCCGCCGTACGCGCTTCAGCGGCTGCGCGCTCGGCAGCGGAGCCCTCCGCGTGCCGGTGTGCCCCGGCGGCGGCCTCCTCGGCCTCGGCGCGCGAGCGGGCGGCTGCCTCGGCGGCCTGCTCGGCGGCGCTCCGGGCCTCGTGCGCGGCAACCGCCTGCGCGGCATGGTCGTTCGCGCGGGCGTGGGCGGCCTCCGCGTCGCGGGCGCGCTCCTCGGCGGCCCGGTGGGCCGCCTGCTCCGCCTCGGCTGCGGCGGCGGCGCGGGCGAGGGCGGCCTGCTCGGCGGCGGCGGCCTGGCCGGCGGCGAGGGCCTGCTGGTGCCCGACGTTCTCGGCCTCCGTACGCCGGGCGTGGGCCTCCTGCGCCTGTGCGTGTGCCGCGTCGGTCGCGTCCTGCGCGGTCTGTTCGGCCGCGCGCCGGGCTGCGTGGGCCTCCTCGGCGGCGCGCGCCTGCTCGGCCGCCGCCGTCTCGGCCTCGGTGCGGCCGATGTGGGCCTGCTCGGCACGCTCGGCGTGCTCGTGCGCGGCCAGGTCGGCGGCCCGACGGGAGGTGTGTGCCTTCTCCGCCTCGTGCTCGGCGTCGGTGCGCAGGTCGTGCGCCTCGCCGGCCAGGCGGGCCTGCTCGGCGGCGGCGCCCTCGGCGGCCTCGCGAGCGGCGTGGGCCGCGGCGGCGTTCTCCTCGGCGGCCTGTCGGGCGGTGTGGGCACCTTGCGCGGACTCGTGCGCGGACTCGACCGCGGCCCGGCCGTCTTCCTCCGACGCGAGCCGTGCGGCGTGAGCGGCCTCGGTCTCCCGGGCCCGCTCGGCGGCGGCGCGCTCGGCGTCGGCGCGCGCCTGGTGGGCCTCGCTCGCGAGCCGCGCGTGCTCGGCGGCGGCCTGGTCGGCGGCCTCGCGGGCCTGGTGCGCGCGCTCGGCCAGCGCCTCGGCGGCCTCGCGCGCCTCCTGCGCGGCGCTCGCGGCGGCCTCGGCGGCGGCGTGCCGGTCGTGCGCCTCGGCGGCCTGTCGTGCCTGCTCGGCGGCGGCACTCTCGGCCGCCTCGCGGGCGGCGTGGGCGTGGGCGGCGTCCTCCTCGGCGGCGATCCGGTCGGCGTGCGCCTGCTCGGTCTCGCGTGCTCGCTCGGTCGCCGCCTCCTCGGCGCGTCGGCGGCCCTCGTGCGCCTCGGTGGCGCGCAGTGCCTGCAGGGACGCGTTGCGCTCGGCCTCGCCGCGGTCGGCGGCGTGGGCGGCGGCTGCCTGCTCGGCGGCCTCGCGAGCGGCCGCTGCCGCGGCGACGGCGTACTCGGCCGCCGCCCGCGCCTCCTCGGCGCTCTTGACCTTCTCGGCCATGCTCGTAGCGACGCGCTCGGCGAACTGCCGGGCGCCGTGCGCGGCGGCCGCCTCGTCCGCCTTGCCGGCCGCCGCTGTCTCGGCGGCTGTCCTGGCCTCGTGGGCCTGGGCCGCCTCCTGGGCGCGGGCCGCGGCGGCTTGCTCGGCGGCGGTACGGGCCTGGTGCGCCGCAGCCGCCTCGTCGGAGCGGACCTTCGCGGTGTCCTCGGCGCGTGCCCGTGCCGCGGCGATGTCAGCGGCCTGCTGCGCGGCGTCGCGGTGGCGGCGTACCGCTTCCTCGGCCAGCTTGGCCTGCTCGGCCGCTGCCTGCTCGGCGAGGACCCGCTCCTTGGCGCGCGCCTCGGCCGCCTCCTCGGCGGCACGGCGGGCGGTCTCGGCCGTGACAGCCGCCTCCTCGGCCGCGACGCGGGCCTGGTGGGCGGCGGCCGCCATGTCGGCGTGGTCGGCGGCCTTGCGGTCGGCCTCGGCCCGCGCCCGGGCGTGCTCGGCCGCCTGCTCCTCGGCGACGATGCGCTCGGCGGCCTGCTCGGCAGCGGCCTGCTCGGCGGCGCGGCGCAGGCCGGCGTGCCGCTCGGCGGCGGCGGCCTGTTCGGCGGCACGGGCGGCCACCTGCTCGACGGTCTCAGCAGGTACGGCGCCGGCGGTCTCGCCACCCGATCGACGGAACCACTTGCGGTCGGGTGAGTTGGGGGTGTCCATTTGCCTCCGATGCTATCGGGGTCCGGGCCGCTCGAGGGGCCGAAGCAGCGCTCAGTAGACCAGCGCCTGCACCCCGTCGGCCAGGATCTCCTCGGCGAAGACGGCGGCGCCCTTGATCTGCACCCCCGGGATCACGTCCGCGTCGGTGATGCCGCGCCGTGCGGCGCACTGCGTACAGGCGGTGACGCTGCCCTCGGCGAGGACGATCCCCAGCAGGTCGACCAGCGGGGTGGCCATCGGCAGGCTGAACTGCTGCGCGCGACCGGGGACGGCGTACCAGGCCGCCTCACCCGTCAGCCAGAGGCTGACCTCGGCGCCGGCGGCGGTGGCGGCGGCCGCCACCGTGAACGCCTGGTTGCAGCGCTCCGCGTCCTCGGCGCCGGCGGTGACCTTCACGACGAGCTTCCTGACCATGGCGTCACGATAGCCAGAGCGGGTGGCGCCCCTAGACTGGCGACGTGCCTTTCCACCTCCCGGAGAACCTCCACCCCGACTGTGCGCCCATCGCCTGGCTGCTGGGCACCTGGCACGGCAACGGGCACGGCGACTACCCGAGCATCGAGAAGTTCGAGTTCGAGCAGGAGCTGGTCTTCCAGCAGGACGGGCGTCCGTTCCTGGCCTACTCGGCGATCTCGTGGGTGGTCGACCCGGAGACCAAGGAGCGGCTGCGGCCCGGTGCGATGGAGACCGGATTCCTGCGCTCCCAGCTGCTCGAGCCGGGGAAGGCGCGCCTGGAGATGGTGCTGGCGCACAACACCGGGCTGGCGTCGGTGTGGTTCGGTGAGGCGGCCGACGGCAAGATCGAGCTCGCCACGCGCGGCATCGGTCAGACCGAGACCGCCAAGGACGTGACCGCCGGCCACCGGTTGTACGGCAACGTGCAGGGCCAGCTGATGTACGCCTACGACATGAAGGCGATGGGGCACGAGCTGCAGCCGCACCTGTGGGCGCAGCTCAACCGTGTCGACCAGTGAGGCCGAGGGTGCGATGAGCGAGGAGGACTGGCGTCAGCGGCTGCGGGGGAGCGGTTACCGGCTGACCCCGCAGCGCGAGCTCGTCCTCGCCGCGGTGGAGAGGCTGCAGCACGCGACGCCGGAGGAGGTGCTCGCCTGCGTGCGGGAGTCGTCCTCGGCGATCAACCTCTCGACCGTCTACCGCAACCTGGAGGTCCTGGAGGAGCTGGGCCTGGTGCGGCACGCCCACCTCTCCGAGCGCGTCGCGACCTACCACTCCACCACCGAGCACGAGCACTTCCACCTGGTCTGCCGGAAGTGTCAGCGGGTGATCTCTGTTGACCCTGAGGTGGCCGGCGACTTCGCCGCGCGGTTGGAGCGGGAGCAGGGGTTCGTCCCCGACCTCGGTCACCTGGTCATGTTCGGTGAGTGTGTGGAGTGTGGGAGTGTTGATGAGTGACGTGTCGCCGCTGATGTCCTTGCCCGGAGCGGTCGCGGGATCGGGCGCGGACGCGCCGGTCGCCGCCCACTACGGGTCCTTCAACGTGGAGCAGCGCACGCTGGCCTCGGGGGAGGGGTTCGTCGACCTGTCCCACCGCGACGTGCTGCGCATCGCCGGGCCGGACCGGCTGACCTGGCTGCACTCGCTGACCTCGCAGGCCTTCGAGGGCCTCGGGGCGGGCGTGTGGACCTCGGCGCTGATCCTCTCGCCGCAGGGACACCTCGAGCACTTCTTCGCCGGTGTCGACGACGGTACGGCGTTCACCGCGTGGACCGAGCCGGGCCATGGCGAGGCGCTGGTGGCCTACCTGGAGCGGATGAAGTTCTGGTCCGAGGTGGAGGTGAGCGCCGACCCGTCGCTGGCGGTGGTGTGGCGACCGGCGGCCGGGGAGGCGTCCGGTCGGACCTCGTTCATCCCGCGCGAGGCGCTGCCGGCCTACGTCGACGCGGCCGGGCCGGCGTGCGGGCTGTGGGCCTACGAGGCGCTGCGGATCGAGCGGGGCGAGCCGCGGATCTTCGTCGACACCGACCACCGCACGATCCCGAACGAGATCGGTCTGGTCGGCACGCACCTGGACAAGGGCTGCTACCGCGGCCAGGAGACGGTCGCCCGGGTGCATACCCTCGGCCGGCCTCCGCGTCGGCTGGTGCTGCTGCACCTCGACGGCTCGGAGAACAGGCTGCCGGCCGCCGGCACGGCGCTGACGGGGCCCGACGGCCGCGAGGTCGGCTTCGTCGGCTCGTCGGCCCGGCACTTCGAGCTCGGCCCGATCGCGCTGGGCCTGGTCAAGCGCTCGGTCGCGGTCGATGCGCCGCTGAGCGTCGACGGCATGCCGGTGGCGCAGGAGACGGTGGTCGACCCGGAGGTCGGGCTGCACGTGCGGCCGCTGCGCTGACGTGTGGGCCTCGTGCCGCCGGGGCGGTGCGGACCGTCGCGGCGATGCCTCGCTGCGGTCAGGCCCGCCGGTACTGCACGTGCGTGTCCGAGGCCGCGTGCGAGAACCCGAGGCCTGAGTAGAGCCCGAGAGCGGGGGTGTTGTCGCCCTCGACGTACAGGTGGATCTCGTCGACCCCGAGGTCGCGCAGGTGCGCCAGGCCGGCGAGGGTGACGACCTTGCCGAGGCCGCGTCCCTGGGCGGCGGGGTCCACGCCGACGACGTAGACCTCGCCGAGCGAGGGACTGTGCTGCTTGGTCCAGTGGAAGGCGAGCAGGCGTCGGGTCGATGCGTCCCACGCGGTGATCAGCCCGTCGGCGGAGAACCAGGGCTCGGCCATCCGCTCGCGCAGGCCGGCCAGGTCGAGCGCGCCCTGTTCGGGATGGGAGGCGAAGGCAGCCGCGTTGACCCGCAGCACCTCCTCCTCGTCGCCCGGCTCGAAGCCGCGGACGGTGACGTTGGCCGGCGCCTCCCAGGACGGCAGCGGCAGGGTGGTCGGCCGGCGCATCACCCACAGCTCGCGCACCCTGTCCCAGCCGTACGCCGCCGCGAGCGCCCGGGCGGCCGGGTGGTCGCCGTGGGACCAGGCCAGCCGGGCGCCGTCGGGCGCCTGCAGCAGCAGCCGCCTGCCCAGACCGGTGCCGCGCTCGTGCGGGAGCACCACCAGCGACAGCTCGTCGCCGTGCAGCAGCCCGAACCCCCGGTTGTCCCCCCAGACCCGCACCGAGTCCGGGCGGTGGCGCACGGCGAGCAGCGTGGACTCGTCCAGCGGCGCGACGCCGTCGGCGGCCTCGGTCAGGCGGGCGAGCGCGGGGATGTCGAGCATGCGACTCACCCTAGGGTGTTCGCAGGGCTACGCGGTCACCAGGTGACCGCGGGCCCTGTCGATGCGGCGTGCCCCATCGACAGCCTCAGGCCTTGGCGAGCTGGGCGACGTCGCCCGCCTGCTCCTTCTCCTTGGTCGGCACCACGAAGCGGTAGCCGACGTTGCGCACGGTGCCGATCAGCGTCTCGTTCTCCGGGCCGAGCTTCGCGCGCAGGCGGCGGATGTGGACGTCGACGGTCCGGGTGCCGCCGAAGTAGTCGTAGCCCCACACCTCCTGCAGCAGCTGCTGGCGCGAGAAGACCCGCCCCGGGTGCTGTGCCAGGAACTTCAGCAGCTCGAACTCCTTGAACGTCAGGTCCAGCGGTCGTCCGCTCACCTTCGCCGTGTACGTCGCGTCGTCCACGACCACCTCGCCCGAGCGGATCACGTGGGCGTCGGGGTCCGCCGCGACGCGGGCCGCGGTGAGCCGGCCGATGGCCAGCCGGATGCGCGCCTCGAGCTCGGCGGGGCCGCAGGTGTGCAGCAGGACGTCGTCCATGCCCCAGTCGTGCGCGACCACTGCCAGACCGCCCTCGGTGACAATGAGCAGCACCGGCATCTCGGCGCCGGTGGCACGGATGAGGCGGCACAGGTCGCGGGCCTGGGCGAGGTCCTGGCGGCCGTCGACCAGCAGCAGGTCGGCGCCGGGCGCATCGAGTAGAGCGCTACCCTCGGCCGGCAGCACCTTCACCTGGTGACCCAGGAGGGCGAGGCCGGGCAGGACCTCGGCCGAGGGCTGGAGCGAGCCGGTGAGAAGCAGAAGGGTGCTCATGATTTCCTCCACGTCGGAGTAAGGAGCACCGAGCCGCAACATTGAGCCTCGGTGACGTAACCGTTGGGACATCGTAGCGAAAGGTGAGCGGCCAGTGGTTGAAACGTCCATCTCGGTCCACTACTGGGCGGGCGCACGTGCCGCGGCCGGTACGGCGCAGGACATCCTCGAGGTCTCCGGGCCCACCACCCTCGCCGAGGTCACGGCGCGGGTGCTGGCACTGCACCCCGGGACCAGGCTGGGCGACGTACTCGCCGTCTGCGCCACGCTGGTCGACGACCGGCCGACCGCCTCGGAGGAGGCGGCGGAGGTGACGGTGCGGCCGGGTCAGTCGGTGCAGTTCCTGCCGCCGTTCGCCGGGGGCTGAAAGCGCATCTGGTCTAGACCTGAGGATTTCTCAGGATTACTCCGTGTCGTCTTGGTCACAAGGTCGTTACGACTCACAGAACCCGCCGACCCCCGTCGGCCTTCCACCGTCGAAAGGTCCCCGCCATGACCACGAACCCCGCCACCAAGCGGATGCGCCTGGCCGCTCTCGGTCTCAGCTCGGTGCTCACCATCGGTGTGCTCACCCCGTTCATCGGGATCGAGGGCGCGTCTGCCGCCACCTCCTGCAGCACGGCGTCATCGCACTACGCCACGGCCAACGCCAAGCTGGGCAGCGACCAGGCCAAGCTGCACAAGGCCAAGAAGAAGCTCAAGAAGCTCAAGAGGCACCACCGGTCCCACCGGGTCATCAAGCACCAGCAGAAGAAGGTCAAGAAGCTGCGTGCCATGGTCCGCGCGGACCGCGCCGCTCGGAACAACTACTACTCCCAGCAGACCAACTGCACGACGGCGTCCAACCAGGCAGCGACCGGCACCGCCGGCGCGCTGACCTCGCTGCTCGGTCAGCTGCAGGGTGTGCTCGACCCGGCTCAGCTCACCGATGCTCTCGACGCGCTGGCCACGCAGCTCGCGGCCTCCGGTGCTCCGGGCGCCGCCCAGCTCGCCGACGTCATCAAGCAGCTCTCCGCTGCCATCTCCAGCGGCGCCGACTCGATCGACCCGAGTCAGCTGACCTCGCTGTTCAGCCAGCTCAGCGCGCTCGGCCTCGACCCGACGGCCATCGAGAAGGCCTTCGAGAACGCGGTGGCGACCTTCCAGAACTTCGACTTCAGCTCGCTGACCACCAACCCGGCCGGTCTGGTCGACCTGATCCTCGGCTCCCTGGCGAACGGTCTCACCACGGCCGGTGTGCCCACGCTGCCCGGCGTGATCAGCCAGCTCAACGACGTCATCGACGGGGTCGTCGCCGCGCTGACGGGCGGCGGCAGCTCCTCGGAGATCACCTCGGCGCTGACGCAGCTGCTCGGTAGCCTCGGTGGCGGTCTGGGCGGCGGCCTGGGCGGCCTCGGCTGATCCTGCTCAATCGCGAGCCCCGACGCGGGGCCGTTCCTCCCCCGAGGAACGGCCCCGTGCCGCATTTCCGGGGCTTATAGCACGCGCCTCCGTGGCGCTCGACGACACCCCGACATCAGCTGGTCCAGACCACCGTTTCCGCTGTCTTACATCGTCGTTGGTGATGGCATGAAGCGTCCCGTAGCTATCACCGCGTGTGCCTCCCTCATGGTGGGCGCCCTCATGCCGTTCATGTTCTCCAACGACGCGCAGGCTGCGGCCAAGTGCACGACGGAGTCCTCCGCTTACAGCGCCGCCAACAGCCACCTCGCCGTGGCCGAGTACAAGCTCAAGCACGCCAAGAAGCGACTGAAGAAGGCCCGTCACCACCACGCGTCGAAGAGGACGATCTCCCACCGCAAGCGGGCCGTCCGGTTCGCGCGGCTGGACCTGCGCTACGCGCGCCTCGCCCACGCCCAGTACTACTCGCAGCTGGTCAACTGCCAGAGCACCTCCCAGCCGCAGGGGGTCAGCACGCCGCAGGTCAGCACCAGCCCGACGGGCGGCTCCGACCCGACGGGGAGCTCCAGCCCGACGGGGAGCTCCGACCCGACGGGGAGCTCCAGCCCGACGGGGAGCTCCAGCCCGACGGGGAGCTCCAGCCCGACCGGGAGCTCCAGCCCGACCGGGAGCTCGAGCCCGACCGGCAGCTCCTCGGCCAACCCCACCGACGCGCTGACGGCGCTGCTCGAGCAGCTGACCAGCCTGCTGGACCCGGCACAGCTCGTCGCGGTGCTCGATGATCTGCGCGACCAGCTGATCGCGGCAGGAGCGCCCTCGCAGCTGACCGACGCCATCGCGCAGCTCGAGGACGCGCTCAACGGCGCGGGCGACCCGACCGCGGCGTTCCAGCAGCTGGTCGATGCGCTCACCGGTGGGGCCTCCAGCCTCGACCCGGCCGCGTTCCAGCAGGCACTGGAGAATGCGCTCGCCGCCTTCCAGGCCGCGCTGACCAACCCGCCGACCACGCCGCAGGGCATCCTCGACCTGCTGCTGAACACCCTCTCCGACGGTCTCGACGAGGCCGGCGTGCCCGTCGTGCCCAGCGTGCTGACCCAGCTCGACACCGCGCTGGACGGCCTGCTCGGCTCGCTGCTCGGCGGCGTCCCCGGCCTGTGAGCCCCCTCGCGGCACCCTGAGACCCACCGTTGCGGGGTCGCCCCTCTCAGCAGGGGCGACCCCGCCCGTCCTGTTCCGGCGCGGTCGCGGGAATCTGGTCGGCGACGTACGGCGTTGCACCCGGTGTGGTCGGACTCTGGATCGTGCTCGCCGCCGTCGTACTCGCCCTCGGGTTCGGCGGCTACCGGCTGCTGACCGACGGCCGCTTTCGTGGGACGCGCGCGCTGCCAGGCGCGGGAGGGGAGCAGGAAGTGACCACTCGACCCGCCGAACGTGACGGTTCGGCGTGGGGGAGCCTGGGCGAGGCGGTGGCGAGCCTCGCGCCGGGTGAGCGGGCCACGCTGGTGCAGTTCTCCAGTGCGTTCTGCGCGCCGTGCCGGGCGACCCGTCGCGTGCTGAGCGAGGTGGCCGACCTCGTGCCGGGCGTGGTGCACGTGGAGATCGACGCCGAGCACCACCTCGACGTCGTGCGCCGGCTCGGCATCGCCCGCACGCCCACCACACTGGTTCTGGACGCGACCGGCAACGAGGTCGCGCGGGCGGCCGGAGCACCCCGCAAGGAGCAGGTGCTCAGCGCCATCCCCTAGCGCCTCGTGCTGCTGAGAGTGACCTCCTGGCCACGGTGGGCATCACACGGCGAGATAGGTGACGTCGTCCTCCAGCCCTGAGGCGAGCCGACGCCGCTCGACGGCGACCAGCTCGGCCATCAACGCGGCGATCGAGGTCCGCGCGCGCCAACCGGTCGCGGCCGTGATCGCCTCCGGCGAGCCGCCCACCGTGACGGGGTCAGCGGGGCGCGCGACTGCGCCGGTCTCGACGATGTGGGTCGCCGGGTCCAGTCCCGCAGCGCTGTAGGCCGCCTCCGCGAGCGCGCGCAACGGGTGCCGCACACCGGTGCAGATGTCGGCGTCGAGCGGCTCGGGCAGCCGCAGCAGCAACGGCATCGCGGCGACGTGGTCGCGGGCGTGGCCCCAGTCCCGCTCGGAGGAGAGGTCCCCGAGGTCCAGGACGTCGCCGGCGGCCGCGGCGCGGGCGATCCGTCGTGACACGAAGTGCACGGGGCGCAGTGGCGACTCGTGGTTGGCCAGCCGGCCGGCCACGGCGAACACGCCGCGGGCACGGGCGTCGGCCACCGACCCCTCGGCGGCGAGCTTGGAGGCGGCGTAGGGACTGGTGGGGCCGGCCTGCACCGAGGATGCCTGGAAGAACCGCGTGCTCGGCCGGATGTGGCGCACCGCCGCGAGCATGCCCTCGACCGCCTCCGCGTTGACAGCGACGGTGGCGCGCGGGTCGTCCCAGGACAGGGCGACCGAGGAGATCGCCGCGAGCTGGTAGACCTCGTCGATCTGCCGGGCGCGCAGGAGGGCGGCGAAGGCAGCGGTGTCGGTGACGTCGAGGTCGACCAGGGTGATCAGCCGATGCGCGAGGTAGCAGTCCCGCGGGCCGGGCGACCGCCGGCCCGCGAGCACCGTCGTACCGGCATCGGCCAGCAGCCGGCTGAGGTAGATGCCGTCCTGACCGGTCGCGCCGGTGACCAGGGCGATCACGCGCGCTCGGCGGCGGCGCTGGACGTGGCGCCGAGCGCGGCGAGGTCGGCGTCCACCATCAGCCGTGCGAGCTCGCCGACCGAGGTGGTCGCCTTCCAGCCCAGCTCGCTGGCCGCGTGCGAGGCGTCCCCGACGAGCTCGGGGACCTCGGCGGGGCGGACGAAGCGGGGGTCGGTGACGACGTGGTCGCGCCAGTCGAGGCCGACGTGGGAGAAGGCCAGCTCGCAGAAGTCGCGGACCGTGCTGCCGACCCCTGTCGCCAGCACGAAGTCGGCCGGCTCGTCCTGCTGGAGCATGCGCCACATGCCCTCGACGTACTCCGCCGCGTAGCCCCAGTCGCGGATCGCGTCGAGGTTGCCGAGCGTGAGCGCACCGGTCGCCCCGCTCGCCGAGCCGGTCGCGGCGATCCGCGCGGCGGCGAGACTGATCTTGCGCGTCACGAACGACTCCCCGCGCCGCGGCGACTCGTGGTTGAACAGGATGCCGGAGACGGCGTAGAGGCCGTAGGCCTCGCGGTAGTTCACGGTGGCCCAGTGGGCGTGCAGCTTGGCGGCGCCGTACGGCGAGCGCGGGTGGAAGTGCGTCCCCTCGTGCTGCGGTGGCGGGGTGAGCCCGAACATCTCCGAGGTCGACGCCTGGTAGAACCGGGCGTCGGGGGCGTGCTGGCGGACCGCCTCGAGCAGCCGGATCGCGCCGATGGCATCGGCGCTGGCGGTGTACTCGGGCATCTCGAAGCTGACTGCGACGTGCGACTGCGCGGCCAGGTTGTAGACCTCGTCGGGCGCGGCGGCGCGCACGATGTTGGTCAGGCTGGTGGAGTCGGTGAGGTCGCCGTAGTGCAGGCTCAGCCGGCCGGCGTTGTCGGGGTGGAGGTAGATCGGGTCGATCCGAGCGCGGTTGAAGCTCGAGCTGCGTCGCACCAAGCCGTGCACCTCGTAGCCCTTCTCGAGCAGCAGCTCGGCGAGGTAGGAACCGTCCTGACCGGTGATCCCGGTGATGAGGGCGCGCTTGGTCATTGCGGCAGCATACGGAGGGTGGCAACGCCCGCCGTGGTGGCGCGGGGGATCGGTGTGGCCGAGCGTCGCCGTCTCAAAAAATGGACACGCATACCATTATTTGAGACGCGAGTTTCGTTGTGCCGGAAATCCCTCCTAGAGTCGCATCGTGCTCTCGACCATGCTGACCAAGCGCCGCGCAGTGGACCACTGCCGCGTGCGCTCGTCGCTGTGTCGAATGTCCTGGTGACGGCCGCCTGACGCCCCGGGAGGGGCTCGCGATGGCCGTCGACGCGTGCTGACCAGCCATCTGCCACCTCGACTCCGGAGCATCCATGTCCGCCACCGCCCCCCGACCGGCCCGGGGACCGTACGCCGAGCCCGTCGCGGCGCCTGCCGCAGGGCCGGGGATCGACCCGCGCGGGCCCCAGTTCACCGCCGGGATCACCGCTGTCGTCCTGATCGTGATCCTGCTGCTCCCGACCCCGGCCGCCGCGGTGCTGACAGCGGTCCAGGCCGTGCTGTTCGGGCTCGGGGCGGCGCGCGGGGTGCAGCGCACGCCGACCGCCGTGCTCTTCAGGCGGCTGGTGCGACCCCGGCTGCGGCCGCCGGTCGAGCTGGAGGATCCCGCCCCGCCGCGGTTCGCCCAGACGGTCGGCCTGGTGTTCACGCTGGTCGCCCTGGTGGGGTACCTGGCGGGGGTGACGCTGCTCGGCCAGATCGCGATCGGCCTCGCCCTCGTGGCGGCCCTGCTCAACGCGCTCTTCCGGTTCTGCCTGGGCTGCGAGATGTACCTGCTCATCCAGCGCCTCGCCCACTGACGCCATCACTTCACACGCTCTGACAAACACGCTTCACAACCGAAGGGAACACACCATGACCCGCGAGAACGCTCTCGTCTCCGCCCAGTGGGTGGAGGAGAACCTGGACAACCCGAAGGTGGTGCTGGTCGAGGTCGACGAGGACACGTCGGCGTACGACAAGGGCCACATCAAGGGCGCGATCAAGCTCGACTGGACCACCGACCTGCAGGACCAGGTCCGCCGCGACTTCGTCAACAAGCAGCAGTTCGAGGCGCTCCTGAGCAGCCGCGGCGTCGCCAACGACGACACCGTCGTCCTGTACGGCGGCAACAACAACTGGTTCGCCGCCTACGCCTACTGGTACTTCAAGCTCTACGGCCACCAGGACGTCAAGCTGCTCGACGGCGGCCGCAAGAAGTGGGAGCTCGACTCCCGCGAGCTCGTCTCGGAGCTGCCCAGCCGCCCCGAGACCAGCTACGTGGCTCAGGAGCAGGACGGCTCGATCCGCGCCTTCCGCGACGAGGTCGTCGCCGCCATCGGCACCCAGAACCTGGTCGACGTCCGCTCGCCCGACGAGTTCGCCGGTCGCCTGCTCGCCCCGGCCCACCTGCCGCAGGAGCAGGCTCAGCGTGCGGGGCACATCCCGACCGCTGCCAACGTGCCGTGGTCGAAGGCCGCGAACGACGACGGCACCTTCAAGTCCGACGACGAGCTCAAGCAGATCTACACCGAGGCCGGCGTCGACTGGAACAAGGACACGATCGCCTACTGCCGCATCGGCGAGCGCTCCAGCCACACCTGGTTCGTGCTCAAGGAGCTGCTCGGTCAGGACAACGTGAAGAACTACGACGGCTCGTGGACCGAGTACGGCAGCCTCGTCGGCGTGCCGGTCGC
Source organism: Nocardioides sp. BP30 (assembly GCF_029873215.1). NCBI lineage: Bacteria > Bacillati > Actinomycetota > Actinomycetes > Propionibacteriales > Nocardioidaceae > Nocardioides > Nocardioides lacus. The sequence continues at coordinate 4,089,904 of NZ_CP123620.1, read as the reverse complement.
GCTGGGCGACGAGCCCGGGGAGGCCTGACATGTGCGGCGCTACCGCTGGTGGTCTGAGCCTCGACGGCGTGAACGTCGCCAAGGAGGCGGTGATCCAGGGCCAGGTCGTGCGCGACGGCGAGCCGATCGCCAACGCCTACGTCCGGCTGCTCGACAAGTCCGGTGAGTTCACCGCCGAGGTCCCGACCTCTGCCTCGGGGCACTTCCGCTTCTTCGCCGGCGAGGGGCAGTGGACGCTGCGCACGCTCGCGCCGAAGGCCGAGCCGGTCGACCGCCAGATCCTGGCGCACGTCGGCTCGGTCGCAGAGGTCACCATCAGCCTCTGAGCGAGACGCGTCCCGACACCCGTCACAGCTTCGCTGTGGCGGGTGTCACTTTTTATGGCACTGCCCGAAATCACTCTTCGATCGCCGATATCGGCCGAAAGAAAGAACACGGCAACATCTCGGCTGACGGAAGTTGTCCAGAAATCCCCAGTTTTGTGTATATGGGACCGTCCCATGTGGTCTGATAGGCCTCACCGTGACATCGACCGGTCGCCTCGGGCGCCCGGGCAGGAGGAGACATTCATGAAGAAGTTCATCGCCGGTGTGGCCACCGCCTCGGCCCTCAGCCTCGGCGCCCTGGCCTTCGCGGGCACGGCTCCTGCGCTGGCCGACTACGGCCCGTCGACGCCGACCGCCTCGGTCGTCAAGAGCGACGTCACCAAGGCCATCAGCAAGCCGGGCAAGATCTCGAAGAAGAAGGCGAAGAAGCTCACCGCCGAGGTCAAGGCCGCCAAGAAGGCCGGCGTCATCTCCAGCGCCAAGGCCAAGAAGCTCCTCGCGAAGATCAAGAAGGACACCAAGAAGTGACCCTCTGAGGTCCTTCGCGGTGCGGACCCCCGGTCCTGAGGGCCGGGGGTCCGCGCTGCTTGAAGCACGTGGTTCGACAGCAGGAAGTGGAAGTCATGCGGGTGCAGCACCCCTGGCGCTGGGTCTCGGGGACCCTCGGTGTGGTCGTCGTGCTGGTGATCGCGTACGCCGGTTGGCTCCTGTGGGACGCCGCGCACAACCTCAAGGCGGCGGCCGACGACGCCTCGGCCCTCAAGACGGCGGCGCTCGGCGACGACCCGGCGCAGGTCACCAGCGCCTCGAAGCGGTTCTCCGAGCACGCCGACAGTGCTGCCGACGCGACCGACTCGCCGGTGTGGTCGTTGCTGACCCACCTGCCCGTGGTCGGTGACGATGCCCGCGGCGTACGCACGGTGAGCCGGGTGGGCCATGACCTGGCACACCACGGCCTGAGCGAGCTCACCGACACCGTCGGTGACCTCGACGCCGTGCTGCCGCGCAACGGCGGGATCGACACCGCCAGGCTGCAGTCAATGACCGGCCCGGTGGACGACAGCTACGCGGCCCTCACCCGGGCGCGCACCGCGCTGGCCGGCGAGGACCCGAGCGGCTACATGACCTCGCTGAAGCTGCGCTATCGCGATCTGCAGTCGGAGGTGGACGACGCCACCGACGCGATGGCCGTCGCCCACCGCGCGCTCGGGGTGCTTCCGCAGATGCTCGGCGCCGACGGGCCACGCAACTACCTGCTGATCATGCAGAACAACGCCGAGATCCGCGCGACCGGCGGCCTGCCGGGAGCGGTGTCGCTGCTGCACGTGGACCATGGCCGGATCTCGATGGTGCGCGAGGTGTCCGGCGCCTCCTTCGGCGAGTCGCCCGCCCCGGTGCTGCCGATCCAGCCGGCCGAGCAGAAGATCTTCGGTGGGAACATCGGCCGCTACTTCGTGGACGCCAACCTCACGCCCGACTTCGCCCGCAGCGCTGACCTGTGGAAGGCGCGCTGGGAGCAGACCCAGCCGGAGAAGATCGACGGCGTCGTCTCGCTCGACACCGTGACGCTCTCCTACCTCCTGCGCGCCCTCGGCCCGGTCGATGTCGACGGCGTCCAGCTGACGTCCGACACGGTGGTCGACGAGCTGCTCAGCAAGGTCTACCAGCGGCTGCCCGACCCGGCCGCCGAGGACGCCTTCTTCGCCCAGGTCGCGAGCACGGTGTTCAACCGGGTGACGTCGTTCTCCGGCTCGAAGAAGGACCTGCTCACGGCGCTGCAGCAGGCGGCCGACGAGCACCGGATCCTCGTCCACGACTTCGACGGCTCGGTGCAGAGCCGGCTGGCCTCCACGGTCGTCGCCGGCAGCCTGAGCACCGGGGATGCCCAGCGCGACCCGCAGGTCGGCATCTACTTCGCCGACGCCACCTTGTCGAAGATGAGCTACTACCTGCGCTACGACAGCCACGTCGCGGCGACCTCGTGCGTCCGGGGCGTCCAGACCCTCTCCGGATCGCTCACCCTGACCTCCACCGCGCCGAAGGATGCCAGGACGACCTTGCCGGCGTACGTCACCGGTCAGGGGCTGCCGAAGTCGTCGGCCGGCGACATGCTCGTGGCCGTCTACGTCTTCGCACCCTCCGGCGGAGGCACGAGCAAGTTCGCCGACAACGACCTCGACTTCCCGCAGTTCGACGCCGTGCTGGACGGTCGCAAGGTCATCCAGACCTGGGTGCTGCTCGAGCCCGGGAAGAGCAAGGACCTCAGCTGGACGATGACGTCCGGTGCCGGTCAGATCGGTCCCACCCGCGTCAACGTGACGCCGTCCGTCCAGGCCGGCGCAGCCTCCGCCGCGGTGCGGTCGGCATGTTGAGCCCCTGATCCACCCACGCCTGCGAGGGCATGCACCACCAGTTGAACAAAGGCACCGACGCTCGGGCCGGTCATCCTCGTGCACGATGCGAGGCAAGAAAGGAACAACTCTCGTGGAGATCGCTGACTACCTACGGATCCTGCGGCGACGCTGGATCTCGATCGTGGCGTGCGTCGTCGTGCTCGGCGCGCTGGCGCTGGCGTACACGCTCGCGCAGACCAAGATGTACGCCTCGAACACGACGTTGTTCATCAGCACCGGTGCGACCAACGACTCCAGCGTGCAGTTCCAGAGCGGGCAGTACACCCAGGATCGGGTGCAGTCCTACGTGCAGCTGGTGAGCAGCCGGGATCTGGCGAGCAAGGTCATCCAGGCCAGCGGCCTGGACATGACGCCGACCGAGCTCGCCGGCCAGGTCTCCGCCACCACGGCCGCTAACACGGTCAATCTGACCATCACCGCCACCGACGCGGATCCGCACGTGGCCCAGAAGATCGCCCAGGCGTACGCCGAGCAGATGGTCGACATGGTGCGTCAGCTGGAGACTCCGCCTGGAGCCTCTCAGCCCACCATCAAGGCGACAGTGATCGACAACGCGTCGTACTCCGATGCAGCGGTCTCTCCGAGCCTGCCCCGCAACGTCGGCCTGGGCATCGTGCTCGGGCTGCTGATCGGTGTCGGCCAGGCTGTGCTGCGTGAGACCCTGGACACCCGGATCACCTCGACCGACGACCTGGCGCAGATCATCGACAAGCCCCTGCTGGGCGCGATCGGCTTCGACCCGAGCGCGAAGGACAAGCCGCTCCTCACCGACATCGAGTTGCACTCGCCGCGCGCGGAGGCCTTCCGGGTGCTGCGGACGAATCTCCAGTTCGTCGACGTCGACCGGGAGCAGAAGGTGTACGTCGTCTCCTCCTCGGTGCCGAGCGAGGGGAAGACGACGACGGCCGTCAACCTCGCGATCAGCCTCGCCCAGGCCGGTGTCCGCACCGTCCTGATCGAGGGCGACCTCCGGCGTCCACGAGCGGCCCTCCGGCTCGGGCTGGACGGAGCGGTCGGCGTCACCAACGTCCTGGTGGGCAAGGTGAAGCTCGAGGACGCGATCCAGATCCACGATGACTCGAAGCTCGCCTTCCTCGCTTCCGGCCCCATCCCGCCGAACCCCGCCGAGCTGCTGCAGTCCAAGGCGATGGCCGACCTGCTCGGCACGCTGCGAGATCAGTACGACGTCGTCCTCATCGACGCCCCGCCGCTCCTCCCGGTCACCGACGCGGCTCTCATCGCCAGCCACGCCGACGGCGCTCTCGTCGTCGTCCGGCACGGCAAGGCGACGCGGGACCAGGTCAAGCTCTCGGGCGAGCGACTGGCGCAGGTCGACGCGCGACTGGTCGGCGTCGTCATGAACATGGCACCGACGAAGGGGCGTAGCTACGGCTACGGCTACGGCTATGGGTACGGCTACGCGCCGGACAACTCCGCTAGCCCGTCTGCTTGACGGGAGTTCGACGTGGAGATGTTGATCTCGCACGAGTGGATCGAGTCGACCGGAGGCTCAGAGAACGTCTTTCGGGGGCTTCTCGAGCTCTTCCCTGGGGCTGACGCGGCATGCTTGTGGAACAACATGCCGCATACGTTCGATCGGCCTGTCTCCGAATCGTGGCTGGCGCGGACACCGATGCGGGGCAGGAAGGCTGCTTCTCTGCCCCTCGTGCCGAGCGCCTGGCGCCGCATGGACGTCACGCGCTACGACACGGTCCTCGCCTCGTCGCATGCCTTCGGCCATCAGCTTGCGACGCACGCTGTGAGGCGCGGGAAGAGGGGACTGGCCTATGTGCATACGCCGGCTCGTTACCTCTGGGCTCCCGAGGTGGAGCCACGAGGGGACCGGGCGTCGTTGCGGCTCGCGGCGGCACCGCTGAAAGCTCTCGATCGACGACTCGTGGATCCCCGCGTCCGTTATGCCGCCAACAGCCGCTACGTCCGTGATCGGATCCGACGTTCGTGGGGCGTCGATGCCGAGGTCATCTATCCGCCCGTCGACATCGAGCGAATCGTCTCGGTCGAGAGGTGGGGCGACGTGGTGAGTGCTGAAGAGGCGCAGCACCTGTCCGCGCTGCCGGAGAAGGCGTTCCTCCTCGGTGCGTCGCGACTGGTGTCGTACAAGCGTCTTGACCGCGTCATCGATCTTGGGAATCGGCTTGATATGCCCGTGGCGATCGCCGGCGCCGGCCCGGGCGAAGCTGAGCTTCGTGCGCACGCGGACTCAGCTCGCGTGCCGGTCACGTTCCTCGGCCGCGTTACGGACGAGATGCTGTATGCGTTGTACCAGCGTGCTGCCCTCTTCGTCTTCCTCGCCGTTGAAGACTTCGGCATCATGCCGGTCGAGGCCATGGCGGCCGGCACGCCTGTGCTGGTCAACGCTGACGGAGGAGCATCCGAGAGCATGCGCGCTGTAGGTGGCGGTATCCCTGTTCACGGATCGCTCTCAACGCCAGAACTCGCAGTGGCAGCGGCGAAGGCCATGAGCATTGAGATGGCGGCCGTCCCGAAGGCATGCCGTCAGTTCTCACGGCAAGCCTTCGGCGCCCGCGTCGAGCACTGGGTGACGCGATCATGACGCTCTTCATCGATCAGCGCTATACCGGCAACCACGGCATCGCTCGCTACGCCCGCGAGGTACTCTCCCGCTTCGACATGCCATTCCATCGCCTGCCCGTCGCTGGCAGTCCGACATCTCCGCTCGCGTACGTCGCCCGCGGGTGGCGCGTCCCTCGACGAGACGACGTCATCTACAGCCCAGGCTTCGGGACCGGGCGGTCGCGAGCTCGCCAGTTGCTGACGATCCATGACCTGATCCACTTGACCCACCCGCAACCTGGGTTGGCAGGAAGAGCGCACGAGCGATATTACGAGAGGCTCGTGAAGCCGGCCGTTGCGCGAGCAGGACACGTCCTGACTGTCTCGCAGACGTCAGCGACGGCGATTCGCGAGTGGCTCTCAAACGACCAAGTCGTCGTCCATACGACGGGAAACGCGTGCTCAGAGCACTTCATTCCAGATGGGCCGAGACAAAAGCTAGATCGACCCTACGTACTTTATGTGGGGAACACGAAGCCACACAAGAACTTCGGAGTCGTCGTAAGAGCGCTAACCTTCCTGGCGGGCTATGAACTGGTCGTCGTCACCACAGATGTCGAACCCGCGCGTCGCGCTGCCGCGCAAGCTGGGGTCATTGATCGATGTCACATGATCACAGCGATCGACGACGAGCGCCTCGCCTCCTATTATCGAGGAGCCCGCTCGCTCCTGATGCCATCCATCGTCGAAGGCTTCGGACTGCCAGCTTTGGAGGCGATTCATTGCGGCACACCGGTGGTCTACTACCAGGGATGCCGAGCAGTAGCCGAGATCGTCGCTGAATGCGGAATCGCTGTATCTGACCAAGATGACGCCGAGGCATTCGCACACGCCGCGACAACCTTATCGGGTCTCGCTGCCCCGGTCCGCGAGAACGATGTTTCGAGACCGTCCTGGGACTCGGTAGCAGAGCGTGTTTCTACGGCGGTGCGCGCTATGGAGTCGGGACGATGAGGTCTTCGCGCTGGCGCAAGGCGTCGTTACGCGGGTTTCGGATCCGCGCCAAGGGAGCATCCGGTGAACATAGCCCCCTGTGACGCAATCGTGTTGAATTGGCGCGACGCCGAGTCGACCCTTGCTTGCGCAGAAGCGTTGGCCGCAGAGGCAGAATGCCGCTTCATCTGGTTGGTGGACAATGAGACGGACGGCTCGCTCAAGCGCCGCGTCGAGGCGAGCGAAGCTCTTCGCGGCGGTCGAGTTCGTGTCATCGCTGAACCGCGAAACTTGGGTTTCAGCTCGGGTATAAACATCGGGATGAAGACATCGATCGAAAGTGGCGCGAAGAGATTATTGATCATCAACAATGACGCCTTGATCCGCCGGGGGGCCTTGCGCCGTTTGCTTCACGTGATGGGTTCGGATCCAAGGGCCGGTCTCGTTGGTCCACGGATCGTAAACTCTGCTAATGAAGTCACCTCGAACGGGGGACGCTTCGTTCCGTGGCGCTTGGCCGTCGAGGAGTCGAATCCGACCCGCCCTGACTTCCTCACCTGGGCAGCTGTACTGCTACGAGCAGAAACGATCTTGGACATCGGATTGCTGGATGAGCGATTCTTCATGTACTGGGAGGACGTGGACTACGGCCTTCGAGCAAATGCCGCGGGATGGCGTCTCATTGTTGCTGACGAGGCGGTGGTTGAGCACAAAGGGGGCGCCTCCCACCGCCAGGCCGGGAGCCGAGTGGTGGAATATTCGGCTTACGGCGCCGTCATCCTCGCCAAGATACACAGGGGAGCGCTGATAAAACTCGGCGCCATGATCCGGATCTCAAAACGACTGCTTGGATACGCCGTCACCGCAGATTGGGAGCGCCTGCGCGCCGTCTATCGCGGTGCTCGTACGGCATTGACATCCGATGTTAGGGGCGCCGCGATCTATCCCAGGGACTCTGGATGAGCCCGAAGGTCAACACATTGAGCACCAACGCGGCTAAAGTGGCGGCGGGCGGCGTTGTGCTCGTTGCCCGGCAGATACTGGTGGCATTCTCGTCCGCTGGCGTCGGGATCGTCCTTGCGCGAAAGCTGTCGACAGCCGAATTCGGAATGTATGCGGTCGTCACCCTCATCATGACGTCGTCGTACCTTCTCGTGGAAGCGGGGTTCTCGGCGGCGGCAGTCCAACACAGGGAAGTGCCGACCAGGCGCCGTCTAGCGGTCGTATACGGAGCACAACTGTCGGTCGCCGTTGTCCTGGCTGGGCTCCTTGTCGGCCTCAACCCCAGTATCTGCGCGCCGTTTCATGACGTGCGCGATGCGCGTGCTTGTATCTATCTCTGCGCTATCGGTGTCGTCTTCGTTCCGTTTTCGACGATCGGCGTCATCCAACTCGAGCGCGCGCTGCGCCTCGCAGAGTCCGGTGCACTATTGGCGGTCCGCCCTATCGTCTTCAATGTGGTTGCAGCGATCGCTGCCCTTTCCGGACTCCGTGTGGTCGGTCTGGGCGTCGCCTTTTTGGCATCTTCAGTGAGTGCCGTTCCCTATGTCTTGTGGCGCGTCGGCATGCCTCCTTTGCCAAGCTTCGCCTTCCGAGAGATCCGCGATCTATGGAGATTCGCTTGGTTCAACGCCATGGCGAGTTTAGTCAACGCTCTTAAAGACGCAGCAAACCCTCTGGTCATCGGCCTTGTTGTTGGCGCTACTGCCGTCGGCCGTGTGAATTGGGCCCAACAGGTTGCCGTCTTGGGGACCTACCTTGTGATGGTGTTCTCGCGACTCCTTCTTCCGGCTTTCGCGCGGATGCAAAGTGATCGGGTACGAATGGGGCAGGCGGCTGAGCAAGTTTTGTTCTGGCTCAACGCCGTTACGGCTTTGGTCGTCTGCGGGACCCTCGCTTCGATCTCATCAATTACTACGCTGATCTACGGCGATAGGTGGACAGCGGCGATTCCGCTTGTTTGTCTGTTGTCAGTCGCGAACGTCCTGACGCCGGCTTCGATCGTTTGCTCGGGTCTTCTCAATGCAACCGGAAGCGCCGCCGTTGTCTTCAAGGCGGCCTTAGGATGGCTCGCGGCCACGTGGGTGGGAGTTCTTGTCCTGGTTCCGATGCTGGGCGAAAACTCGTACGGGTATGCGAATATCGCGGCCCAAGGAGTCACGGTCTGGTTAATTGTCAAGACACGTTCTGAGGTGGCCTTCAGGCCCGTTAGATCTATTGCGGAGCCTTGGATCGCATCGGGAATTTGCTTCTGTCTTGCTTCGGTGCTGGTCGGTCGTTTTTTTGACAACGCGTCATGGGCACGCCTAGTGGCAGTGAGCGTTTCGGGCGCCGCGGGGTTCGCAGTTCTGATTGTGGTGCTGTCTCGAAAGCGTATAAATTGGTTCCTCCTTCAATTGCGGGGTGGCTGACTTGATAACGGCGATCATTCATACGAGAAACGAAGAGAAGAACATCCGCCGGGCGATAGAGTCCATCGGCGACCTGTGCGAAGACATTTTGGTCGCGGATATGAATAGCTCAGATCAGACGGTGGAGATTGCGAGGTCGCTGGGCGCGCGTGTCATCGACGTCCCGGACGTTGGCTACGTCGAGCCGGTACGGAGCCTGGCGGAGCAGGCTGCGCTCGGCGAATGGATCCTTCGGATAGATGCAGACGAGATCGTGCCGAAGGAATTATGCGACAAGATACGTGAGGTAGTGGCCGAGGGCCGCGTAGACGTGGTTCGCATGTGTCGCCTGAACTTCATGTTCGGCAAGAGAGTGCGAGGAACGGGCTGGCAAGCGAGCAGAGACCGTCATTATTTCCTGTTCCGGCGAGGAGCGCTGCAAGAGTGGCGAATCGAGAACGGTATCCACGGCGCTCCGCAGCCAGTAGCCGATGCGCGCGTTGCCGACATCCAGGGCGGCGAGAACCTATGTGTATGGCACTTCAACTATACTGACTGGAATCACTTCATAGAGAAGCTAAACAGATACAGTTCGGTTGAGGCGCGAGAGAACCTCGAAAAGGGTCTCAAGCCGACACTCAGGTTTCTGGCCAGAAATTTGATGAAGGAAGTTGTCAGGCGAGGGGTCGAAGGCCGGCCATGGCGGGACGGATCGACCGGCTTCGGGCTATTGTGGATGCAATTGACTTATAGGATCCTAGTATTCTTGAAGATGCGCCAAAATATGGGGGTGGGCGACCGGGATTCGATTGAAGCGATATATGGCGACTTGGCGTCGGAGGCGCACAGGTAGGCCTGTCATCTGAGGCGAGTGTGTTAACGGGGGGCTTTGCATGAGCCGGTTGTTAGTCTCGGGTAGCCGGTTCGCGCGCGCTGCCCTGAGGGATATTTTCAAGAACGGTCTGTTGACGAGTAGCGTTATTCCGCCTCGACTTCGACCGTACCTGCTGTGGCCGTGGAATGTTCGTGGTATAGGCTCGAGAATCGCCCCGCGCGTGTTCATAGGGTCGGGCCGACTGATCATAGGCAGCGGGTCGTTCCTCAATTACGAATGCTTCATCGATCCGTCAGCAGGAATCACCTTGGGCCGCAACGTTGCGTGTGGGCCGCGGGTGATGATGATTACCGCCACCCACCTGATAGGCGCCACTGAAGAGACGCGCACTCGTCGTCTCCCGGAAGATAACCTTTCGCTTCCGATCGTCGTCAATGACAACGTGTGGATCGGTGCTGGGGTTACTGTGTTGCCCGGAGTGGTGATTGATTCCGGTGTGGTCGTTGCCGCGGGTGCGGTAGTGACGCAAGATTGCGAGAGGAACTTCCTCTACGGAGGCGTTCCTGCCACGAAGATCCGTTCGCTCCCACGGTGAGGTTCGCGTTCGCGAGCCTTGCCGCAGGCGGTCGCTCAGTAGGCGCCCCGAGCGCCCAGCACGGCCCCGGCGGTCCGGGCAAGGATCGCCAGGTCTTGGGCGACCGACCAGTTGTCGACGTAGTAGAGGTCGAGGCGCATTGCCTCCTCGACGGACAGGTCGTTGCGGCCGGAGACCTGCCACAGTCCGGTCATGCCGGGACGGACGTGGAGGCGGCGCCTCATCGCATCGTTGTACATAGCGACCTCGGCGGCAACCTGTGGGCGCGGTCCCACGAGAGACATGTCCCCGCGGAGAACGTTGAAGAGCTGCGGCAACTCGTCGATCGAGAATCGACGCAACCAGCGGCCCGGCCCGGTGATGCGGGGGTCGTCCTTCACCTTGAACAGCAACGCCTCTACGCCGAGGTCTGCTTGCAGCTGAACGACGCGGGCCTCCGCGTCAGTCACCATAGTTCGGAACTTGAGGCAGTCGAACGTCTCACCGTCGCGTCCGATCCGCGCTTGCCGGAAGAGGACGGGCCCGCCGTCGTAACGGCGAATGCGCATGGCCGCTAGGAGAAGGAGGGGGGACAGTGCAGCAATCAGCACGGTCGACCCGATAACGTCGAAGCTTCGCTTCGCCCAGCCGCGGGCGTGTGCCCAGCGAGGTGCCTCAAGGTGGACAAGCGGCAGCCCTGCCATGGGCCGGACCCTGACGCGGTCGCCTGCGAGGTCTGTGACAGAAGGAGCGACGACCAGTTTCACCCGGTGTTGCTCGAGATCCCAGACGATCTGCCGCAATTCTTCGGCAGAGTGCGGGGCACCCCCGGTGATGAAGAGGATGTCCGCGTCGCCGATGGCGGACGCTGGATCTTCGGAGTTCCCGAGAACCGGGATCCCCGATGCGGTCGTGCGACCGTGATGCGTCGCTGGGGTGAGCGCGCCGACGACCTGGTAGCCCAGCCATCTCTCGCGGGAGAGAACGGCAGCGATCTCGTCGACGTGCGCGGGACCGCCCGCGATGATCACTCGCTGACCGAGCATGCCCTTGATCCGCATCGAGCGGACGCCTTTGCGCAGCGCCAGGCGGCCGATGAGTATGGCAGGGACTCCGAGGGCGAAGACGGTGACGAAGAAGCCGCGAGAGAGTTGATGATGGCTCAGGTAGCAACCCACACCGGTGAGGCCGGCGGCGTACATCGAAGCGTGCAACAGGCGCTTGAACTCCGCGGTGCCTTCGCCGAAGTCTTCGCGACTATAGGCTCCGAAGAGCAAATTGAGGAGCAGCCATCCCACGATGATGAGCGGACCGACCGTCGAGACGCTCGATTCCCGATCAGGCTGCGGAAACAGGTCCCACGCGCGGCGTAGTAACGCTGCCGTCGCCACTACGACGCACAAGATCCCTAGGTCGAGCGCCCAGGCGACCATGGGGAGTGATCTGCGTGTATCGACTCGTGCAACGCTCGGTTGCGATGCTGTGAGCGCCGCCGCTCGGTCTTCTGCGATGCTCACGCGTCCCTCCTCCGAGCGGCGGGTGTCGAATCCTGCCGCCAATCAGCGGCATCCATACCCTAAGTTGGGTATACGGGGTAGCGCAGGAGATCTGGGCAATTGGTCCCGAGTGTTGATACAGATCTGGGTTGCTGCTGTCTCGACGTGGCGGTCTTACTACCCGGTTGGACTAGCGCCGTCTGGGCCGATCGGACTCTGATGCAAATGGTCGTGACGACGTAGGCTGGCCTCAGGTGGTGGTCGAGGACCCGAGACCTCGCCACCGCCGCTCACGTCTCGCCCGTTGGGGGACAGGCACTCGGACGTGTTGAGGCGCCCCGTTCCACGGCTTGTGGACGGGGCGCCTTGCCGTGGCCGATCCCCTCAGCCGTAGTGACAGACGTAGTCGAGGAGTTCGGTCACCTCGATGTCGAAGCTGCTCTCGCCGGGGACGGAGAACGAGTCGCCCGCTGTGTACTCCCGCCACTCCTCGGTACCAGCAAGACGGATCCGACAGCGGCCCGCCTGGATGTCCATCGTCTCGGGGTTGCCGGTGCCGAAGGTGAGCCTAGCCGGGAAGATCACTCCGGCCGACTTCCGCGTGCCGTCGGAGAGTGTGAAGGAGTGGCTCACACAGCGACCGTCAAAATAGACGTTTGCGGCCGTGTTGATAGATACGTTGGTATAGGAGGTCACGCGCGCATTGTACTGATCAGGTCTTTATGTGGCAGCCTGGGACCAAAGAACGGCGCTATTTTGCGGGCTCGCATACTGGCGCTTCCGCCTCGATCTGGTGGCGCTTCCAGGGGAGTGTCTGAGACGAACCACAATAATGCAATCTGGACCCAGAAGAGCGGGTCGGCGATGTCTTGGTAGAAGAGATTGAACGCGATGACGCCGAGTGCCAGCCAACGTCTCCGCGAGCGCAACGGGCCGACGGTGAGGGCTACGACTGCGATGAGTCCGACCACGCCTGTCTCGAAAAGCATGGTGATGAAGAGTGAATGGTAGTTTGCGTATATGTCCTGCGGAAAAATGTCCTGCAGGTAGAGATATGACTGACCGTAGCCGTGGCCTGTCAGGAAGTGCCAGTCGATAGTGCTGCCGTCCCAGCCGCGGTGTAGAAGTTCGAGATGCGATCGAGCGGATCCGTCTTGGCGGCTCAATCGCGTGTCGATGATGGAACGAGCTCCCAACTCATCGATCCAGGTACCTCGAGCGAACCAAACCAAGGTGAAGCCGCCAAGCACGAACCAAAGCACCCGCTCGGCCTGCGGCATCTGGCGCACCATCGTGCCGATCGCGGCAGCAAGGATGATGAAGAAGACGATCAAGCCGCTGCGCGACAACGTAAGTGCTGACATGACCAGGCCGACGCTCAAGATGCCGTACTGCGTCCAGCGGCGGTAGGGCCGCGACGTGACCGGGTCTGCCAGCAGCAGATAGGTGAAGAAGGCGATCGCTGGGACGGCTCGATTGGGATCTGTACAGGCCCCTGTGAAACGGAAAGCATCGGCACCAAGGGGTGAGAGTGTCCCGTTTACGACGCCGCTCCAGTGCTCGCCGAGCCCAATCCGGGCTCGCACTAGGACCCACTGGTAAAGATCGAAAATGGCGTAGATCGCGAGTCCGATGTATGCGCCTCGGCGCACCGCACGCCAGTTCTCACTCCAACGAATTAATGCAACGAGTGAGACGCCGGCGCTCATTTGGACGACCAGAAGTGCTGACCGTGCAAGCCCGTGTCCTGGGGGTCCGAAGAAGAGTGAGGTGAGCACCGCCAAAACCACAACGCTCAGCCACATCGCGCCGCGCTTACCCCGGAGTGAGACCGCCCCGCGGTCTTCGCTACGAGTTGTCAGCACGTGAAGCATCGTCGCGGTAAGGACAAAGGGTGCGAGCGCGAGGAACGGAGTCAGAGCGAACGGACCGGCGCCCGCCAGGAAATCGACCCGGTCAACGAGTACCAGACTGATGCCGAGGGTGATGAGGATGTCGAAGCGTGGCTTCTTGTGGAGCGTCCCGAGCACCGCCTCAGCCTAGACCAGGCGGAGGGGTCCGGTGAGCGCTTCAGTGGTCTTGGCGACCAGCCTGAAAGGCTGAGCCGGTCCAGATCACTAGCCCCGGCGCCAGAGCCGGACGCAGACACCGATGACGATCAACCAGCACGCCAGCACGAACAGGTCGTCGAGGTGGACGCCGTGGGTGGTGTTGCCGAAGCGCAGGATCACCGGGCCGGAGATGCGCGAGTGCCCAGCGACCCCGAACAGCAGCATCACCGTGACCGCCGCGGCGGTGACCAGGCTCAAGACGCGGTGATGCATCCGGCAAGGATGCCCGAGGCCCGCGCTCTTTACCCATTCGCCTGCGCGGATGTGACGACCGCCATAACCTCGCGGGCATGGTGAATTTCGCATTTCGGCCGTTCCGGGTGCTGCTCGCCGTCGTGGCGACGGGCGTGCTCGTGGGCGCGTTCGCCCTCCTGTCCATGCCCGCACAGGCGGGTCAGGGTCCGCACCTCACGCTCAAGGCCTCGTCGCACCGGATCACCACCTCGGGGCGGGTCGCGCTGACGGCGCACGCCACGCACCGGGGGAGTGCGACCGGCGTTGTGCTGGAGCAGAAGAAGAGCTCGGGGTGGAAGGAGGTCGACGCGTTCCCGCGGGCCGCCGGCGGCCGGGTCACCGAGTCCCACCTGCCCCAGGGCACGATCCGCTACCGCGCGGTCCTGGAGGATGCGGCCGACAGCGTCCTCGCCGTCAGCCCGGTCGTGACGATCCACGTCACAGCGCCGGCCAAGGCGTCGGGGTCGTCCCAGCCGGCCTCGCACTCCTGCACCCGCACGAGCAGCGGCAGCTGCATCCAGGGCGGCGAGTTCTGCAAGCAGTCGATGTACGGACAGGTCGGCTACGACGCGTCGGGCCGCTCGTGGGAGTGCACCGGCGACCACACCCACCCGCACTGGGAGTGAGAGCAGCGATGCCTCCCCGGCCCGGCCGGGGAGGCATCGCTGCTATCGGTGTTCTCGGCGCGCCGAGCCGACGGGGCGTCAGCCGTTGATCATGCCCGCGCCGACGGTGACGCCGGTCGCCTCGTCGATCAGGATGAACGAGCCGGTGGTGCGGTTCTTCGAGTAGGGGTCGGCCAGCAGCGGCAGGGTGGTGCGCAGCTGGACGCGGCCGATCTCGTTGAGGCCGAGCTCGCCGGAGGACTGGTCGCGGTGCAGGGTGTTGACGTCCAGGCGGTACTGGATGTCCTTGACCAAGGCGCGGCCGGTCCGGGTGGTGTGCTTGATGGCCAGCTTCTGCCGGGGCTGCAGCGGCGTGTTCGTCATCCAGCAGACCATCGCGTCGATGTCCTGCGTCGGGGTCGGGGCGTTCTTGACCCGGGCGATCATGTCGCCGCGGGAGACGTCGACGTCGTCCTCGAGCCGGATCGTCACCGACATCGGCGGGAAGGCCTCGGGGACCTCCTGGTCGAACAGGTCGATGCCGGCGATCTTCGAGGTCATGCCGCTGGGCAGCACGATGACCTCGTCGCCCTTCTTGAACACGCCGCCCGCGAGCTGTCCGGCGTACCCCCGGTAGTCGTGGTGCTCGTCCGACTTCGGCCGGATGACGTACTGGACCGGGAAGCGGGCGTCGACCAGGTCGCGGTCGGAGGCGACGTGGACATGCTCGAGGTGGTGCATGAGGGTCGGCCCGGAGTACCACGGCATGTTCTGCGAGCGGTCCACCACGTTGTCCCCGGCGAGCGCCGAGATCGGGATGACCTCGAGGTCGGGCACGTTCAGTTTCGTGGCGAACTGGGTGAACTCGGCGTGGATCTCGTCGTAGATCTCCTGCGACCAATCGACCAGGTCCATCTTGTTGATGCACAGCACCAGGTGCGGGACCCGCAGCAGCGAGAGCAGTACGGCGTGACGCCGCGACTGCTCGGTGAGTCCGTGACGGGCATCGACCAGCACCAGACCCAGGTCGGCCGTGGAGGCGCCCGTGACCATGTTGCGGGTGTACTGCACGTGGCCCGGGGTGTCGGCGATGATGAACTTGCGGTTCGGCGTCGCGAAGTAGCGGTAGGCGACGTCGATGGTGATGCCCTGCTCGCGCTCGGAGCGCAGGCCGTCGGTGAGCAGGGAGAGGTCGACGTAGGCGTGACCCTTCTGCTCCGAGGTGCGCTCGACCGCTTCGAGCTGGTCGGCGAAGATCGACTTGGAGTCGAAGAGCAGTCGCCCGATCAGGGTCGACTTGCCGTCGTCGACGGAGCCGGCGGTGGCGAAGCGGAGCAGGTCCATCGGCTTCTTCTTGGTCTGCACAGTCTCGGTGGCCATCAGAAGTAGCCCTCCTTCTTCCGGTCCTCCATGGCCGCTTCGGAGAAGCGGTCGTCGCCTCGGGTCGCGCCCCGCTCGGTGACCCGGGCGGCAGCGACCTCCTCGATGATCTCGTCCAGCGTCGACGCGGTCGACTCCACGCAACCGGTCAGGGTGAGGTCGCCGACCGTGCGGAACCGGACGGTGCGCTCCTCGACCGTCTCGCCGGGCCGGCAGGGGTTGAACTCCGACTCGGTCAGCAGCATCCCGTCGCGCTCGAAGACGCGCCGCTGGTGGCTGAAGTAGATGCTCGGGATCTCGATCTGCTCACGGCGGATGTAGTCCCAGATGTCGAGCTCGGTCCAGTTCGAGATCGGGAAGATCCGCATGTGCTCGCCCTCGTGCAGCCGCCCGTTGTAGAGGCTCCACAGCTCGGGTCGCTGCATCTTCGGGTCCCACTGGCCGAACTCGTCGCGGTGGGAGTACACGCGCTCCTTCGCCCGGGCCTTCTCCTCGTCGCGTCGGCCGCCGCCGAAGGCGGCGGTGAAGCCGTTCTCCTCGATGGCGTTGAGCAGGGTGCCGATCTGCAGCCGGTTGCGGCTCGTCTTGCCATCGTCCACGACGACGCCGTTCTTGATGGCGTCCTCGACGCTGGCCACGATCAGGCGTACGCCGAGCCGGCTCACCCAGTTGTCGCGCGTCTCCAGGACCTCGGGGAAGTCGTAGCCGGTGTCGACCTGCAGCACCGGGAAGGGGATCTTGGCCGGGTAGAAGGCCTTCTCCGCCAGCCGCATCATCACGATGCTGTCCTTACCGCCCGAGAACATCAGCACTGGCTTCTCGAACTCGGCGGCGACCTCACGGAAGATGTGGATCGACTCCGCCTCCAACTGGTCGAGCTGACTCAGCCGGTAGTCGGTATGGGTGGACGTCATGGCGGGCACTCTAGCCGGGGGCTCCCCGGTCGAGAGACTTCGGCCGTCCGAATTTCACACTTTCTCAGTGTTCGTCAGGCGTGAACGTCTTGCTATCGTGAACGATCGTGGCGGTGGAGACGACAGCGGAGACGACGGTGGAGTCGCTGGTCGAGGCGGCCCGCTCCCGGCTGGCGTCGTGGGGCGTGGACTGCTCGGTGCGCTTCGAGCGCGCGCCGGCGGTGCGCGCCGACGCCACCCTCGCGCTGCGGTGGGGCGGCTCCCGGCAGCGCTTCGCCGTACATGCCGTGCCGGCGGTCCGGCTCGCGGCGGTGCTGGCCGCGGCGGCGGAGGCGACCGCGCCCGTCCTGGTCGTCGCGCCGTGGATCTCACCGAGGCTCGGCGAGCAGCTGCGCGCGATCGGGGTCGGGTACGTCGACGCCGCCGGCAACGCATCCATACGGTTCGCGACGGTGCTCATCGAGGTGTCGGGGCGCAAGCGCATCCGCCTCGACGAGCTCGGGGAGCACGCGGACCCCGAGCCCGCCGAGGTCCGCAGCGGGCGCCTGCTGACCCCCGCCAACAGGCGCGTGATCGCGGCGCTACTGGCCGACCCGGAGCTGGAGAGCGCGCCGCTGCGCGAGCTCGCCGCGGCGGCGGGCGTCTCGGTCGGGCAGGCGCACAAGAGCGTGACGCTGCTCGCCGGAGCCGGCTACCACCGCGGCCGGATGGACGCGGGACAGCGGGCAGCGCTCGCCGGCGTACTGGATGCCGTCGCTGCCCTCGGCGAGTGAGCCGATGCGTATGCTCCCTGCCATGAGGATCGCGGTGGTCGGGACGGGTTACGTCGGTCTGTCGATGGCGGTGCTCCTGGCCCGGCACAACACGGTCGTGTGCTTCGACATCGACCCCCAGCGGGTGGCGATGCTGCAGCAGGGCCGCAGCCCGATCGAGGACGCGGACATCTCCACCCGCCTGGCCGCGCACAACCCGACCGAGCGCGAGCTGGACCTGACCTTCACCCTGGTCAAGGAGCAGGCGTACGCCGAGGCCGACTACGTGGTGATCGCCACCCCGACCAACTACGACGAGACCACCAACTACTTCGACACCTCCTCGGTCGAGGGCGTGATCGCCGACGTGACGGCGATCAACCCGACCGCCACGATGGTGATCAAGTCGACCGTCCCGGTCGGGTTCACCGCGGATGCGGCCAAGCGGCTCGGCACCGACAACCTGATCTTCAGCCCCGAGTTCCTGCGCGAGGGCCGGGCGCTGCACGACAACCTGCACCCGTCACGGATCGTGGTGGGGGAGCGCAGCCCCCGGGCGCAGCGCTTCGCCGACCTGCTCGCCGAGGCGGCCGAGGACTCCGACGTACCGGTGCTCCTGACCGAGTCCACCGAGGCGGAGGCGATCAAGCTCTTCGCCAACACCTACCTGGCGATGCGGGTGGCGTACTTCAACGAGCTGGACACCTTCGCCGCCCTGCACGGCCTCGACACCCGCCAGATCATCGACGGCGTCGGGCTCGACCCGCGGATCGGCACGCACTACAACAACCCGTCCTTCGGGTACGGCGGCTACTGCCTGCCCAAGGACACCCTCCAGCTGCAGGCGAACTACCGCGACGTGCCGCAGAACCTCATCTCGGCCATCGTCGCCTCCAACACCACCCGCAAGGACTTCGTGGCCAGCGACATCCTCGCCCGCGGCCCGAAGGTGGTCGGGATCCACCGGCTCATCATGAAGGCCGGCTCCGACAACTTCCGGGAGTCGTCGGTGCAGGGCGTGATGAAGCGGCTCAAGGCCAAGGGGGTCGAGGTGCTCGTCTACGAGCCCGAGCTGCACGAGCCGACGTTCTTCGGGTCCGAGGTGCTGCACGACCTCGCCGAGCTCAAGCGGCGCTCGGACCTCATCGTGGCCAACCGGCGCACGCCTGAGCTAGCCGACGTCGAGGAGCTCGTCTACACCCGCGACCTGTTCGGCAACAGCTAGCGCCGGTCGAGCAGGTCGAGCAGGTAGGCGCCGTAGCCGGACTTCACCAGCGGCTGTGCCAGCTCGGCCAGCTCGTCGTCGGAGAGCCAGCCCATCCGCCAGGCGACCTCCTCGGGCGCGCCGACCTTGGTGCCCTGGCGGTGCTCGATCGCTCGGATGTAGTTGGCCGCCTCGTTGAGGTCCTCGACGGTCCCGGTGTCGAGCCAGGCCGAGCCGCGGGGCAGCACCTCGACATGCAGCGTGCCGGCCTCGAGGTAGATCCGGTTGAGGTCGGTGATCTCCAGCTCGCCGCGTGCCGACGGCTTCAGCGAGCGCGCCAGCTCGACCACGGAGCTGTCATAGAAGTAGAGACCCGGGACGGCGTAGGGGCTGCGCGGCTTCGCCGGCTTCTCCTCCAGCGAGATCGCCTTGGAGTCCTCGTCGAACTCGACCACGCCGTACGCCGTCGGGTCGGCGACCCGGTAGCCGAACACGGCCGCGCCCTGCAGGTCCTCGAAGCGGCGCAGCCGCGTGCCCATCCCGTCGCCGTAGAAGATGTTGTCGCCCAGCACGAGCGCGACCCGGTCACCCTCGGCCAGGAAGCCGCAGTCGGCCCCGATGGTGAACGCCTGCGCGAGCCCGTCGGGGGAGGGCTGCTGCTGGTAGGTGATGCGGACGCCGAACTGCGAGCCGTCGCCGAGCAGCCGCTCGAAGGCCACGGCGTCGTGCGGGGTGGTGATCACCAGGATGTCGCGGATGCCCGCCAGCATCAGCGTGGAGAGCGGGTAGTAGACCATCGGCTTGTCGTAGACGGGCATCAGCTGCTTGCTGACCGCGAGGGTGATCGGGTGCAGGCGCGAGCCGGTGCCGCCGGCCAGGATGATGCCCTTCATGGGCCCTACCATAGGGGCCGTGAATCGCATCCTGGTCACCGGCGGCGCCGGCTTCATCGGCTCGAACTTCGTGCACTACCTGGTCGAGAACACCGACCTGGGGGTGACAGTGCTCGACAAGATGACCTACGCCGCGAGCAAGGAGGCGATCGCCGGACTGCCCTCGGACCGGGTCTCCCTGGTGGTCGGCGACATCGCCGACGCCGAGCTCGTCGACGGTCTGGTCTCCTCGCACGACGCGGTCGTGCACTACGCCGCGGAGTCGCACAACGACAACTCGCTGAACGACCCGAGCCCGTTCGTCCAGACCAACATCGTCGGCACGTTCCAGCTGCTGGAGGCGGTGCGCAAGCACGGGGTCCGCTACCATCACATCTCCACCGACGAGGTCTACGGCGACCTGGAGCTGGACGACCCGCAGCGGTTCACCGAGGCGACGCCGTACAACCCCTCCTCGCCGTACTCCTCGACCAAGGCGGGCTCCGACCTGCTGGTCCGCGCCTGGGTGCGCTCCTTCGGCGTGCAGGCCACGATCTCGAACTGCTCGAACAACTACGGACCCTGGCAGCACATCGAGAAGTTCATCCCGCGCCAGATCACCAACGTCATCGACGGCGTGCGGCCCAAGCTGTACGGCGCCGGCCTCAACGTCCGTGACTGGATCCACGCCAACGACCACTCCTCGGCCGTGCTGAGGATCCTGGAGAAGGGCGTCATCGGCGAGACCTATCTCATCGGCGCCGACGGGGAGATGAACAACCTCGAGACCGTCAAGCTGATCCTGCGGCTGATGGGTCGCGACGAGTCTGACTTCGACCACGTCACCGACCGCGCCGGTCACGACCTGCGCTACGCGATCGACTCGACCAAGCTGCGCACCGAGCTCGGCTGGAAGCCGACGTTCCAGGACTTCGAGTCCGGGATCGCCGACACGATCCGGTGGTACCGGGAGAACGAGGACTGGTGGCGACCCAAGAAGGCGGCGATCGAGGCGGCGTACGCCGCGAAGGGGCAGTGATCGTGGCGCAGACCGGCCCGACCGAGCTGAGCGTGACCGAGACGCCGATCCCCGGCCTGCTCGTCGTCCGGCTGCCACTGCACGGCGACAGTCGCGGCTGGTTCAAGGAGAACTGGCAGCGCGCCAAGATGACGGCGTTGGGCCTGCCCGACTTCGGTCCGGTGCAGAACAACATGTCGTTCAATGCGGCGCGCGGTGCCACCCGCGGCATCCACACCGAGCCCTGGGACAAGTTCGTCTCGGTGGCCACGGGGCGGGTCTTCGCGGCCTGGGTGGACATGCGTGCGGGTGACTCGTTCGGGGCGACGTACTCGGTGGAGATCGGGCCGGACGTGGCGGTCTTCGTCCCGCGCGGTGTCGGCAACTCCTACCAGGCGCTCGAGGACGGCACCGTCTACTCCTACCTGGTCAACGACCACTGGCGCCCCGGCTTCGCCTACCCCGCCCTCCACCTCGCCGATCCGACCGCCGCGATCGCGTGGCCGATCCCGCTCGACTCCGAGGAGGTGGAGATCTCGGCCAAGGACCTGGCCAACCCGACCCTCGCCGAGGTCACGCCGATGCAGCCCAAGAGGACGCTCATCCTCGGCGCCGGCGGGCAGCTGGGCCGCGCGCTGGCGGCGGTCTTCCCGGACGCCGAGCAGGTGGATCGCAGCCGGCTCGACATCACGTCGGCGGCGGCTGTGGAGGCATGGCCGTGGCACGAGTACGACGTGGTCCTCAACGCGGCCGCCTACACGGCCGTCGACCAGGCCGAGACCGACGCCGGACGGGTCGCGGCCTGGACCGTGAACGCCGTCGCTCCGGCACTGCTGGCGCGGGTGGCGACCGAGCACCGGCTCACGCTGGTGCACGTCTCCTCGGACTACGTCTTCGACGGGGTGATCCCGACAGGCTCGACCGACGAGGGGCACACCGAGGACGAGCCGTTCTCGCCGCTCGGCGTGTACGGCCAGTCGAAGGCCGCCGGTGACATCGCTGCCGCGACCACGCCGCGGCACTACGTCGTGCGGACCTCGTGGGTGATCGGCGAGGGCAACAACTTCGTCCGCACGATGGCCGGGCTGGCGGGTGACGGGGTGTCACCGAAGGTGGTCTCCGACCAGATCGGCCGGCTCACCTTCACCAGCACGCTGGCCGACGCGATCGCACACCTGGTGCGCTCGCGCGCGCCGTACGGGACCTATCACGTCTCGAACGCGGGCGAGCCGCTGTCGTGGCAGCAGATCGCCGCCGAGGTCTTCGAGCTCTCCGGTCGCGCACGCGAGGACGTGAGTGCGACGACCACGCAGGAGTACTTCGCAGGAGCGGCCGCGGCCGGCAGGCCGATCAGCCCGCGCCCGCTCAACTCGGTGCTGTCGCTGGCGAAGATCCGCTCGGTCGGGTTCGAACCGGAGGACCAGCTGGAGATGTTGAAGGGCTACCTGGCCTGACTGCGGCGCCTGCGTGGTGCGCCTTCCATGCAGGGGAAGGCGGTCCGGTGGCGCTTTCAACGTCCTGTCCGCCCGGGAAGGTGTCCAGCACCGCTGAACAGGTGCGCAATCCGCCACGACACCGTCCGTGACGGCGAAAGTCGTTCAGCGGGAGAGCAGCATCAGCACCTCGTGATGACCGGTGTGCGGGAACATGTCGAGCAGCTGCGCCGACACCGGCCGCAGGGAGGGCATCGCCGCCAGGTCGCGGGCGAGCGAGTCGACGTTGCAGGAGGAGTAGACGACGTGCGGCACGCCCGACTCCTCCAGCCAGCCCGCGAGCGTCGGGCCGATGCCGCGACGGGGTGGGTTCACCACGACCAGATCGGAACGCGACGCGAGCGGCTGCTCGGTGATCCAGCGGGTCACGTCGGCGGCGATCCATGCCGTCCTCCCGGCTGCCAGGGCCGAGCCCGTGTGGCCGGTGGGGCCCGTCGAGGCCAGCTCCGTTGCGGAGATCCGAGCGGACTCGATCGCCTGCTCGCTGATCTCGACGCCGACCACCGACCGTCCCGGCCCGGCCAGGTGCAGGCCGAACCCGCCGACGCCGCAGTACAGGTCCCAGACGGTCGACGGTGCCACCGTGTCGACCAGCGCCGCCGCCGAGCGGTAGAGCGTGGCGGCGACCTCGGTGTTGGTCTGGAAGAAGGACTGCGGCCGCAGGTGCAGGTCGATGTCGTTGACCCGCATCCGCAGCGTCTCGCCGTACAGGGCGATCTCGTCGGAGCCCTCCAGGATCGCCTTGTGCTCGGGCTGGAGGTTCACCGATGCGACGGCGATGCCGGGGCCGGTCAGCCGCGCCTCCTCGAGCAACGCCGGCAGCCGGGAGCGCAGCCGGGCCAGCGCCTCGGTGGAGCGCAGCACGAACCGCACCATGAGCTCGCCGTCGGGCGACTCGGTCACGATCAGGTGCTTGAGCTCGCCGGTGCGCCGGGGGACGGCGTACGGCGTGAGTCGCGCCGCGGTGATGAAGCGCGCGAGCATCGGCAGCGCCCGCTCCAGGCCGGGCTGGTGCAGCCCGCAGCCCTGCAGGTCGACGCCCAGACCGTCCGCGTCGAGGATCCCGAGCGTCGGCTCCTCGACCGTGCCGGCGACGACCATCTTCGCCTTGTTGCGGAACCGCGCCTCGGCCGAGGCGACGGCGGGCGCCCAGGCCAGCCCCGGGGCCACCTCGGCGAGCGCCGTGACGACCCGGTCCTGCTTGCGGGCCAGCTGGACGGAGTAGGGCGTCTCGAGGAACGTGCACGAACGGCACACGCCGGCCTCGAAGTAGCCGCACCTCATCGCGCAGGCACCGGCTCCCGCAGCCAGGCGTCGATGTCGGTGAGGATCTCGGCCTGCACCGAGGGCGGCGCGCTCGAGGCGCGGACCGACATCCGGGCGAGCTCGGCGAGGGTCTCATCACCCAGGTCGTGCGCGGCGCGCACCGCTGCGTACTGGCCCAGCAGGCGGGAGCCGAACAGCAGCGGGTCGTCGGCGCCGAGCGCGATCGTCGCTCCGCCCTCGAGCAGGGTCGGCACGGGCACCTCGGCCAGCGAGGAGTAGACGCCGAGGGCGACGTTCGAGGTCGGGCAGACCTCCAGCGCGATGCCGGCCTCGGCGACGCGCTCGAGCACCGCCGGGTCCTCGGCCGACCGCACGCCGTGACCCAGCCGATCGGCGTGCAGCGCGTCCAGGCACACCGCTACGTGCTCGGGACCGCGCAGCTCACCGCCGTGCGGCACCAGCCGCAGGCCGGCCCGCTCCGCGATCGCGAACGCCGGGGCGAACTCACGCGTCGATCCGCGCCGCTCGTCGTTGGAGAGCCCGAACCCGACCACGCCACGGCCGGCGTACTGCGCGGCCAGCCGGGCGAGCGTGCGCGCGTCCAGCGGGTGCCGGGTCCGGTTGGCGGCGATCACCACCGCGATCCCGAGGCCGGTCTCCCGCGATGCCACCGCAACCGCGTCCAGGACCAGATCGGTGAAGGCGGTGATCCCGCCGAAGCGGGCGGCGTACCCGGAGGGATCCACCTGGATCTCCAGCCACCGCCCGCCCTCGGCCACGTCGTCCTCGGCCGCCTCGCGGACCAGCCGGTAGACGTCGTCCGGGGTGCGCAGGACGGACCGTGCCACGTCGTAGAGCCGCTGGAAGCGGAACCAGCCCTTCTCGTCGGCCGCCGACAGCGGCGGCGGCCACTGCGAGACCAGCTGCTCGGGCAGCCGGATCCCGTCGCGCTCCGCGAGCTCCAGCAGCGTGGCGTGCCGCATCGACCCGGTGAAGTGCAGGTGGAGGTGCGCCTTCGGGAGCGCGGCGAGGTCGCGGTTCCCGAGGCGCTCGCCGGCACCCGCTCCTCGACCAGCGGTCACGAAAACAGCTTCTGCAGCCGCGTGATGCCTTCCGCGAGGTCGTCGTCGCCCAGCGCGTAGGAGAGCCGCAGGTAGCCGGGAGCGCCGAACGCCTCGCCCGGCACGACAGCCACCTCCGCCTTCTCCAGGATGTGCTCGGCGAGCTCTGCCGAGGTGGCGATCCCGGTGCGCTCGAGCAGGCCCTTGACCGAGGGGAACACGTAGAACGCGCCCTGGGGCGTCGGGCAGACCACGCCGTCGATCTCGCTGAGCATGCTGACGATGGTCCTGCGGCGACGGTCGAAGGCGACCTTCATCTCGTCCACGGCCGTCAGGTCCCCCTCGAGGGCGGCGATGGCGGCGCGCTGCGAGACGTTGGCGACGTTCGAGGTGGCGTGCGACTGCAGGTTGGTGGCGGCCTTGACCAGGTCGGCCGGACCGACCATCCAGCCCACCCGCCAGCCGGTCATCGCATAGGTCTTGGCGACGCCGTTGAGGATGATCGTGTACGGCGCCAGCTCGGGGCACAGCGTCGCGATCGAGCCGGTGTCGACGCCGTCGTAGAGCAGGTGCTCGTAGATCTCGTCGGTGACGACCCACAGGCCCTTCTCCACCGCCCACGCGCCGATGGCCCGGATCTCGTCGGCCGTGTAGACCGAGCCGGTCGGGTTGGACGGGCTGACGAAGAGCAGCACCTTGGTGCGCTCGGTGAGCGCCTCCTCGAGCTGCTCGGGAGTGACCTTGTACTCCTGGGTCTCGTCGGCGAACACCTCGACGGCCACCCCGCCGGCGAGCTGGATGCACTCGGGGTAGGTGGTCCAGTACGGCGCCGGCAGCAGCACCTCGTCGCCCGGGTCGAGCAGGGTCGCGAACGACTCGTAGACCGCCTGCTTGCCGCCGTTGGTCACCAGCACCTGCGACGGGGTGATCTCGTAGCCCGAGTCCCGCAGCGTCTTGGCGACGATGGCGCTCTTCAGCTCCGGCAGGCCGCCCGCGGGCGTGTAGCGGTGGTTCTTCGGGTCCCGGGCCGCGGCGACGGCCGCATCGACGATGTAGGAGGGCGTCGGGAAGTCCGGCTCGCCGGCGCCGAAGCCGATCACCGGGCGGCCCTCGGCCTTCAGCGCCTTGGCCCGGGCATCGACCTTCAGGGTCGCCGACTCGGCGATGGCACCGATGCGCTGGGAGACACGACGTTCGCGGGGGAGGCTCATGGCGTCATCGTATCGAGCGGGGTCGGCGCAGTGGCACCGAGATTCCCGCTCGCGCGGCTCACGCCGCCGGCGGTGACGGCCTCGCCGCAGAACGTGCAGACGACCTCCGCATGCAGGATCGCACCGCAGCTGTGCTGCAACACCAGCGGCGGTCCGGCCGGGCCCGCCAGGTGCTCGTCCCCCCACTGGCGCAGCATCGCCACGATCGGAGCGAGCGTCCGGCCCAGGTCGGTGAGGTGGTACGACGAACGCGGGGGGTGCTCGGAGTAGCGGCGGCGCTCGACGAGCCCGTGGTGCTCCAGGGTGCGCAGTCGCCGGGTGAGGATGTCGCGCGGCGCTCCGGTGAAACGCGCGATCTCCTCGAAGCGCTCGGTGCCGAGCAGCAGCTCGCGGATCACCAGCAGCGACCACTTCTCCCCGATCACGTCGAGCGTCTTGGCGATGGAGCAGTCGCGGACCTCTGCGGAGATGGCCATGACACCAGTCTACGTCGGTTGGAATATCCAACTGACTTCGTTCGGTTGTCCAACCGACTCACTCTCCTCCTGAAGGGACCACCTCATGACCTCCATCGAGAACGCGATCGTGCTCGTCACCGGTGCGAACGGAGGCCTGGGCCGCGAGTTCGTGCGCCAGGCGCTCGAGCGCGGCGCGGCCAAGGTCTACGCAACAGCGCGCACGCCGCAGAGCTGGGACGACGACCGCGTCGTACCGCTCGCACTCGACATCACCGACCCCGCCTCGGTCAGCGCCGCCGCTGCCGACGCCGACGACGTCACCGTGCTGATCAACAACGCCGGCGCGGCCAGCGGCGCCTCGCTCCTCGGCGACGAACTGGAGGCCGCCAGGGAGCTCTTCGAGACCAACTTCTGGGGACAGCTGCGCGTCACCAACGCGTTCGCTCCGGTGCTGGCGAACAACGGCGGCGGCGCGCAGGTCAACGTCCTCTCGGTGCTGTCCTGGCTCGGCATCGCCGACGCCTACAGCGCCACCAAGGCGGCGCTCTGGTCGGCGACCAACTCCCAGCGGCTCGCGTTCTCCGGCCAGGGCACCCAGGTCCTCGGCCTCCACCTGGGCTACACCGACACCCCGATGACCAAGGACGTCACAGCGGAGAAGAACGATCCCGCCGACGTGGTGCGAGCGGCCTACGACGGGCTGGAGGCGGGGGCGCACGAGGTCCTCGCCGACGACGTCAGCCGGCAGGTCAAGGCCGGTCTCGCCGCGCCCGTCGAGGCGCTCTACCCCCAGCTGGCCCACTAGGACGACCAGGCTGGGCCGCCGCCGGACTCAGGCGGCGACCCAGCCCAGGGCCGGTGCGACCGTCTCGGCCAGGTCACGCACCAGCCGGACGTTGTCGGACAGGGTGAAGGCAGGCGGCAGGAACAGCACCAGCTCGTCGGCCTGGGCCAGGCCCGGGTCGGCGAGCACAGCCTCGGTCACCTGCTCGGGCGTGCCGTGGAAGACAGGGCTGATCTGCATGCCCTGCGGGAGGTCGGCGGAGACGACCGGCTGCAGGGCACCCTTCGGCCGGGAGGCGGCCATCCCCTCGGTACGGCGCTGCAGGTCGTAGCCGGCGTACCTCTCCCGGAGCTCGGGGGTGGTGCCGGGCAGCACCGAGGCCGCGACGGCGACCGAGGGCGGCTCGCCGCCCTGCTGCTCGCGCCACGCGGTGCGGTAGGTCTCGATGACGCGGCCCTGGTACTGCGAGTAGGTCTCCCCGGGCGGGATGTCGTGCAGGACGGTGCCGACGATCAGACCGATCCCGAGCTCGGCGGCCTGGAGGGCCGAGCCGATGCTGGAGGACCCCTGCCGCAGCCGCGAGCGCAGGGTCGGGCTGTGCGGCGTCACCCGCAGCTCGGTGCCCACCGGAGCGCCCTGCCCAGGACCGTCGACGGTGTGCAGGGTCGTGCCAGCGACCGCGTCGAGGAACTGCACCAGGCGACGGCGGGCCTCGGTGCGGGCATCGGTCGCGACAGCGCCGAAGACCGCATCCCAGGCCGCGTTGGCGCCGGTGGCGAGGGCCAGCTCGAGCCGCTCGTCGACCAGCAGGTCGGCCACCCCGGCGGACTCGGCCAGCAGGATCGGGTCCTGGTAGCGCATGGGCAGCACCGCACTGCCCAGCGAGATCCGCTCGGTGTGCTGGCCGACGGCGGTGAGGAACGGCACCGGTGAGGACAGGTAGTGGTCGAAGTGGCGCTGGTAGACCCACCCCGACTGGTAGCCGGCCGCTTCGGCGGCCTTGAACAGCTCGATGCCGTCGCGCAGACCCTGTGCCGGACCACTGTCGTCGCTGAAGGAGACCCGGGTGTTGAACCCGAGCCGCCGCTTGGGCCGGAAGCCGGGCGGCAGCGAGGTCTCGGTGCCGGTCGGACTGGTGAACGCGGTCATGGATGTACTCCTGTCGGTGGTGGGCAGCTACGCAGCGCCGGCCCGGCGTGGTGCCAGGCGGCGACCAAGGCGGCGTAGGGGCCGTCCTGGCGGACGAGCTCGTCGTGGTGGCCCTGCTGGACCAGGCGGCCGTCGTCGAAGAGCAGGACCCGGTCGGCGGCGGCAGCGGTGTTCATCCGGTGGGCGATGGAGATGCTGGTGCGGTCGCGGGTCAGGGCCCGCAGCGCCGCCTGGACGGCCACGTCGGTCGCCGGATCGATGCCGCTGGTCGCCTCGTCGAGGACGACCAGGTCCGGATCGACCAGGGCTGTCCGGGCCAGCGCCACCAGCTGCCGCTCGCCGACGGACAGGCGCTCGCCCCGCAGGCCGACCCGCGTCAGCAGCCCGTCCGGCAGTCCGGCGAACCACTCGCCGAGCCCGAGCGCTTCGACCACCCGCACCACGTCGCTGTCCTGCGCCTGCGGCGAGCCGAGCCGGACGTTCTCGGCCAGCGTCGCGTCGAAGAGGAACGGGTCCTGCGGCACGATCACCACCCGCCGCGTGACCGAGGCGTCGGCGAGCTCCGCGCGCGGCACGCCGCCGAGCAGCAGGACGCCGGCTGCCGGCTCCAGCCGGCCGGTGACGAGCTTGGCGAAGGTCGACTTGCCCGATCCCGTCCGCCCGACGACGGCCACGTGCTCGCCGGGCCGGATCAGCACCGAGACCTCGTGCAGCACCGGCGGACCCTCGCCGTACCGTGCCGAGACCGAGCGCAGCTCGACCTCCACCGGCCCGGGCGCCAGCGGCCGCCCGAGCCGTACGGCGCTGGGCGTCACGGCGATCTCCAGCGCGCGCCGCCAGCCGGTCAGGGCGTTCTGCGCCTCGCCGAGGCTCTGCACGAGGAACTGCAGCGGTCGGACGAAGAACGTCACCAAGAAGACCATCGCCACCACCTCCCCGACGCTGAGGCGCGGATGGGCGGGGTGGCCGAGCAGGGCCCACCAGACCCCGCCGAGCACCACCGTCACGGTCATCGTGGAGATGGCCACCTCGCCGAGCGAGGTGTTGGCATGCAGCGGTGCCAGGGTGCGCAGCTGGCTGTCGCGGGCGCTGTCGACGGCGGCGTCCAGGCGCCGCCGGGTGCGCTCGTCGGTGCCCGTGGAGCGGATCACGGCCGCCCCGATGATCGACTCGGCCACCACCGTCTGCAGGTGGCCGACCTCGCGCCGGGCGACGTCGAAGCGGCGGGCGATGACGCGCTGCAGGCCGAGCATCACCCCGAGGAGCAACCCGGAGAGCACGAAGACCGGGAGGGCGAGCTGCCAGCTGTAGCCGAGCATCACCGCGCCGGCGATGACGAGCTGGGCGCCGTTGGTGACGAACTGGATGCCGCCGCCCTGCAGGAACGTGGTGACCTGGTCGACGTCGCTGGTCAGCCGCGCCACGAGGTCGGCGCTCGGGGCGCGGTCCGCGGTCACCGGCGACATGTCGTGGATGCGGGACAGCGCCGTGCGGCGCAGGACGGCCAGCGCGCTCTCGACCCGCACCTGGAGCCGCCGGTTGAGCAGCATCGAGGACGCGCCGGCGACCAGCAACGCACTCCCGCCGAGCAGGACCGCGCGGGTCACCGAGGCCGAGGTGACGCCGTCGTCGATGGCCTGCTGGACGCTCAGCGGAGCGACGATGCGGCCCGCGCCCGCGAGCAGGGCGAGCAGCAGCGTCGCGAGCGCTCCCTCCCGCAGCACCGGGGAGACCGAGACGGCGATCCGCGCCAGCCGCAGCGGCCCGACGGGCGAGCTGGCCGTCCCGCTGAGGTCGGCCAGACCGGAGGCGCCGAGAGGGACGTCGCGCTCAGGAGGCGTCCGCGGCAGCTTCGAGGGCATCGGCTCCGTCACCCCCCGCCGGCTGGTAGGCCGTCACGATCCGGACGTAGTCCGGCCGGGTGGCGAGCAGGTCGTGGTGGCGTCCCGAGGCGGCCACCCGGCCGTTGCTCAGCAGCACCACCTGGTCGGCCAGCGCGAGCGCGCCCGGGCGGTTGGCGACCAGCAGCACCGTCGGGCCGCCGTCGGCCACCAGCCGCGCCAACGCGTCGAGGACCTGACGCTCCACCCGGGGGTCGAGCGCCGAGGTGGCGTCGTCGAGCACCAGCAGCCCGGGTGCGCGGAGCAGTGCCCGGGCCAGGCACAGGCGCTGGCGCTGGCCGCCCGAGAGCGTCGCGCCGCGCTCGCCGACAACGGTGTCGAGACCGTCGGGGAGCCGGCGCACGAGGTCGTCCGCTGCCGCGACCTCGAGGGCCGCCCACAGTTCGTCGTCGCGATAGGGACGGTGCTCGCGCGGATGGCCGGACAGGGTCAGGTTGTCGCGGATGCTCTCGGCGAAGAGGAACGGGGACTGCGTGACGACGGCGACGCTCTCGGGCACGGTGCCCCGGGCGAGACGCCGTACGTCGATGCCGTCGAAGCGCACGACTCCCGCATCGGGCGGGACCTGCCCGCCCGCCACCTGGAGCAGCGTCGACTTGCCGGCGCCGACCGCGCCGACGACAGCCGTCACCGAGCCCGGCGGCAGCGTCAACGAGACGCCCTCCAGGATGCTGCGGCCGGCGGGCGAGACGCCGACGCCGGTGAGCGTCACCGCGAGCGCCTCCCGCCGAGGCAGCCCGTCCGCGCCGAAGCGGTCGGTGCCCGGGTCGTCCAGCACCGAGCCGACCCGCTCGGCCCCGGCCGAGGAGAGCGGCAGCATGGACAGGAAGCGACTGATCACGTTCAGCGGGATCGAGATCGTCAGCAGGAGGTAGACGGTGCCGACGAGATCGCCGACCGTCAGCGCGCCGTTCTCGACCTGGGGTGCTCCGGCTGCGAGCACCGCCAGCACGGCTACCGTCGGCAGCAGCTCCAGGACGGGATCGAAGACCGAGCTGACCCGTGCGATCCGGAGGTTGGCCTCGCGCAGCCGGTCCACCGCCGTGCCGAAGCGCTCCTCCTCGGTCGCGGTCAGCCCGAGGCTGCGCACCACCGGGTCGCCCTCGACCGACTCGTGGGCCAGCGCTCCGACGGCCGCCCGTGCGGCCTGCCCGGCGCGGGTACGCGGTGCCAGCAGGCGCTGGTAGACCAGGTTCGCGCCGAGCACCAGCACGACCAGACCCGCACCGACGGCGCCGAGCACCGGGGAGCGCTGGAACATCTGGGCCAGCGCGAGCAGCAGCATCACCACCATGCCGAGGGCGAAGTAGGCCCACTGCATCGGCGCCCAGGTCGCGTCCACGTCGGAGACGGCGTGCGCGAGCAGCTGACCGGGGGAGCGCTGCCGGTGCCAGCGCAGCTCGAGGTCGAGGTAGCGGCGTACGACCGCCCGGCGGGTCTCGGCCTGCGCGCGATACTGCACCCGGCCGGTGGCGAGCCCGCGCACGAAGATGGTGCTCCAGCGCACCGCCGAGATGCCGAGGATCGCACCGGCCCCGGCCCACCAGGTGCTCGCCGCCACCGGATGGCCGGTCAGCGCGGGCGTGACCAGATGGTCGGTGGTCCAACCGATCGCCCCGGCCCCGAACACCATCGTGGCGCCGTTGACGACGCCTGCCAGGGCGGCGACCGCAGCCGCGCGGGGGTGGGCGCGCGCCCCGTCGAACTGCGTCGCCAGGGCCGAGCGCCGCGGCGCGGCGCTCATCGAGAGCTCATCGCAGGCGGTCTCATCGCGAGTCGGCTGCCGCCAGCAGGGCTGCGACCGTCCGGCGGTCGGCCAGCTCCGCCGAGCCCAGCAGCTCCTGCAGCCGCTCGCTGAGCGGCGCCGGCACCCCGGCCCGCCGCGCCAACAGCACCACCTCGCCGTTGAGGTAGTCGATCTCGCTGGAGGTCCCGCGGGCGAAGCTCTGCCAGGTGGAGCCGAGCGAGCGGTAGCCGGGCACGTCGCCGACCTGCAGCGTGACGCCGTGCCGGTCGAGCGCTCCGCCCGGCGGCAGCGCGACGCCGGCAGCGGCGAACACCGCGACCGCCTCCTCGCGCAGCGCCTGCTCGGCCCGTCCGCGCTCCTCGGCACTGCCCTCGAGCAGGGCCAGCCCGTTCTGCGAGAGGTTGCCGAGCAGCTTGGCGGCCTTCTGGGCGCCGATGTCGGTGACCGAGAAGGCGGCGAAGCCGGCACCGCGGAGGTCGGCGACGATGCTCTCCTGGAGCTCGTCCGAGCCGCCCGGGTGCCGCCCGATCCAGAACAGGCCGGCGGGGTCGACCGACGGCGAGACGATCTCGCCGGGCGTCACGTAGCCCGCCGCGATCGCCGCGACCGCGCCGTAGACGCGGCGGAACCGGCGCAGCGCGAGGTCCTCGGTGGCCAGGCCGTTCTGGAAGGTGAGGATCGGCAGTGCCGTCGCGGCCGTCGCGGCCGTCGAACCGTCCTCGCCACCGGTCGCGCCCGTCACCGGCTGCCACGCCCACTGCGCCAACGCCGTCTCGGCGTCCTGGGTCTTGACGGTCAGCAGCAGGACGTCACCGGCGCGCAGCTCGAGGTCGTCGGGGCCGGCAGCCACCGGTACGTCGACGGTCTCGGTGCCGGCCGGCCGCCTGACACGCAACCCGTCGGCGGCGATCCGCTTGCCGTGCTCGCCGCGGGCGACCAGCACCACCTCGTGACCCGCCGGGACCAGGTGGGCGGCGAGCGCCCCACCGACGGCACCGCCCCCGATGACGACGTAGCGTCGCTCAACCATGGCTGACCTCCGCGCCCGAGGGGATCGACTGCAGCAGCGTCCGGGTGTAGTCGGTCGCCGGTCGCTCGAAGATCCGGCTCACCGTCCCGTGGTCGACGATCCGGCCGCGATGCATGACCGAGACGGTGTGCGCGAACTGACGCACCAGCGCCAGGTCGTGGGAGACGAAGACGTAGGTCAGGCCCAGCTCGGCCTGGAGCTGGAGCAGCACGCCGACGATGTCGGCCTGGACGCTGACGTCGAGCGCCGAGGTCGGCTCGTCGAGCACGATCACGTCGGGCCGCAGCACCAGGGAGCGGGCGATCGCCACCCGCTGGCGCTGGCCGCCGGAGAGCGCGGAGGGCCGGCGGCCGAGCACGCGCTCGTCCAGACCGACGTACGCGAGCGCCTCGCGGACCCGTTCGCTGCGCTCGGCACGCTCGCCCACTCCGTAGCGGTCCAGCGGCTCGCGCACGATCCGCTCGATCCTCCAGGTGGGATCCAGCGAGGTGAACGGGTTCTGGTAGACCAGCTGCAGGTGCCGTCGTACGTCGCGCAGGTCCGCGTGCGACTGCCCGCTCACGGGCGCACCGTCGACGGTGATCCGACCGCCGTCGGGCTGGTCGAGCCCGAGCAGCAGGCGAACAGTGGTGGTCTTGCCGGAGCCGGACTCGCCGACCAGCGCGTGCGTCGTACCGGCGGCGACGGTGAAGGAGACGTCGTCGACGGCGACGAGGCGCTGTCCCTCGACGTCGAAGCCCTTCGTCACGCCCTCGAACCGGATCCGCGGAGGAACCTCGTCGGCCAGCGGCCGCGGGGCATCGCGCAGGGCGCTGTAGCGGTGCGGGTTGAGCGCCGGGACGTCGCCGTGCAGCCGGCGCGCGTACTCCGAGGCCGGCGAGGAGAAGACCTGCCGGGTGCGGCCGGCCTCCTGCACGGTGCCGTCCTTGAGCACGACCAGCGACTCGGCGCGCTCCGCGGCCACCGCCAGATCGTGGGTGATCAGCAGCAGGCTGATGCCCCGCTCCTCCTGCAGCCTGCTGAGCAGGTCGAGGATCCGCTTCTGGATGGTGACGTCGAGCGCCGAGGTCGGCTCGTCGGCCACGATCAGCGCCGGCTCGGGCAGCACCGTCAGGCCGATCAGGACGCGCTGGAGCATGCCGCCGGAGAGCTGGTGCGGGTAGGACTCGTAGACCCGGCGCGGGTTGTCCAGCCCCACCTGGGCGAGGGTGTCGAGGATCAGCTCGGTGCGCTCGGCCCGGCTGCGGCGACCCAGCAGGGCGGCCGCCTCGTGCGCCTGGGCGCCGATGGTGCGCACCGGGTTGAGCGAGTTGCCGGGGTCCTGCGGGACGAACCCCAGGCTGCGGCCGCGCAGCCGGCGGAACCGGCGCTCGCTGAGGCCGAGCACCTCCTGGCCGTCGAAGGAGACCTGGCCGCGGGCCCGGCCGAGATCACGCGGCAGCAGCCGCAGGATCGCCCGGGCGATGGTGGACTTGCCCGAGCCGGACTCGCCGATGAGGGCCAGGCTGGAACCGCGGTCGAGCGAGAAGTCGACGTTCGAGACGACCTGGGTGCCGCCGTAGGAGACGTCGAGGCCGCGCACGCTGAGCAGCGGCCCGTCCGCGGGCCGGTCGGGGTGGCCGTCCGGGGCATGCGCCGGGGCCGGGAGGAGATGGGTCATGACAGGTGCTCCTGCTCTCGTCGATCCGGGCTCACGTCGTCTTCCGCAGCCAGCGGCTGATCCGATTGAGCGAGAGCACCGTCGCGACGATCACGGCGGCCGGTGCGTAGATCAGCCAGGGTGCGAACGGGAACTTCTCGCCGTCGGCCACCAGCCGGCCCCAGTCCGAGGCGGGCGGCGGATCGCCGTAGCCGAGGAAGGCGAGTCCCGCGATGACCAGGATCGCCAGCCCGAACTGCAGCACCGCGAGCGGCACGATCGAGCGCGAGGCGTTCGGCAGGATGTGGGTGAGCAGGATCTGCCAGCGCGACCCGCCCTGCAGGTAGGACGCCTCGATGAAGGTGGTGCGGCGCACCTTGATCACCTCCGAGCGCATCACCCGGGCGAAGACGGCGATGGCGGTGACGCCGGTCGCGATGGCCGCGTTGACCGTCTTGAAGCCGAGCGCCTCGACGATGACCACGGCGAACAGGAAGCCCGGGATCGCGAGCAGGACGTCGACCACGCGGCCGAGCACGACGTCGGTCCAGCCCTCGAAGAAGCCGGCGAGCAGCCCGATCAGGCTGCCGACCACCACGCCGATCGCCACGGCGATCAGCGCGCTGGTCACCGACGAGGCGGTGCCGTGCACGACCCGGGAGAACAGGTCGCGGCCGAGGTCGTCCGTCCCGAGCAGGTGGTGGGCGCTGGGGCCCTGGAGCTTCTGCCCGGCCACGCCGTTCGCCGGGTCCTGGTGGGCGAAGAGGCCGGGTGCCAGCGACCAGGCGAGCACCACGGCCAGCACGACGAAGGACAGGGCGACGGTCGGGGGGACGGTGCGCAGCGCCCGTGCGCTACGCCGTACGCCGCCGTTCGGGGCGATCACGGAGACCGTCATGTCAGGCCGCCTCCTCGGAGCCGAGGGCCGAAGGGGTGAACGGACCCGGCGTGCGGCCGGGGGCCGGCAGGCTGGGTCCGGTGCTGGTCCGGGTGCCGCGGACCCGGGGGTCGAGCAGCGGGTAGACCAGGTCGGCGGCCAGGTTGACCACCACGA
Source organism: Nocardioides sp. BP30 (assembly GCF_029873215.1). NCBI lineage: Bacteria > Bacillati > Actinomycetota > Actinomycetes > Propionibacteriales > Nocardioidaceae > Nocardioides > Nocardioides lacus. Next base: position 4,054,458 of record NZ_CP123620.1, on the reverse strand, counting down.
AGATCGCCGCCGAGAGCGAGACCACCGCCTGCAGCACCGGCGTGTCCTGCGTGGTCACCGACTGCTGGACGAGGCTGCCCAGGCCGTTGCGGCCGAAGATCTGCTCGGTGAGCACCGCGCCACCCAGGAGCTCGCCCACGATGAGGGCGATCACGGTGACCACCGGCAGCGACGACGGCTTGAGCAGGTGCCGGACGAACAGGGAGAGCTGCGTCAGACCCCGCGACCGCGCCACCGAGGCGTACTCCAGGCTCGCCTCGTGGTCGAGGTTCGCGATCACCACCTCGGCGAGCTGCGCCGAGACCGGGATGCCGAGGGTGAGGGCGGCGAAGAAGGTCGCGGTCGGCCCCTCGGCGTCGATCACCGAGAACAGGCCGAGGTGGAAGGAGAAGACCACCAGGAAGATCAGCCCGATCACGTAGTTGGGCACGGAGAGGAACAGCGAGGGGAAGGCCCGCAGCACATCGCGGCCCGCCCAGCGCGGCAGCGCGTAGGTGCCGTAGCCGATCGCGAACGCCAGCACGATCGCCACCCCCAGCGCCTCGCCCGCCAGCGCGAACGTCGATCCGGCGACCCCGGTGATCATGTGGGACACCGGCAGGTTGGTGCGCAGGGAGAGCCCGAGGTCACCGGTGACGAAGCGGCTGAGCGCGTGCCACAGCTGCACTGGGATCGGCTGGTCGAGCCGGTAGTAGGCGACGATCTGGTGGACCTGGTCGGGCGAGAAGCCGTTCTCCGGGTTGTTCAGCATGGAGGTGACCGGGTCGCCGGGCAGGACGCTGATCACCAGGAACGTGGCGACGTACGCCAGCAGGATCACCAGGATCGCCTGCGCGATGCGCCGCAGCGCGAACGTGAGGTAGGAGCTCTTCATGGGTTCGCCTTCACGGGTTCGTCCTCTCCGGCGCCGGGTCAGCCGATGGTGGCGGCCGCGAACTTCGGGAAGGCCGTGCTGTCCTCCACGACGTCCTTGAGCTTCGGCGAGGTGAGCAGCGGGCGCTGCACGATCTGGGTGATCGGGATGTAGTAGGCCTGCTGCAGCACGTGCTGCTGCAGCGCCGCGAGGTCCTTGTCGCGCTGGGCCGGGTCCGTCGCGCTGGCGATGCTGTCGCGCAGCCGGTCGATGGTCTTGTCGCTCTCGCCGAGGTTGAACCAGTTCTCGCCCTGGTTGGCGTCGGTGAAGACGTTCGCGGCGGTCGAGGCGTCACCGATGGAGCGGGTCGTCTCGTACGCCGCGACGTTGGCGGCGTTCTGCTTGACCTTGTCGCCGTAGGTGATCACGTCGTACGCCTGCACGTTCACCTTGAAGCCGAGCTTGCCGAGCTGGGTGGCGATCAGCTGGTCGACCTGCTTCGAGGTCGGCAGGTAGGGGTTGGCGTAGAGGGTGAGCTCGAGCTTCTGGCCGCCCTTCGTCAGCACGCCGTCCGAGCCCTTGGTCCAGCCGTCCTGCTGGAGGAGCTGTCCGGCCTGGGTCGGGTCGTAGGCGAACTCGGCACTCTCGTCGGCCACGCCGGGCACGGTGTCGTTGAAGAACGACCGCGCCGCCTTCCAGTCCGGCGTGTAGACGGTCTTGATGATCTCCTCGCGGTCGATGCCGTGCTGCACGGCCTGGCGCACCTTCTCGTCGCTGAACAGCGGCGTCTTGGTGTTGAGTGCCCAGCCGTAGGAGAAGCCGAGGTAGACAGGGGTGTAGACGGTGAAGCCCTGTGCCTTCAGGTCGCTGATCTGCTGCGGCGTCGGGTTGTAGGCGACCTGCGCCTGGCCCGACTGGACGGCAGCGGTGCGCACCGCCGGGTCGGCGTTGACCTTGTAGGTGATCTGGGCGATGTGGGCGGCGCCGGTGTTGCCGATCGCCGCCGGACCCCAGCTGTAGTCCTTGCGCTTCTCCAGCACCACGTCGTCGTCGGCCTTCCACGACTTCACCGTGTAGGGCCCCGAGCCGATGTCCTTGGCCAGGTCGGCCTGGTCCTGGGCGCTGCCCTGGATCGCCTTCGGAGCGTAGAGCGCGCTGCCGGCGTACCCGAGCACGGGGATGAACCCGAGTGTCGGGGTCTTGAAGGTGACCTTGACGGTGCTGTCGTCGACGGCGGTGGCACCGCTGTAGCTCTTCGGGAACAGGCCGATCGGAGCGATGCCCTTGTCGGGCTGGCCCTTGGCCCAGTAGTCGAGGTTGGCCACCACCGCCGCGGCGTCGAGCTTCTCGCCGTCGGAGAAGGTGACGCCCGGCTTCAGGTGGAGGGTGAACTCGGTGTAGTCCTTGTTGTTCTCCCAGCTCTGCGCGATCCAGGGGGAGACCTTGCCGGTGTCGTCGACGTAGACCAGCTTGTCGTAGATCTGGCTGAAGACGTTGCCCTGGAAGCTGGAGAACGAGGCGCTGTTCGGCACCCAGGTGCTGCCCAGCGAGTCGAGCAGGAACGTCACGCTGCCGCCCGACCCACCCGAGGCGCCGGCGGCCGAGGAGCCGGAGCCGCAGCCGGCGAGAGCGGCGGCCGTGATGAGCCCGACGGCGGCCACCAGGGTGCCTCGGAACGGTCGGACGCGGCGCGCCGCGCGGATGATGGTCATGGGGGTGTCTCCTCGTGACGAGCTCTTCATGCTCAAGTGCTGTTTATCAACCTATTTACTGCTATTTCCAGCGATGACGGCACCCGGAGCGCGTCATGGATCGGCCACGACGATAGGTGCGGGCCGGCGCCCCGGTCCAAGACAGGACGAGGATGGGATCCCATTCGAGACTCTGATCGACCGGCCACCCGCGCCGGGCCCGTCCCGCGCCTAGCATCGGCGGCCATGGGACACCTCAGCGAGACCAGCGCGCACTGGGGGAGCTACCTGGTCGAGGTCTCGGAGGACGGGAGCGAGGTGCTGGGGGCGCGGCCGCACGCGGACGACCCGGACGCCGCGCCGGCGATCGCGAACGTCGACGGGCAGCGCTCCTCGGCCCGGGTGCTGCGCCCCAGCCTCCGGCGCGGGTGGCTCGAGCGCGGCCCCGGCCCGGACGACCGGCGAGGAGCACCGGACGAGGAGTACGTCGAGGTCGACTGGGAGGTGGCGCTCGACCTGCTCGCCGCCGAGCTGGGCCGGGTGCGCGGCGAGCACGGCAACCACGCGATCTTCGGGGGCTCCTACGGCTGGGCCAGCGCCGGCCGGCTGCACCACGCCCAGAGCCAGCTGCACCGGTTCCTGAACCGGATCGGCGGCTACACCCGGTCGGTCAACGACTACAGCCGGGGAGCCAGCATGGTGTTGCTGCCCCACCTGATCGGTGCCGAGGCGACGATGCAGCTGCGGATGCGCCCGGTCTCCTGGCACCACGTCGCCGAGCACACCGACCTGCTCGTCACCTTCGGCGGCGTACGGCGCTCGAACACCTGGGTCGTGCCTGGCGGGCATGCCCGCCATGTCGGCTCGGGCCTGGCGCGCCGGGCCGGAGCGAGCACCCGGGTGGTGTCGCTCTCGGCGCAGCGTGACGATGCGTTCGACGGCCTGGGCGCCGAGTGGGTGGGCGTCATGCCCGGCACCGACACCGCCGTGATGCTCGCGCTGATCCACGTGCTGGTGGTCGAGGGGCTCGCCGACGACGCGTTCCTCGAGCGCTGCACCGTCGGGGCCGAGGCCGTCCGCCGCTACGTCCTCGGGGAGAGCGACGGGGTGGCCAAGACGCCGGAGTGGGCCGAGTCGCTGTCGCGCACGCCGGCCTCCCGGATCCGCTCGCTGGCCCGGGAGATGGCGGCAGGCCGCACGCTGGTCAACGTCGTCTACTCGCTGCAGCGCGGCGAGCGCGGCGAGCAGGCGGTCTTCGCCGGGCTCACGCTGGCCGCCTTCCTGGGGCAGATCGGGCTTCCCGGCGGTGGCTTCGTGCACGGCTTCGGCTCGATGGGGGACTACGGCGTGGGGGTGGCCGGTGCCCGGCTGCCCACCTTCCCGCAGGGGACGAACCCGGTCGCGGATCACATCCCCTGCGCCCGGATCAGCGACCTGCTGCTGCACCCGGACCGGCCGATCCCGTACGACGGAGGCCTGCTGGAGCTGCCCGAGATCCGGCTCGCCTACTGGGCCGGCGGCAACCCGTTCCACCACCACCAGGACCTGCGTCGGCTCAGCCGTGCCTTCGCCCGGCTCGAGACCCTGGTGGTGCACGAGACGCACTGGACGGCCACCGCCAAGCACGCCGACATCGTGCTGCCGGTGGCGAGCTCGCTCGAGCGCGACGACCTGGCGGCCGGTGCCGGCGACACCCGGCTGCGAGCCTCGCCGCGGGCGGTGCCCCCGCCGGGGGAGGCGCGCGAGGAGCTGTGGATCTACAGCAGGCTGGGTGAGCGGCTGGGGGTCGACGTCGCCGAAGGACTGGACACCCGCGGCTGGTTGGAGCGGATCTACGAGGAGTGGCGCGCGGCTCCGGCATCGCCGCCGGCCCCGCCGTTCGAGGAGTTCTGGCGCGACGGCGGGGTGGCGCTGCCTGCGGCGCCGTACGACGACCCGGTCTTCACCGCCTTCCGCGCCGACCCCGAGGCCCATCCGCTGGCCACGCCGAGCGGCCTGATCGAGCTGTTCTCTGCGACCATCGACGGCTTCGGCCTCGCCGACGTGGCGGGCCATGCCGAGTGGCGGGCGCCGGCGATGTGGTGGGGTGCGGCGGCCGGCGACGAGCTGCACCTGCTGTGCAACCAGCCCTCGCACCGCCTGCACAGCCAGCTCGACATGGGCTCGGCCAGCCGCTCGACCAAGGTGGCCGGTCGCGAGCCGATCCGGCTGCACCCCGACGACGCGCGGTCCCGCGGCCTCGCCGAGGGCGACCTGGCGCTGGTCTGGACCCCGCAGGGGAGTCTGCTGGCCGGCGTCGTCGTCACCGATGCGCTGCTGCCGGGCGTCGCGCAGATGCACACCGGCGCCTGGTACGACCCCTCCGCACCGGAGATCGCCGACTGCGTCAACGGCAACGTCAACGTCCTGACCCGCGATGTCGGCACCACGACCCTCACCCAGGGCTGCAGCGGAGCCCACGTGCTCGTCCGGGTGCGCCGCTACGACGGTCCGGTGCCGGTCGTCCGGGCCTACGATCCGCCGCCGCTCACGCGCCGCGGAGCATCCTGATCTCCCGCAGCCCGTCCTCGACCTTGACGGTCCCGTCGGCCACGAAGCCGTGCTTGCGGTAGAAGGCCTGCCGCACGAGGGTTCGGGTCGGCCACCCACAACGCCGCCGTGTCGTCGGGATCGAGGACGGCCCCCAGGAGGGCGGCGCCGGCGCCCGACCCGTGCTCGGCCGCGCGGAGGTAGAGCACGTACAAATCCCGCGTCCAGGCCGCCTCCGCGTCCAGCGGCGGACCCGACATGGCGATCCCGACGACGCGGCTCTCGCGTTCGGCCACGGCCACCGTGTTGGCGCGGTAGCGCTCGTCGGTGAGTGCGGCCGTCCACAGCCGACGGCGCCGGGCCGGCAGCGCCGGGTCGTCGAGCACGGAGTCGGGGACCAGGCCGCGGTAGGCCTCCTGCCAGCAGCGGACGTGGACCTCGGCCAGTTGGTCGATGTCCTCGATGCGCGCCGGGCGCACGGTGGGTGGAGTGCTCATCCAGGCAGTCTCCGGTGCTCGGGCCTCGGTCCGGGGTGCCGTGCTCGGCGTACCTGACCTTCCTCACGCCGCCACGCCGGTGGCCGGTGACGAAGGTCAGGTACGTCGGTCAGACGCCGAGCACCCGACGCCCGGCGGCCAGCAGGGCGGTGTCCTCCTGCGGCGGGTGCACCCGGATGCACAGCACGTCGCGCAGGTGCCGCTCGAGCGCGTTGTGGCGCGACAGGCCGGGGTTGCCGAGGGCGGCGACGGCGGTCTGCACGGCGCTGATCACCGACCGGGCGATGGCCGACTTGATCAGGGAGAGCTGCGCGCCGATCTCGGCGTCGCCCGCCTCCAGCCGCAGTACGGCGCCGTGCAGCAGCGTCTCGGCCTGGGCGATCTGCAGGTCGATCTCACCGGCGACCGACTGGATCCGCTCGGTCTCGGCGATCGGCCGGCCGAGAGCGGCGGGCACCCGGTTGCGGGCGTAGTCGGCGAACGCGCTCCGCGCCGCCCGGGCGACGCCGATGTAGAACGCGGCGTGGCCGAAGCTGCCCGGCCCGGACGCCATCGCGGCCGGATCGCGGTAGATCCCGTCGGCCCCGCGCGGGATCTCCACGAAGGCATCGGCGGGCAGGGTGACGCCGTCGTAGATGACGTCGTGGGTGTTCGAGGCGCGCAGGCCGAGGTGGTCCCAGGTCTCCACCCAGGTGATGCCGGGCAGGTCCGCGGGGACGATCACGTGACCGATCCGCGGCCGGTCCGGATCACCGCCCGGCTCCACGGCCGTCGCCCAGACGACGTGGTAGGCGAGCGCCGTGCCGCCGGTCGCGTAGGCCTTGTGCCCGGTCAGCGTCCAGCCGTCGGCGGTGCGGGTCAGGGTGGTCTTCGGGATCCCGCCGCGGGCCGGAGCGCCCAACTCGGGCTCGGCCCTGATGGCGTTCACGTTCGCCGGGCCGTCGAGCGAGCGACGCAGCAGGTCGTCGTAGTACGCCACCGGCCAGTGCGGGTGCAACGCCTGGCCGGCGTGCGCCATCAGCGTGTTGGAGGCGATCAGTGCGACCGACGGATCGCCCTCGCCCAACGCGGTCAGGATCCGGGCGACCTCGCGCGGCCCGAGACCGGGGCCGCCGTACTGCTCGGCGACGGTGGCGGTCAGCAGGCCCGCGCGGTGGGCGGCTGCCAGCCCGGCTGTCGGCACGGCGCCGGTGCGGTCGTTCTCGGCCGCGCCCGCGGCGATCTCGGCGGTGACGGCTGCCAGCGCCTCGGTCGACAGGTCCGGCTGCGGCAAGGCGTACGTCGCGACCTCGACGACCTGCGTCATGCCTGACCCGCCGTCGCGAACCCGGCGTACTCCGGTGCGTAGTTGCCGGGGTGCTCGGCCTGCAGAGTGCCGCGCTGGCCGGTGGCCTCCCGGTGGGCCAGCTCCTGGCGGACCAGCGGGAGCACGGTGTTGCCGTAGTCGACAGCGTCGGCGTAGGTGTCGTAGCCACGGATGCTGACCAGGTCGGCGCCGCGGTCGACGTAGTCGAGGATCGCCGCCGCGACCGTCTCCGGGGAGCCGACCAGCGCGGTGGAGGCGCCGCCGGCGTTGGTGGCGGCAGCGGTCTTGGTCCACAGTGCCCGGTCGTAGAGCTCGGACTTCGCGGCGAACGCCAGCGCGCGCTGCGAGCCGACGTTCTGCGGGGAGCCCTGCTGGAAGCGCTGCTTGCCGTAGGCGGCCTTCTCGTAGGTGGCGGCGATCTTGGCGACGTACTCGTGCGCCTTCTGCCAGGCCAGTTCGTCGGTCTTGGCGATGATCGGGCGGAAGGTCACCCAGATCCGCGGCAGCGTCGTGCGGCCGGCGGCACGGGCGATCGCGTGGACCCGGTCGATCTCGCTGCGCAGGTCGTCGAGCGGCTCGCCCCAGAAGCTGAACACGTCGGCCTTCGCCCCGCCGACGGCGAACGCCTCGTCGGACTGGCCGCCGATCGAGATCGGAATGGGGGCGTCGTACGGCGCGAAGCCCGGGCCGAAGTCGTCGAACCGGTAGAACTCGCCCTCGTGGCTGAACGGGGCCGGCTCGGTCCAGGCCCGGCGCAGCAGGTCGATGTACTCCGAGGTGCGCGCGTAGCGGCGATCCTTCGGCAGGTAGTCGCCCTGCCGGGCCTGCTCGGCGTCGCTGCCGCCGGAGATGAGGTGGACGACCGCGCGGCCCTCGGTGAGCTGGTCGAGGGTGGCGAGCTTCTGGGCGGCGACCAGCGGGAAGGTGGTGTTGGGTCGCAGCGCCACGATCGGCTTGATCCGCTCGGTGAGCTGGCCGACGGCGGAGGCGACCACGAAGGAGTCGGCGGTGTTCGCGCCGTAGGGCAGGAGCGTGTAGTCGTAGCCGCCGTCCTCGAGCGCCTTCACGTACTTGCGGAAGTAGGCGAGGTCGATCCCGCGGGTGGGGATCGGCTCGAGCTCGGTGCTCGGGTTGAGGTGCGAGAGGCTGATGAACTCGACCCGCGGCGAGGCGGACTCCGGAATGGTGGCGTCGAAGGTGGGCGCGGCGGTCATAGGGGCTCCTGACGGCGTCGGGCTGTCGGAGCGGAGGCTCTTGCTGCCCGGCACGACTCTTGTTTGAAGACTGACTTACTCATATTCGAGGCAACGGCCGTCCGCCGGGTGCTCGTCGGACGGCCGCGCCTCGCGCCCACGCTAGGCGCGGCCACCGCTCGCGGTCCAAGAGCAAACCGGGAACGGATCCGATAGGCCGGTGTTATGTGTCGGCGTGGCGCTCGGGACCGGTCGCCACGGGCAGGTCGAGGTTGCTCCACTGGGACCACGACCCGGGATAGAGGGTGGCGTCGATGCCGGCCAGGGCCAGGGCGGCGATCTGGTGCGAGGCGGTCACGCCCGATCCGCAGTAGACGGCCACCGGCCGATCTCCGTCGGCGCCGGCCGCGGCGAACCGCTCGCGCAGCTGCGCCGCGGGCAGGAAGCGGCCGTCGGGCGCCAGGTTGCCACCGGTCGGGACGTTGCGCGCGCCCGGGATGTGACCGGCCTTGGGGTCGACCGGCTCGGTCTCGCCGCGGAACCGCTCGGGTGCGCGGGCGTCGAGCAGGACGCCCTCGAACGAATCGACCTCGTCGACGGACAGGGTGGGCAGCGCCCCCGGGTGCAGCTCGATCGAGCCGGGCTCGGGTGCGACGTCGTCGGTGGCCAGCGGCAGCCCGGCCTCGCGCCAGGCGGGGAGGGCTCCGTCGAGGATCCGTACGTCGGGCACGCCGGCCCAGCGCAGCAGCCACCAGGCGCGCGCGGCCGCGAGGTTGCCGTCCCCGTCGTAGACGACCACCGGCGTGCCGTCGTTCAGGCCCCATCGGCGCGCCGACGCCTGGAGTGCTGCGGGATCGGGCAGCGGGTGGCGCCCGTCGGTGGGCTCGCCGTGCGAGGCGAGCTCGTCGTCGAGGTCGACGTACACCGCTCCGGGGACGTGCCCGGTCAGGTACTCGCCGTGTCCGGGCGGGCCGCCGAGCTTCCAGCGCACGTCCAGGACGACGGGCGGGGTGGCCGAGTCGAGCGCCGCGCTCAGCTCGGCGGCGGTGACGAGGACGGTGTCGGTGGTGTCGGGCACGTCAGGCTCCCTGCACGATCGAGGTGGCCACCAGCTGGAGGTGGGGACGCTGGGAGTAGAAGGTAACGCCGGCGTCGAGCGCCGCGCGCTCGACCTCGTCGTCCAGGCCGCGGCGCGCCACCATCCGCAGGTGGGTGGTGCCGGCGTCCGGCAGGTCACCGCGCACGGTGAGCCCCGACTGGCGCCCGCCGGCGCTCGGGATCAGCGCGACGCCGAGGCCGGCCCGCACGCCCGCGAGCACCCCCTCCAGCGTGGTCGACTGGGCGCGGACCTCGACGACGTGGCCCTCCGCGGCCAGGGTCGACAGGGCGCGCTCGCGGATGCCGCACGGCTCCTCGAAGGCGACCAGGGGCCAGGTCTCGCCGGGCGCCGGTGGGGTCCAGCCCGGCGCCGCGTACCAGACCAGCGGCAGCGTGCCGACCAGATGGCCGGCGCCCTGACCGCTCGGGTCCAACACGAACGCGAAGTCCACCGCGCCGCGGTGGACCGCGTCGGCCAGGCGGGTGGAGCGGCCGATCTCGAAGCGGGTGGTCGCGCCCGGGAAGGCCGCCTCGAGCGCGCGGATCATCTCCGGCAGCAGCTGCTCGGCGCTGTGCTCGGTGGAACCGACCACGATGGTGCGGTCCTCGGTCGCCTCCAGGCGGTGCAGCGCCGCGTCGTGGGCGGCGATGATCCGCCGGGCCTCGGCGAGCACGCGCTCCCCCTCGGGGGTGAAGCGCATGTTGCGTCCGTCGCGCTCGAAGAGCTTGCGCTTCAGGGCGCGCTCGAGCAGGCGGACGTGCTGACTCAGTGCCGGCTGGCTGATGTGACGCACTGTCGCGGCCTTGCCGAACCCGCCGCACTCGGAGATCGCGATCAGCGTCCGCAAGTGTTCCAGGTCGAGCGAATTAGTCATATTTACATTGAAGCACGCTCCGCGCCGCCGGGGCAGGGGCGTGCCGGGAGCTGAGACGACCGATCAGGAGCCGGGATCAGTAGTGATCCAGAAACGTGCTTGGACACCGGGTGGCAGCGTCGCTCAGGCTGCCAGGGTGACGACCTCCGTGATTGCCATCAGCCCGGCGGCCTGGGACGAGCCCGAGGGCATCGCCGCCCGCGGCACCCTCGTGGTCCTGACGGGACGGGGTGAGACGCCGGGCTCCTACCAGCGCCTCGGCCGCCGGATCTCCGCCGACGCCTACCGGGTCCGGGTGCTCGAGACCGACCTGGACGACCTGGACCGGACGCGCGACGCCGTACGGTCCGTGCTGGCCGACGAGACGCTGCCCGCTCCGCGGGTCCTGGTCGGCTCGGACACCGGCGCGACGTTCGCCGCGATCCTCGCTGCCGAGCTCGACAGCGTCGACGGCCTGGTGCTGGCGGGTCTGGCGCTGCCGGGCTCGTCCACCTTCGAGGGTGGCTGGGAGGAGGAGCTCGGTGCCCGCACCGCCTGCCCGACCCACCGTCGGGTCATCGGCGAGGACGACGCCTTCGAGCGCGGCGCCCTCGCCCGGCCGCTGCCGGAGGAGTGGGACGGGCGCTACCTCCCCGCTCCGGAGCAGCCGACGCTCGTCCTGCACGGATCGGCCGACCCGATCACGGACCCGGGGGAGGCGTTCGAGGCCTTCGCCGATGCGCCGCTCGCGCAGCTGCGTCGCGTCGTCGGTGCGCACCACGACGTCCTCAACGACGTCTCGCACCGTTCGGTGGCCGCCACCGTCGTCCTGTTCCTGGAGAGCCTCAAGCTGGGCAGCGACCTGCCCGTCATCGTGGAGCGCATCGAGGCATGACGTTCCTCGGGGAGCTGCGCGACGAGGTCTCCCGGCTCGAGACGGGCCAGGCGGCGCGGGAACGCGCGGCGGTCGACCGCTCGGGCGCGGTGCCGGCGGGCCTGCCGCTGGCGGTGGTGCGGGCGCGCGACGTCGACGACGTCCGGGCCACCCTCCGGCTCGCCTCCCGACACCGGGTGCCGGTGGTGCCCCGCGGCGCCGGCACCGGCCTCGCCGGTGGAGCGCTGGCGGACGAGGGTGCCGTCGTCCTCGACGTCTCGGGGATGGACCGCATCGTCGAGATCGACCCGGTCGACGAGCTCGCGGTGGTCGAACCCGGCGTGATCACCGCCGTCCTGGACGCCGAGGCGGCGAGGCACGGCCTGCGCTACGCCCCCGACCCGGCCTCGGCGGCGCTGTCGACGATCGGGGGCAACATCGCCACCAACGCGGGCGGGATGCGCTGCGTGAAGTACGGCGTGACCCGCGAGGCGGTGCTCGGCCTCGACGTCGTGCTGGCCGACGGGCGGCTGATCAGCACCGGCCGCCGTACGGTCAAGGGCGTCTCCGGCCTCGACCTCACCAGCCTCTTCGTCGGCTCCGAGGGCACCCTGGGGGTCGTGGTCGGTGCGAGCCTGCGGTTGCGAGCGCTGCCCGAGCAGACCCTCACCGCCGCAGCCGCCTTCGGCGACGTCGCGGCCGCCGCCCAGGCCTGCGTGGCGCTCGCCGCGGCCCGCCGCCGACCCAGCGTCCTGGAGCTGCTGGACGGAGCCACGCTGGCGGTCGTCGACCGGGCGGAGGGCACCGACCACGCCACCCGCGGCAACGCCCTGGTCATCGCCCAGGCCGAGGGACCGGACGCCGCCGAGGAGATCGCGGCGATCGCCGACATCCTCGGCAAGGAGGCCACCTGGTCCGAGCGCGCCGTCGACCCCGCCTCCTCCCAGCGCCTGCTCCATGCCCGTCGGAGCGCGCTGCCCTCGATCGAGCGGTTCGGCCGAGCGCTGATCGAGGACATCTGCGTGCCGCGATCGCGGCTGGCCGACGCCTTCGCCGGCGTACGCCGGATCGCGGCGGCCCACGATGTCGCCATCTACTCCTTCGCGCACGCGGGGGACGGCAACCTGCACCCGATCATCGGCTACGACGCACCCTCGGCCCAGCCGCCCGCGGCGGTCGGCCGCGCCGCTGACGACATCTTCGCGCTCGCCCTGGAGCTTGGCGGTACCGTGACCGGTGAGCACGGCATCGGCCTGCTCAAGCGGGACTGGCTGGCGCGGGAGGTGGGCCCGGACGTGCTCGACGTGCACGCCTCGCTGAAGCAGGCCCTGGACCCGCTGGCGATCCTCAACCCGGGTAAGGGCTTCTGATGAGCCTGGAGGTGGTCGACGTCGACCTGCAAGACGCGTTCCGGCTGGCCATGGGGCACGTGGCCAGCCCGGTGGCGGTGGTCACGACGTACGCATCCGGCCGGCCGGTCGGGACGACGGTGAGCGCATTCATGTCGCTGTCGATGGCGCCGCCGATGGTGCTCGTGTCGCTCGACCACCGCTCGTCGCTGCTGGCCGCACTGGCCGTCGGCGCACCGCTCGGCCTCAACATCCTCGCCGGCGACCAGCGCGACGTCGCGCGGATCTTCGCCACGCCCGGGATCGACCGGTTCGCCGCCGTCGACTGGGCGCCGCGGGACGCGGCTCCCGCACTGTCGGGCGTGCACGCATGGGTCGGTGCCCGGGTCAGCTCGCTCGTCGGCGCCGGCGACCACGTCCTGGTCCTCGCCGACGTCGAGACCGCCGCGCACGACACCCGCGAACCGCTGGTCTACCACCAGCGCGCCTACGGCACGCACCGCGTCTTCGAGGAGGACCGCTAGGCCAGTGCCGGTCGGCGCCGGCCCGTGGCCACCAGCGAGGCGGCCAGCGTCAGGAGGGCGAGCATCAGCACGCCGAAGGCGATGATCGAGGGGTGGATGGCGACGTACTGCAGCAGCACGCCGAGCAGGATCACCGGCACCGACATCCCCAGGTAGCCGACCAGGAAGAGCCCGGCGAGGGTCTCCCCGCGCGCGGCCGGCGGCGCCAGCTCGATGACGGCGGCGACGGCGGCCTTGAAGGCGGTGCCGGCGCCCACACCCACGACGACGCCGGCCACGACCAGCAGGGCCAGGGAGGAGGCCAGGATGGCGGCGACGACCAGGACGAGCCCGATCGCGAGCACGGCCAGTCCGACGGGGTAGAGCCGGGTGGACGGCCAGCGCCCGGTCAGCGTCTGCGCCACCGCCGCCGAGCCGAACACCGAGAAGCTGATGGTGCCGGCGAGGGCGTGCGAGGTGTGGTGCAGCGTGCCGGAGAGGAACGAGGGCGCCAGCGAGGTGAAGAAGCCGAACATCGCGAAGCTGACGAACGCGAGCATCGCCGCGGCGACGAAGCCGGCGCGGGCCTCGGCCGGGACCGAGATGCGCTGCGGGCGGTAGCGCCACGCGTCCACGCCCGGCGTGACCGTCTCGGGGACCAGCATCACCGCGAGCAGGCCGGCGAGCATGAGGAAGACGAAGACCGCGTACGGCGTGTACAGCGGCCGGCCGGCGTACTGCGCCAGGAACCCGGCCACGATCGGCCCGAGTCCGATGCCGCCGATGTTGGCGGCGGTGCCGACGACGGCCGCCCGCTGCGGGGACGCGTCCGGGCGGGCGATGCGGTGCAGCTCGGTCAGGTGGGCCGTGGCGGTCGCCGTCAGCATGCCGATGCCCAGGCCGCTGATGAACCGGGCGGCGAGCAGCCAGCCGAGCTGGTGCCAGGTCAGGAACATGACACCGGCGACCACGTTGAGCAGCACCGCCGGCACCAGGAGCTGGCGCCGGCCGAACCGGTCGGAGAGGTGGCCGGCCAGGTAGAGGCTCACCGCCACCCCGATCGCATACGCGGCGAAGATGACGGTGACGGTGAAGGAGCTGAAGCCGTCCTCCCGCGCGTACAGGACGTAGAGCGGGGCAGGGGCGCCCGCGAACGCCATGGTGGCCGCGAAGACGAAGGCGATCAGCCAGAAGCCGCGGGCGTGGTGGCGGCTGGCGGGAGTGCTCATGACAGCCATGCTGGCGCGCCGGCCGCATCGCGTCCAACGAATCCTTTCGCTCGATACGATCGCCATCGGCGATAGGGTGGGGAGGTGCAGCCGCATCAGCTGGAGTACTTCCTGGCCGTGGCCGAGACCGGCAGCTTCACCCGGGGCGCCGAGCGGGCAGGGGTGGTGCAGTCGGCGGTCTCGGCGGCGGTCTCCCAGCTCGAGCGCCAGCTCGGCGCGACCCTCTTCGAGCGGGCCTACCACCGGGTCGTCCTGACCGCCGAGGGCGAGGCGCTGCTTCCGCGGGCCCACGACGTCCTCGCCGCGATCGCCGCCGCGCGCGACGACGTCGCCGCTGCCCGTGGGGAGGTCGCCGGCACCGTGGTGCTCGGCACCCTCGCCTTCACCGGCCCGTGGAACATCGCCGACCTGCTGCGCGACTTCCAGGGAGCCCATCGGCTGGTGGCGGTCCATCTGCGGCAGACGATCGCCGGTTCGGCGACCTCCCTGGCGGAGGTGCGCTCCGGCACCCTGGACCTGGCGCTGGTCTCCACCCACGCCGAGACGCTGCCGGGGCTGCGGCTCGACGAGATCCACCGCGAGCCGATGGTCTTCGCCTGCGATCGCGACCACCCGCTCGCGCGCCGTACCGAGGTCTCGATCGCCGAGCTCGGCGAGCTGCCGTTCATCGACTACCCGACCGGCTGGGGCAACCGCACGGTCGTCGACCTCGCGTTCGCCGGGGCGGGGGTCGCCCGCACCATCCGGACCGAGGTCACCGACTTCCGGCTCGCCCGGTCGCTGGTCTGCCGCGACCTGGGCGTCACGATCGTGCCCGCCTCCGCCGCCGACGACTCCATGGCCGCCGTCCGGCTGCGCGAGCCGCTGGAATGGACCGTCAAGCTGGCCCGCCCGTCGGCCAGGCGGCCGTCCGACGCCTCGGCACGCCTGGCCGAGGCCATCCTCGCGCTCCCGCGCCACCGGTTGGCCAAGACAACCGGCCACCCCCTATAGTTGACCTCACCGCGTGATGATCAGTCTGCTTTGGCATGCCCTCAGGGAGGTCGAAGCGGTGGGCAACACGCGCGGAGGGCACTAGCTCAACTGGCAGAGCATCGGTCTCCAAAACCGAAGGTTGGGGGTTCAAGTCCCTCGTGCCCTGCAAGACGGTCGGCTGAGATGAGAGGTGGCACGGACGTGTCGGAGCCCAAGGCGGTCCCCACTCCGCGCGAGCGCAAGCACGAGCGCACGTCACCCGCGCTCTTCTACCGGCAGGTCGTGGCCGAGCTCCGCAAGGTGGTCTGGCCGACGCAGCAGCAGCTGTCGACGTACTTCGTCGTGGTGCTGGTCTTCGTCCTCGTGATGATGGCGATCACCTCGCTCCTCGACCTGGGGTTCGGGCGGCTGTTCTTCGCGATCTTCGGCGGACGCGACTAGTCCCGCCGGCCGCAGGTCGTGGCCACACTGGAAGCAGAACCCCCGAACTTTGGAGCAGCGCGTGTCTGAGCAGGACCACACCGACGAGACGGCGATCGACGAGGTCGAGCCGTCCCTCGACGCGACCGCTGACGAGGCCGACGACAGCTTTCCGGGCTACCCCGCCTCGGCTCCGGCGTACGACGACGTCCGCGAGGCGGCGCTCGACACCGAGGTGACCGACGAGGACACCGACGAGGCCATGGGCGTCGACGACGACGACCTGGACAGCGTGGGTTCCTCGATCGAGGCCGAGGACGCCGAGCAGCCGCTCGGCGAGGAGTCCGGCGAGCCGGAGTCCGGTGACGAGAACGACCCGCTCGAGGCATTCCGTCGCGAGCTGTGGAGCAAGCCCGGCGACTGGTTCGTCGTGCACACCTACTCCGGCATGGAGAACCGGGTGAAGTCCAACCTGGAGCAGCGCAAGGTAGCGCTCAACATGGAGGACTACATCCACGAGATCGTCGTGCCGACCGAGGAGGTCGCCGAGATCAAGAACGGCCAGCGCAAGATGGTCAAGCGCACCGTCCTGCCGGGCTACGTGCTGGTCCGGATGGACCTCACCGACGAGTCCTGGGCGGCCGTCCGCCACACCCCCTCGGTGACCGGCTTCGTCGGTCACAGCCACCAGCCGGTCCCGCTGTCGATGACCGAGGTCGAGAACATGCTCGCCCCCGCGGTGGTCGCAGCCGCCGAGGCCGAGGCGGCAGCGGCCGGTCAGCAGACCGCGTCGACCGGCACGTCCGGCGGTGCCGTCAAGAAGCCGGTCGAGGTGGCCGACTTCTCCGAGGGCGACTCGGTCATGGTGGTCGACGGACCGTTCGCCACGCTGCACGCCACGATCACCGAGATCAACGCCGAGTCGCAGCGCGTCAAGGCCCTCGTCGAGATCTTCGGCCGCGAGACCCCGGTCGAGCTGAGCTTCAACCAGATCCAGAAGGTCTGAGTTGATTTGGACCAGTCTCGCCGCACCGGCGACACTGGTCCTCTGCTGTCCGCGCCCCGGCCCGGACGGTGCAGTGGCAGAGGCCGCGAGGCCCTCGTCATGACCACGGATGAGAAAGAGATAGAGCATGCCTCCGAAGAAGAAGATCGCCGCGCTGGTCAAGGTGCAGCTCCAGGCCGGCCAGGCCACCCCGGCCCCGCCGGTGGGTACCGCCCTCGGTCCGCACGGCGTCAACATCATGGACTTCTGCAAGGCGTACAACGCCCAGACCGAGTCCATGCGCGGCAACGTGATCCCGGTCGAGATCACGATCTACGAGGACCGCAGCTTCACGTTCATCACCAAGACCCCGCCGGCGGCTGAGCTGATCAAGAAGGCCGCGGGCCTGGCCAAGGGCTCGAGCGTTCCGCACAAGGACAAGGTCGGCAAGCTGACCAAGGACCAGGTGCGCGAGATCGCCAGCACCAAGCTGCCCGACCTCAACGCCAACGACATCGACGCCGCCATGAAGATCGTGGAGGGCACCGCCCGCTCCATGGGCGTCACCGTCGAGGCCTGACCAACGTGGGAGAGCCGCGCTGGCTCGCTAACCACATCTCCTCTTAAGAACCGAAGGAAGAATCATGCAGCGCAGCAAGACCTACCGCGCGGCCGCGGACACGTTCGACAAGAACGAGCTGTTCGCCCCGCTCGCGGCGATCAAGATCGCCAAGACCTCCTCGAAGAAGAAGTTCGACGAGACGGTCGACGTCGTCATGCGACTCGGCGTCGACCCGCGCAAGGCCGACCAGATGGTGCGCGGCACCGTCAACCTCCCGCACGGCACCGGCAAGACCGCCCGCGTCCTCGTGTTCGCGAACGCGGACAAGGCCGAGGCCGCCCGTGAGGCCGGCGCCGACTTCGTCGGTGGCGACGAGCTCATCGAGAAGGTCGCCGGCGGCTGGCTCGACTTCGACGCCGTCGTCGCGACCCCGGACATGATGGGCAAGGTCGGTCGCCTCGGCCGCGTGCTCGGTCCGCGCTCGCTGATGCCGAACCCGAAGACCGGCACCGTGACCCCCGATGTCGCGAAGGCCGTCTCGGACATCAAGGGCGGCAAGATCGAGTTCCGCGTGGACCGTCACGCCAACCTCCACTTCATCATCGGCAAGGCCTCCTTCGACGAGGTCCAGCTCGCTGAGAACTACGCCGCCGCCCTCGACGAGGTGCTGCGTCTGAAGCCGGCCAGCTCCAAGGGCCGCTACATCAAGAAGGTCACCGTCTCCACGACCATGGGCCCCGGTGTCCAGGTCGACCCCAACCGCACCCGGAACGTCGCGGCTGAGGACGAGGCCTGAGCCTCACGCTGACCAGCTGATCGACGCCGAAGGGCGGTCACCCTGCCGGGTGGCCGCCCTTCGGCGTCCCGGCGGCCCCGATTTGGCGTACGACGTCGGGGTCGCCCATACTTGACCACGAACCAGAGACCGCCGGTTGTCAGCGAGCAACAGCTCAACGACCGAAGGTGCCGCGACAGTGTTGATCACTGAGGCGGACGGCCAGCGTAGGTGACCAGAGCATGACAGATCCTGTCCGCCCTGAGCGCCTGCGCTCGGGGCGTTCGTCATTTCACGGGACCAGGCGCCGTCGGACTCGATCCACGGAAGAAGGAGACCCATGGCGCGGGCAGACAAGCAGGCCGCCGTTGCCGAGATCGCTGAGGAGTTCAGCGCCTCGAACGGTGCCGTGCTGACCGAGTACCGCGGTCTCACCGTGAAGGAGCTGAAGGACCTCCGTCGCTCCCTCGGTGCGAACGCCAACTACGCCGTGGTCAAGAACACGCTGACCAAGATCGCCGCCAAGCAGAGCGGCATCGAGGGTTTCGACGACCTCCTGAACGGCCCCACCGCCGTCGCCTTCATCAAGGGCGACGTCGTCGAGGCTGCGAAGGGTCTGCGTGACTTTGCCAAGGCGAACCCCGCTCTTGTGATCAAGGGCGGGATCTACGAGGGCAAGCTGCTCGACGCGAAGGAGGTCGCCAAGCTGGCCGACCTCGAGTCGCGCGAGGTCCTGCTTGCCAAGCTTGCGGGCGCCATGCAGGCGTCGCTGGCGCAGGCGCTCTACGTCTTCAACGCCCTCCCCTCGAAGGCCGCGCAGCTGGCTGCCGCCCTTCAGGAGAAGGCAGCGAACGACCCCTCGATCCTCGCAGGTGGTGCGGCCCCGGCCGACGCCGCCGAGGAGACCACCGAGGCCTGAGGCCCCGGTACACACCACCTGTAACCCGGTGACCGGCACACGCCGGCCGCCACATTGAAAGGAATGCCAATCATGGCGAAGCTTTCCACCGCCGAGCTGCTCGACGCGTTCAAGGAGCTCACCCTCATCGAGCTGTCCGAGTTCGTCAAGGAGTTCGAGGAGACCTTCGGCGTCACCGCCGCCGCTCCCGTCGCCGTTGCTGCCGCTCCGGCCGCCGGTGGCGCCGCTGGCGGTGCCGACGAGGCCGCCGCCCAGGACGAGTTCGACGTCATCCTCGAGGCCGCTGGTGACAAGAAGATCAACGTCATCAAGGAGGTGCGCGCTCTGACGAACCTCGGTCTGAAGGAGGCCAAGGACCTCGTCGAGGGCGCCCCGAAGCCGGTCCTGGAGAAGGTCAACAAGGAGACGGCTGACAAGGCCAAGGAGTCCCTCGAGGGCGCCGGCGCCACCGTCACCCTCAAGTGATCGCCGCGGCCTGAGCCGCACCGCGTCACCCGCGAAGGGCGGCCATCCTCACCGGATGGCCGCCCTTCGTTCCATTTCTGCGTCCCAACATGCGTGCAAAGACGTGACGTCCGTCCCATCCAAGCCGTAACTTCACTCACAGCCATGCGTTGTTACTCGCGAGTCTGGGTAATCACGTGCCGGGAGAGGGAGGCGCACGTACATGGGTGTCGACATCAAGATCGACGGTCTGACCAAGAGCTTCGGCAAGCAGTTGATCTGGGGAGACGTCACGCTCACCGTGCCGGCCGGCGAAATCTGCGTCATGCTGGGACCGTCCGGGACCGGGAAGTCGGTCCTCCTCAAGACGCTCATCGGCCTGCTCAAGCCCGACCGTGGGTCCGTCGTGATCGAGGGCGTCGACATCTGCTCGTGCTCGGAGAAGGACCTCTACGAGATCCGCAAGCTGTTCGGGGTGCTCTTCCAGGACGGCGCGATGTTCGGCTCGATGAACCTCTACGACAACGTCGCCTTCCCGCTGCGTGAGCACACCAAGAAGTCCGAGGCCGACATCCGCAGGATCGTCATGGAGAAGATGGACCTGGTCGGTCTCATCGGCGCCGAGACGAAGCTCCCCGGGGAGATCTCCGGCGGCATGCGCAAGCGGGCCGGCCTCGCCCGGGCCCTGGTCCTCGACCCGGAGATCGTGCTCTTCGACGAGCCCGACTCCGGTCTGGACCCGGTCCGCACCGCGTTCCTCAACCAGCTCATCGTCGACCTCAACGCCCAGATCGACGCGACCTTCCTCATCGTCACCCACGACATCAACACCGCGCGGACGGTGCCGGACAACATCGGGCTGCTCTACCACAAGCACCTGGCGATGTTCGGGCCGCGCGAGATGCTGCTGTCCTCCGAGGAGCCGGTGGTGCGCCAGTTCCTCAACGCTCAACGGGTCGGCCCCATCGGCATGTCCGAGGAGAAGGACGCCGACCAGCTCGCCGCGGAGAAGGACATGGACCTGCCTCCGCTGCCGCCGATCGCGCTCCAGCTGGAGCCCTCCAACGGCATCCCGCGACGCAGCCAGCGCCCGCCGGGGGAGTGGTGCCGCGCCAACGGCGTGACGCCGCCTCCGGGCTCGTTCCTGGCTGACTCGGTCCTGGCCGGGGGTGCCAGCGCCTGATGTCGTCGGTAACCGCCGCCAAGGTGTTGGCGCCGGTCGGTACCGCGGGAAAGCTGTTCGCCTTCGGGCTGGACGTCTCCCGAGGTCTGTTCCGGCGGCCCTTCCAACTGCGCGAGTTCATCCAGCAGGCCTGGTTCATCGCGTCGGTGACGATCGTCCCGACCGCGCTCGTCGCCATCCCCTTCGGCGCCGTGATCGCCCTCCAGGTCGGGGGTCTGATCACCCAGTTCGGTGCGCAGTCGTTCACCGGCTCCGCATCGGTGCTGGCCGTCGTCCGCGAGGCAGGTCCGATCGCCACCGCGCTGCTCGTCGCCGGAGCCGGTGGCTCCGCGATCGCAGCCGACCTCGGCGCGCGCAAGATCCGCGAGGAGCTCGACGCCATGATGGTGCTGGGCATCGACCCGATCCAGCGCCTCGTCGTACCGCGCGTGCTCGCCTGCATGCTCGTCTCGGTCTTCCTCAACGGCCTGGTCAGCGTCGTGGGCGTCATCGGCGGCTACGTGTTCAACGTGATCCTGCAGCACGGCACGCCCGGTGCCTACCTGGCCAGCTTCACCGCCCTCGCGCAGATGTCGGACGTGTGGCAGGGCCTGCTGAAGGCGCTGATCTTCGGCCTCATCGCCGCCATCGTCGCCTCCTACAAGGGCATGAACGCCGGCGGCGGTCCCAAGGGCGTCGGCGACGCGGTCAACGAGTCGGTGGTCATCACCTTCCTGCTGCTGTTCATCGTCAACTTCGTGATGACGGCGATCTACTTCCAGCTCATCCCGGCGAAGACAGGCTGAGGGCGATGCCAGGCATCAAGGCCGTCTACGAGGGGCCCCTCAAGACCCTGGACCAGCTGGGCCAGCAGCTGTCCTTCTACCTGCGCGCGCTGGCGTGGACGCCGCGCGCGGTGCGGCGTTACTTCAAGGAGATCCTGCGGATCCTCGCCGAGGTCACCCTCGGCTCGGGCTCGCTCGCCGTCATCGGCGGCACGGTGGGCGTGATCACCGCGATGACGTTCTTCACCGGCACCGAGGTCGGCCTGCAGGGGTACGCCGCGCTCAACCAGCTCGGGACCGCCGCCTTCTCCGGCTTCGTCTCGGCCTACTTCAACACCCGCGAGATCGCCCCGCTGGTCGCCGGCATCGCGCTGGCGGCGACGGTCGGCTGCGGTTTCACCGCCCAGCTCGGCGCGATGCGGATCTCGGAGGAGGTCGACGCGCTCGAGGTGATGGCGATCCCGTCCCTGCCCTACCTCGTCACGACCCGGATCGTCGGCGGCCTGATCGCGATCGTGCCGCTCTATGTGCTCGGCCTGCTGTCCTCCTACTTCGCGACGCGCTTGACGGTGACCCTCTCCTACGGCCAGTCCACCGGCACCTACGACCACTACTTCAACGAGTTCCTGCCTCCCGCCGACGTGCTGTGGTCCTTCGGCAAGGTGCTGATCTTCGCGATCGTGGTGATCCTGATCCACTGCTACTACGGCTACAACGCCTCGGGCGGCCCGGCGGGCGTGGGCACCGCCGTCGGCAAGGCCGTGCGCACCAGCATCGTCGCCGTCAGCGTCATCGACCTGTTCCTGTCGATGGCGATCTGGGGCGCCTCCACATCGGTCAGGCTGGCGGGCTGATGGCGAGTGTGCTCGGCCGGCAGAAGTACCGGGCCCTCGGGATCGCGTTCCTGGCGCTGATCCTGGTCGCCCTGTACCTGGTCTACGCCGTCTTCACCCAGAAGTTCACCCACTTCGACAAGGTCACCCTGCAGACCGACACCATCGGCCTGGAGCTGCCGCAGCGAGCCGACGTGAAGATCCGCGGCGTGCTGGTCGGTCAGGTGCTCGACTTCAAGGCCACGGCCGCGGGCGCGGAGGTGACGCTGGGGATCAACCCGAAGGACATCGACACCATCCCGGCCAACGTCACCGGCGCGATCCTGCCCAAGACGCTCTTCGGGGAGAAGTACGTCGCCCTCGACGTGCCGACCCAGGCCGCCAACCAGCACCTGCGCAGCGGCGCGGTGATCACCCGCACCGCCGTCGCGACCGAGGTGGAGAAGGTGCTCAGCGACGTCTACCCGCTGCTGCAGACGATCCAGCCGGCCCAGCTCAACACCACCCTCAACGCGCTGGCGACCGCACTCGACGGCCGCGGTGAGCAGCTCGGCGAGACCCTGACCACGCTCGACGGCTACCTGAAGAAGATCAACCCGCAGCTGCCGCTGCTGATCACCGACCTCGAGCAGACAGCGCAGGTCGCCGGCACCTACAACGACGTCCTGCCGCAGGTCGCCGACATCCTGCGCAACACCATCACCACCACGACGACGCTGGAGAACCGCTCCACCCAGGTGCACGAGCTGCTCACCAACGTGACCTCCTTCTCCAACACCGCCAACGCGTTCCTGGCGGCCAACGGCGACAACCTGATCCAGCTCGGCAAGGTCAGCGAGCCGGTCGTGGGGACCCTCGCGCGCTACGCGCCGGAGTTCCCCTGCCTGCTCGGCGGGATGGACAACCTCAGCAAGCGCGTCTCCAGCGCGTTCCGCAACTACACACTGCACATCGACCTGATCACGCTGCCGCGCCAGCCGCGCGGTTACACGGCGAAGGACGCGCCGACGTTCAACGAGGACCGCGGCCCGGCCTGCGGCCACCTGCCGAGCCCGCCGTGGAGCCCCAGCAAGCCGCTCAAGCTCGTCCCGAACCTCGCCGACGGCGTGAACACCCCGACCGGCAAGGGCACCGACCGCTCCGCGGTCGGGTTCGGCAGCAGCGCCTCGACGGCGTCGACCGGTGGCAGCGCCCTCGGGTACGCCGGAAGCCCCGCCGAGACCAAGGTCCTCGACTCGCTGATCGCGCCCGCGCTGGGCACGACGGCCGCCGACGTACCGGACCTGGGCGGTCTGCTCGTCGGACCGATGGCCAGGGGAGCGACGGTGAGCCTGCAGTGAAGCTCTTCGACAAGCGCACCACCGGTGACCTGGTCAAGCTGTTGGTCTTCGTGGCCGTCACCACCCTGTGCACCGGCCTGCTGGTGCTGATCATCGGCAACGTCTCCTTCGGCGGCTCGAAGCAGTACAAGGCCGAGTTCTCCGACGCCACCGGGGTCAACAAGGGCGACGACGTCCGGATCGCCGGCGTCCGGGTCGGCACCGTGAAGAACGTGCAGATCGTGCACCGCACCCACGCGTTGATCTCGTTCACGGTGGCCGACGGGACCTCGCTGGACAAGGCGACCCATGCCACGATCAAGTACCGCAACCTGGTCGGGCAGCGCTACCTGGCGCTCAGCGACGAGATCGGCGACGGGGGCCTGCTCAGGCCCGGCGCCACCATCCCTACCTCGCAGACCACGCCGGCCTTGGACCTGACGGTGCTGTTCAACGGCTTCAAGCCGCTCTTCGAAGCGCTCTCGCCCAACGACATCAACGCGCTCTCCTACGAGATCGTGCAGGTGTTCCAGGGTGAGGGCGGCACCCTGGACGACCTGCTGGCGCACACCGCGTCGCTCACCCAGACGCTCGCGGACCGGGACCAGGTGATCGACTCGCTGATCGACAACCTCAACGACGTCCTCGTGCACGTCGGCAGCCGCGACACGCAGCTGTCGCAGCTGATCGAGACCTACAAGACCTTCGTGCACGGCCTGGACCAGGACAAGCAGCCGATCCTGGACTCGCTGGACCACATCTCCGCACTCTCCGAGCAGACCTCCGACCTGGTCTCGGGGATCCGCTCCCCGTTCGTGGAGGACATCAAGCAGTTGCGCACCTTCGCCGGCCAGCTCGCCAGCCAGCGACAGGGCCTCGACGCCGACCTGCAGATCGAGCCGCAGAAGCTCAACAAGATCGGCGCCACCGCCACCTACGGCTCGTGGTTCAACTTCTTCCTCTGCGGCCTCAACGGCAGCGTCACGCTGCCCGGCAAGGTGAAGATCCCGGTCGGCCTCAACGTCACGGCAGCGAGGTGCAACCTAGGATGATCCCCTTCCGCGAGCGCAACCCCGTCAGGGTCGGTGCCGTGAGCATCGCCGTGCTGGCCCTGATCGTTCTGGCCGCCTTCAAGGCCGACAGCCTGCCGCTGATCGGTGGCGGCACCACCTACTCGGCCGACTTCTCCGAGGCCGGCGGACTCAAGGCCGGCGACGCCGTGCGCATCGCCGGTGTCCGGGTCGGCAAGGTCTCCAAGGTCGGGCTCGCCGACGGCCACGTGAAGGTCGACTTCAAGGTCAAGACCGACTCGGCCTTCGGCACCCGGACCGGTGCAGCGATCAAGGTGCAGACGCTGCTGGGCCAGATGTTCCTGGACCTGCAGCCCGCGGGGTCGGGCCAGCTGGCCAAGGGTGCCGAGATCCCTGTCGCCCGGACGACCTCGCCGTACGACGTCGTCAAGGCGTTCTCCGGCCTGGCCGACACGGCGGGCAAGATCGACACCGACCAGCTCGCCTCGGCGCTGACCACCCTCTCGGACCTGACCCGGACGACGCCCAAGTCGTTCCAGGCCGCGTTGACCGGGGTGGCCGCGCTGTCGAAGAACATCGCCGCCAAGGACGAGCGGATCAACACCCTGCTGCAGAACCTCGACAAGGTCACCGGCGTGCTGGACCAGCGCGACCAGGACATCGTCGACCTGATGAAGGACTCCGCCTCGCTGTTCACCGCCCTGGAGGCCAAGAAGCAGGCCATCCACACGCTGCTGACCTCCACCACGACGCTGTCCCAGCAGCTGTCGAAGCTGATCGACCAGAGCAGCGCCGACCTCAAGCCGACGCTCGCCAGCCTGCAGACGGTGATCGACGTCTTCACCAAGAACGACGACAACCTCGACTCCACGCTGCGGCTGATGGCGCCGTTCTACCGGGACTTCTCGCAGGTGCTCGGCAACGGTCCGTGGTTCGACAGCTACATCCAGAACCTGCCCCCCGTCCCGTCGTTGGGAGGCTGACATGGCTGCCGGGATGAATGCCACCATGCGCCGCTGGGCGGTGCCGCTCGTCATCGCGCTGCTCGTGCTGGCGACGGGCATCACGCTGCTCTCCCGCGGCAGCGGCGACCGCACCCTGACCGCTCACTTCCCGCGGACCATCTCCATCTACACGGGCAGCGACGTGCGCGTGCTCGGAGTGCCGGTGGGCAAGGTCGACAAGGTGACCCCCGACGGGACCGACGTGATCGTGACGATGCACTACGACAAGGACGTCAAGGTGCCGCAGGACGCCCAGGCGGTCATCGTCGCGCCGTCGGTCGTCGGCGACCGCTACGTCCAGCTCACGCCGGTCTACACCTCCGGGCCGACGCTCAAGGACGGCGCGGTGCTCCAGACCGACCGCACCGCCGTACCGCTGGAGCTCGACCAGATCTACGGCAGTCTCGACCAGCTGGTCACCGCGCTGGGCCCCAACGGTGCCAACAAGGAGGGCGCCCTGACCGACCTGCTGCAGCAGACCGCCGCCAACTTCGGTGGACAGGGCGAGCAGGTGCACCAGACCATCGGGGACCTCTCCCAGCTGACCAAGACCCTCGACGACAACAAGGACGCGCTGTTCGGCTCCGCGAGCCAGCTGGAGACGTTCGTCAACAAGCTGGCGCAGAACGACGGCACCGTGCGTGACTTCAACACCGCCCTGTCCGGCGTGTCCTCGACGCTGGCCGACGAGCGCACGGACCTGGCCGCGTCGCTGCACAACCTCCAGGTGGCGCTGGGCAAGGTCGCCGACTTCGTCAAGACGAACAAGGATGCGCTGGGCAGCAACCTCAAGGGTCTCAACCAGGTCCTCGGGACCGTGGTGAAGAACCGCGACAACCTCAACGAGATCCTCAAGGCGGCGCCGGTCGCGCTGTCGAACCTCTACCTCGCCTACAACCCCGACGTCGGCACCCTCGACACCAACGCCAACCTCGGCGAGCTCGCCCACCAGCTGACCACCAACCCGGCGCAGGTGCTGTGCACCCTCACCGACCAGCTCCCCAGCGGCAAGAGCCTGTGCAGCCTTGTCGACAAGATCCTGCCGCGCAGCGCCGCCCTCGGGAACGGGCTGAGCGGAGCAGGCACCGGCTCGTCGTACGGCGTGAAGTCGGACCCGACCCTGGGCGGCCTCGTGACCGCGGCGGGGGGTTCCCGATGAGCCGACTCCTCAAGACCCTGGTCGTCCTCCTCGTCGGCTGCGTCGCGCTGTCGGGCTGCAGCTTCTCGGTCTACGACCTTCCCCTGCCCGGCGGTGCCTCCACCGGCAAGGATCCGATGACGCTGCACGTGCAGTTCCGCGACGTGCTCGACCTGGTGCCCGACTCCACGGTCAAGCTCAACGACGTCACCGTGGGCAAGGTGGAGAAGATCCAGCTGACCCGGGGCATCGCGGACGTCACGCTGAAGGTCCGCAAGGACACCAAGCTGCCGGACAACGCCACCGCGGAGATCCAGCAGACCAGCCTGCTGGGGGAGAAGTTCGTCGCCCTGCAGTCGCCCTCCGAGCCCAGCGGCACCCTGATGAAGAGCGGTGACACCATCCCGCTCGCCCGCTCCGGCGACAACCCGGAGGTGGAGCAGGTCCTCGGCGCGCTCAGCCTGATCCTCAACGGCGGCGGCGTGGCGCAGTTGCACACGATCTCCACCGAGCTCAACAAGGCGCTGTCCGGGCATGAGGACGCCGCCCGCTCCGTGCTGACCCAGGTCGATGTCTTCGCCAAGAACCTGGACGAGCACAAGCAGGCCATCACCGACGCGCTGGACGCGGTCGCCAAGCTCTCGGCCAGCGCGAAGGCGCAGGAGAAGACCATCGACTCCACGCTGCAGGAGCTGCCCGGTGCCTTGAGCAGCCTCGACTCACAGCGTCAGGACCTGGTCACGATGCTCCAGGCGCTGAGCAAGCTCGGCGACACAGGCGTCCGGGTGATCAACGCCTCCAAGCAGGGCACGATCGACATCGTCCGCAACCTGCAGCCGGTGCTGACATCGCTGGCCAAGTCGGGCGACCACTTCGTCAACGCGTTCAACACGCTGCTGACCTACCCCTTCGTCGACGCCGCTGTCGGCGGGACGCCTCAGGCGGCCCGCAACCTGCACATGGGTGACTTCGTCAACCTGAACATCACGCTCAACCTGGACTTCTCCGACATCCTCTCCGGCGGCCTGAACAACCTGGTGCCCAGCGACATCGCACCGGGTCACGTGGTCGGCGAGGTGGTCAAGTGCCTGACCTCGGGGAGCCTGACCAGCCAGGCCTGCATCAACGTGCTCGCCTCGGTCAAGGCGCTCACCCAGCTCAAGAGCGAGTGTCTCAAGACAGCGAACTCCGGCACCGCCGTGTGCAAGGTGCTCAACATGATCCCGGGGCTGCCGAACCTCTCCACCATCCTGCCCAGCCAGCTGGCCGGCCTCCTGGGCGGCATCCTCGGCCAGGGCAGCAGCGGCTCCGGTTCCGCCACCCAGCCGAGCTCGGGCTCCAGCGGCCTGCTCGGCCTGGGGACGTTGGGCCTGCGCCAGCAGGCGGGCTCGGCGGCCGACCCGGCCGCCCAGGGTGCCGAGCGCGCCTCGCTCCAGCTCCAGACCGGCCCGAAGGGCCCGACGTACGGCGAGCTTGCGGCGCTCTACGATCCGGACCTGGTGAGTCTGCTGGTTCCGGGGCTCGACACCTCGACCGGTACGAAGGGAGGAGCCAAGTGATCACCCGGCGTACCCAGATCCAACTGGCGGTCTTCGCACTGATCACCCTGCTCGGGGTGAGCTTCACCGGCGCGCGCTACGCGCACCTGGACCGGCTCGTGCACGCGACCACCTACACCGTCGTCGCCCACTTCCCGGACTCCGGCGGCATCTACCAGGGCGGTGAGGTCTCCTACCGCGGCGTGAAGATCGGCCAGGTCGGCAAGCTGAAGCTGACCAGCGCGGGCGTCGACGTCTACCTCGACATCGACAAGTCGCAGAAGAACATCCCGGCCGACACCCTCGCGGTGGTCGGCAACCGCTCGGCCGTGGGGGAGCAGTACGTCGAGCTGCAACCCCAGACCAAGACGGCGCCGTACCTGAAGAACGGCTCCACGATCGCCCAGCGCGACACCAGCATCCCGATCCCGACCGACAAGCTGCTCGGGGACGTCACCACCACGGTCGACTCGGTGGACCAGAAGGCCCTGCAGACCACGCTCACCGAGCTCGGCACCGCGTTCGCCGGCACCGGGCAGGAGCTGCAGACGATCCTGGACAGCGGGACGGCGTTCATCGACACCGCCGACAAGAACTTCGACGTCACCACGGCGCTGCTCAAGGACGGCAACACCGTGCTGAAGACGCAGACCGACACCGAGAGCTCGATCCGGTCGTTCGCGAAGAACCTGTCGCTGGTCAGCGACACCCTGGCAGCGTCCAACCAGGATCTGGTCAAGCTGCTGGCCAACGGCTCCGCCGGCGCCAGCGAGCTGCGCGACTTCCTCGACCGCAGTGGCGTGGACCTCGGGCAGGTCATCTCCGAGGCGCTCACCACCGGGCGGATCGTCCAGTCCAACCTGCCCGGTGTGCGGTACGTGCTGGTGGTCTATCCCTACGTCACCGAGGGCGGCTTCAGCGTCCTGGCGAAGAACGACGCCGGTCAGTACGACGCCCGATTCGGCCTGATCCTCACCACCCAGGCGGTCTGCCACGACGGCTACCAGTCGACGAAGCAGCGGGCGCCGCAGGACACCACGCCGCGGGACATGAACACCGCGGCCCAGTGCACCGAACCGATCACCAAGAGCAACGCGCGTGGAGTGCAGAACTACCATCAGCGGGCAGCGGCCGCCTACCGGGCGCCGGTCGTCGCGTCGTACGACGAGAAGACCGGCAAGCTCGCCTGGGGCGACCCGACCGCCGCTGAGACCCCCGCGCCTGGGAAGGACACCTGGAAGTGGCTCTACCAGTAGCCCCTGACAGCGACGAGCGCGACGGCGCCGAGGACCCGGACACCCCGACGGGTCGCGAGGCCACCGGCGCGCGCCCCCTCGACGAGAGCGACGGACCCGGGTCCGCCGGCCGCGGCACCGGCGCGCCCCGCGCCTCGGCGGCGGTCAGGTGGGGCGTGCTGGGACTGCTGATCGTGGTCATCCTCGGCTCACTCGGCTACCTGGGCGCCCGCGTGGTCGGCGACGGCACCGGCTCCGGCTGGGGCAGGGTCACCAGCGCCTTCTCGGGCAGCGACAGCCTCCAGTCCGAACGCGACGACGCCATGTCCCAGGCGCGTCAGTTCGCGCTGCGCGTCAACGCCTACGGGCCGGACCTGCTGGATGCGAAGACCGGCCAGATGCCGAAGTACCGCCAGCTCGTCGAGGCAGTGGTCACCGCAAAGTTCCGCACCGACTTCGAGAACAACGGCGTGCCGTTCGCGGAGGCGAGCGTCTCCCAGACCGGCGTCAAGCGGACCACCGAGGTCTACTCGACCGGAGTGGCGACGATCGACTCCGACACCGCGACGGTGCTCGTCGCCGGTTCCTTCACCAACTCCTACCCGAAGAAGAAGGGCTCGACGACCTACGTGACCGGCACGCCCGAGCCGTACCGCTTCGAGGTGAGCATGGTGAAGACCGGGGGGAAGTGGCTGGTGGACGCGTTCACGCCGGCTGAGGCCTCCGACACGGGCAGCTCGGGCAGCTCGGGTAGCTCGGGCAGCACCGGTGGGACGACGGGAGGCACGCCGTGAGCATGCCCAGCCCGACCTGGTACGACCTGCTCGGCGTCGAGCCGAGTGCCGACGCCGCGCAGATCCGTACGGCGTGGCGCAACGCGATCGCCGACCTGGATCCGACCGAGCGCCGCTTCGCCACCCTGAACGAGGCAGCCGCGGTGCTGCTCGATCCCGCCCGGCGCTCGGCGTACGACGAGCAGCTCGGCCTCACGCCCGAGCCTGCCGTCGAGCGGACCGAGGAGCCTGCTGCCGAGCGTGTCGAGCCAACCGAGCCGGCGGACGAGTCCACGCCCGGTCCGGTGGACGAGGAGACGAGCGACGGCACCTCGACAGGCTCGGCACGCTCGGCGCCGTTCCTCGTGCCGGGGTGGGTGCTCGCCGTGGTCGCCGTCGTCGCGCTCGCCACCGCCGTGCTCGCCGGGGTGCTGTCCACCCGTCACCCCGCCGACCGCATCGTGCAGGCCGACACCCAGCTCTCCGGCGGCTCGAAGGTGACGCAGATCGAGGACCGGGCGGTGGCGGCGCAGGCGGCCGCGAAGGAGGCGATCGTGCCGGTGCTCTCCTACGACTACCGCAAGCTCGACGCGGATCAGAAGACGGCCGAGAGCTACCTGACCGACTCCTACCGGAAGACCTACGACAAGACCTTCGCCCTGATCAAGAAGAGCGCCCCCGGGGTGCAGACGGTGGTCACGACGAAGGTCGTGGACACCGGCATCATCCGCGTCGACGACGACCGGGTCCAGGTGCTGCTCTTCGTCGACCGGCCGACGACCAACAAGGCGACGACCACCGCCATCCCCTACCAGGACCAGGTCACCGCCACCATGGAGAAGGTGGGCGGCGACTGGCTGATCGACAACCTGGTGACGACGCCGATCGCGCCCTGACCGGCGAGGTCGGACCGGCCGGGACGTCCCGGATCGCGGGGAACTTGCCGCGCGTTGCTTGACCTGGGCGCCGCGGAGGCGCATGATCGTCGCGACGCAGCCGCCTGACCGCGTCCGGGTATTGTGGCGGCCGCCTTTCTGCGCTATCGTTGCTCTTTGCGCATGCCCTCATATGCCCTTCTGCCTGCCCGGTGGTCGAAGGATGGTGGGCAGCGACTTCAGCCAGCGATACCCGCAAGAAGGATTCCTCTTGGCCGCGCGCAGCACCACCGCCTCCGGTAACCCTCGCCGCATCTCGTTCGCAAAGATCCAGGAGCCGCTCGAGCTCCCGCAGCTCCTCTCCCTCCAGACCGACAGCTTCGACTGGCTCGTCGGCAACGACGTCCACAAGGAGCGCATCGCCGCCCGCAAGGCCGCCGGCGACGATGTGTCGGAGAAGTCGGGGCTGGAGGAGATCTTCGAGGAGATCTCCCCGATCGAGGACTTCTCCGAGACGATGTCTCTCTCGTTCGACAACCCGGTCTTCTACGACCCCAAGTACACCGTCGACGAGTGCAAGGAGAAGGACTTCACCTACTCCGCTCCGCTCTACGTCTCCGCCGAGTTCACCAACAACGACACCGGTGAGATCAAGGGCCAGACGGTCTTCATGGGCGACTTCCCGCTCATGACCGACAAGGGCACGTTCGTCATCAACGGCACCGAGCGTGTCGTCGTCTCGCAGCTGGTCCGCTCGCCCGGTGTCTACTTCGAGCGCACCGCCGACAAGACGTCCGACAAGGACATCTTCACCGCCAAGCTGATCCCGAGCCGCGGCGCTTGGCTCGAGTTCGAGATCGACAAGCGCGACCTGGTCGGCGTGCGTCTGGACCGCAAGCGCAAGCAGAACGTCACCGTCCTGCTCAAGGCGCTCGGCTGGACCAACGAGCAGATCCGCGAGGAGTTCGGCGAGTACGAGTCGATGATGCTGACCTTGGAGAAGGACAACATCGCCGACCAGGACGCCGCGCTGCTCGACATCTACCGCAAGCTCCGTCCGGGCGAGCCGCCGACGCGCGAGGCCGC
The DNA here is from genome assembly GCF_029873215.1 of Nocardioides sp. BP30. NCBI lineage: Bacteria > Bacillati > Actinomycetota > Actinomycetes > Propionibacteriales > Nocardioidaceae > Nocardioides > Nocardioides lacus. The sequence continues at coordinate 4,022,623 of NZ_CP123620.1, read as the reverse complement.
GCAGACGCTGCTGAACAACTACTACTTCAACCCCAAGCGCTACGACCTGGCCAAGGTCGGTCGCTACAAGGTGAACAAGAAGCTCGGTCTGACCGAGGCGTTCGATCAGCAGACGTTGACCGTTGACGACATCGTCGCCGCGATCCGCTACATCGTCGCGCTGCACGACGGCCGCGAGCAGGTCGAGGCGCCGATCGGCGCGCTCGACATCGCCGCCGACGACATCGACCACTTCGGCAACCGCCGCATGCGCACCGTGGGCGAGCTGATCCAGAACCAGCTCCGCACCGGCCTGGCCCGGATGGAGCGCGTGGTCCGCGAGCGGATGACCACCCAGGACGTCGAGGCGATCACGCCGCAGTCGCTGATCAACATCCGCCCGGTCGTCGCGGCGCTGAAGGAGTTCTTCGGCACCTCGCAGCTCTCGCAGTTCATGGACCAGACCAACCCCATCGCGGGCCTGACCCACAAGCGCCGTCTCTCGGCGCTGGGTCCGGGCGGTCTGTCCCGTGACCGTGCCGGCATGGAGGTCCGTGACGTCCACCCGTCGCACTACGGCCGGATGTGCCCGATCGAGACCCCCGAGGGTCCGAACATCGGTCTGATCGGCTCGCTGGCCTCCTTCGGCCGGATCAACCCGTTCGGCTTCGTCGAGACGCCCTACCGCAAGGTCGTCGAGGGCAAGGTCACCGACAAGATCGACTACCTCACCGCCGACGACGAGGACCGCTACGTCATCGCGCAGGCCAACGCTGCCCTGACCGCCGACAACACCTTCGCCGACGAGCGCGTGCTGGTCCGCCAGCGCGACGGCGAGGTCGGCGAGGTCCCGGCCGCCGAGGTGGACTACATGGACGTCTCGCCGCGCCAGATGGTCTCGGTCGCCACCGCCCTGATCCCGTTCCTCGAGCACGACGACGCCAACCGGGCCCTGATGGGTGCCAACATGCAGCGCCAGGCGGTTCCGCTGGTCCGCAGCATGGCGCCGCTGGTCGGCACCGGGATCGAGTACCGCGCTGCCGTGGACGCCGGTGACGTGGTCACCGCGACCAAGGCCGGTGTGGTCAAGGAGGTCTCCGCCGACCTCATCGAGTCGATGAACGACGACGGCACGTACACGACGTACAAGCTCGCCAAGTTCCAGCGCTCGAACCAGGGCACGTGCATCAACCAGCGCCCGCTGGTCAGCGAGGGCGACCGGCTCGAGGTCGGTACGCCGATCGCCGACGGCCCGTGCACCGACGACGCCGAGATGGCCCTGGGCCAGAACCTGCTCGTCGCGTTCATGCCCTGGCAGGGTCACAACTACGAGGACGCGATCATCCTCTCCCAGCGCCTGGTGCAGGAGGACTACCTCACCTCGATCCACATCGAGGAGCACGAGGTCGACGCCCGCGACACCAAGCTGGGTCCGGAGGAGATCACCCGGGACATCCCGAACGTCTCCGAGGAGATGCTGGCCGACCTCGACGAGCGGGGCATCATCCGCATCGGCGCCGAGGTCACCACCGGTGACATCCTGGTCGGCAAGGTCACCCCGAAGGGCGAGACCGAGCTGACCCCCGAGGAGCGCCTGCTGCGCGCCATCTTCGGTGAGAAGGCCCGCGAGGTCCGCGACACCTCCATGAAGGTGCCGCACGGCGAGGAGGGCACCGTCATCGGTGTCCGCGTCTTCGACCGCGAGGACGGCGACGAGCTGCCGCCGGGTGTCAACCAGCTGGTCCGCGTCTACGTCGCCCAGAAGCGCAAGATCTCCGTCGGTGACAAGCTCGCCGGCCGACACGGCAACAAGGGCGTCATCGCCAAGATCCTGCCGATCGAGGACATGCCGTTCATGGAGGACGGCACCCCTGTCGACGTGATCCTCAACCCGCTCGGCGTTCCGCGCCGGATGAACATCGGTCAGATCCTCGAGCTCCACCTCGGCTGGCTCGCCCAGCAGGGTTGGGACCTCAACCTCACCGGCGACAAGCTCGACACCGAGTGGGCCCAGCGGCTCATCTCGATCGGTGTCGACAAGGCCGCGCCGGGCACGAAGGTCGCCACGCCGGTCTTCGACGGTGCCCGCGAGGACGAGATCACCGGTCTGCTCGGCGCCACCATGCCGAACCGCGACGGCGTCCGCCTCGTCGGCGAGGACGGCAAGGCGCGGCTCTTCGACGGTCGCTCCGGCGAGCCGTTCCCCGAGCCGGTGGCCGTGGGCTACAAGTACATCCTGAAGCTGCACCACCTCGTGGACGACAAGATCCACGCCCGCAGCACCGGCCCGTACTCGATGATCACGCAGCAGCCGCTGGGTGGTAAGGCGCAGTTCGGTGGCCAGCGCTTCGGCGAGATGGAGGTCTGGGCGATGGAGGCGTACGGCGCCGCCTACGCCCTGCAGGAGCTGCTCACGATCAAGTCCGACGACGTCCCCGGCCGGGTGAAGGTCTACGAGGCGATCGTCAAGGGCGAGAACATCCCCGACTCGGGCATCCCGGAGTCGTTCAAGGTTCTCGTCAAGGAGATGCAGTCGCTGTGCCTCAACGTCGAGGTGCTCAGCCAGGACGGGTCCAGCATCGAGCTGCGCGACGCGGAGGAAGACGTCTTCCGTGCCGCCGAGGAGCTCGGCATCGACCTGTCCCGGCGCGAGCCCAACTCGGTCGAAGAAGTCTGAGCGTGAGGGCAGTACGCCGGGATCCCGGCGTACTGCCCCCGCTCGGTCCCTCAAGCCACACAGAATTCGAAAAGTACGAGGAAAGCAGCCAAAGTGCTCGACGTTAACTTCTTCGACCAGCTTCGGATCGGCCTGGCCACCGCGGACGACATCCGCACCTGGAGCCACGGCGAGGTCAAGAAGCCGGAGACGATCAACTACCGCACGCTCAAGCCCGAGCGTGACGGCCTCTTCTGCGAGAAGATCTTCGGTCCCACCCGGGACTGGGAGTGCTACTGCGGCAAGTACAAGCGCGTGCGCTTCAAGGGCATCATCTGCGAGCGCTGTGGCGTCGAGGTCACCCGCTCCAAGGTGCGCCGCGAGCGGATGGGCCACATCGAGCTCGCCGCCCCCGTGACCCACATCTGGTACTTCAAGGGTGTGCCGTCGCGGCTGGGCTACCTGCTCGACCTCGCCCCGAAGGACCTGGAGAAGGTCATCTACTTCGCGGCGTACATGATCACCTCGGTCGACGAGGACGCGCGTCACCGCGACCTGTCCTCGCTCGAGGCGAAGGTCGACCAGCAGCGCAAGATGCTGACGAACCGGATGGACGTGGCGATCAACGACCGCGCCAAGAAGCTCGAGGAGGACCTCGCGGCCCTCGAGGCCGAGGGTGCCAAGGCCGACGCCAAGCGCAAGGTCCGCGACGGCGCGGAGCGGGAGATGAAGCAGCTGCGTGACCGCAGCGAGCGCGAGATCGCCCGTCTCGACGAGGTCTGGGACACGTTCAAGAGCCTCAAGGTGCAGGACCTCATGGGCGATGAGCTCCTCTACCGCGAGATGAAGAACTGGTTCGGCAAGTACTTCGAGGGCCACATGGGCGCCACGGCGATCCAGAAGCGCCTGCAGACCTTCGACATCGAGGCCGAGGTCGAGAACCTGCGCGAGACCATCGCCACCGGCAAGGGTCAGCGCAAGGTCCGCGCCCTCAAGCGGCTCAAGGTGGTCGACGCGTTCCGCAAGACCGGCAACAGCCCGCAGGGCATGGTGCTCGACGCCGTCCCGGTCATCCCGCCGGACCTGCGTCCGATGGTGCAGCTGGACGGTGGCCGCTTCGCGACCTCCGACCTCAACGACCTGTACCGCCGCGTGATCAACCGCAACAACCGCCTCAAGCGCCTGCTCGACCTCGGTGCCCCCGAGATCATCGTGAACAACGAGAAGCGCATGCTGCAGGAGGCCGTCGACTCGCTGTTCGACAACGGCCGCCGTGGTCGTCCGGTGACCGGGCCGGGCAACCGTCCGCTGAAGTCGCTCTCCGACATGCTCAAGGGCAAGCAGGGCCGCTTCCGTCAGAACCTGCTCGGCAAGCGCGTCGACTACTCGGGCCGTTCGGTCATCGTGTCGGGGCCGCAGCTCAAGCTGCACCAGTGCGGTCTGCCCAAGCAGATGGCGCTGGAGCTGTTCAAGCCGTTCGTGATGAAGCGCCTCGTCGACCTGTCGCACGCGCAGAACATCAAGTCGGCCAAGCGGATGGTCGAGCGTGCTCGCCCGGTCGTGTGGGACGTCCTCGAAGAGGTCATCACCGAGCACCCCGTGCTGCTCAACCGCGCGCCCACCCTGCACCGTCTCGGCATCCAGGCGTTCGAGCCGCAGCTGATCGAGGGCAAGGCCATCCAGCTGCACCCGCTGGTCTGTGGCGCCTTCAACGCCGACTTCGACGGCGACCAGATGGCTGTCCACCTGCCGCTGTCGGCGGAGGCCCAGGCCGAGGCTCGCATCCTGATGCTCTCGACCAACAACATCCTCAAGCCGTCGGACGGTCGTCCGGTGACCATGCCGTCGCAGGACATGATCATCGGTCTGTTCTTCCTGACCGCCGACCGTGACGAGCAGCCGGGTGAGGGCCGCGCCTTCGCCTCGCAGGCCGAGGCCGTGATGGCCTTCGACCGCCGCGAGATCACGCTGCAGTCGAAGATCAAGATCCGGCTCGACACCGGCGAGGTGCTCGACACCACGCTGGGCCGCACGATCTTCAACGACACCCTGCCGGCCGACTACCCCTTCGTGAACTACGAGGTGGGCAAGAAGCAGCTCGGTGCGATCGTCAACGACCTGGCCGAGCGCTACACCAAGGTCGAGGTCGCGGCGTCGCTGGACGCGCTGAAGGACAACGGCTTCCACTGGGCGACCCGTTCGGGCGTCACGGTCTCGATCGACGACGTCACCACGCCGGCGAACAAGGCCGAGATCCTGGGCGAGTTCGAGTCCAAGGCCGCCAAGATCCAGAAGCAGTTCGAGCGCGGTCTGGTCACCGACGAGGAGCGGCGTCAGGAGCTCGTGGAGATCTGGACCGAGGCCGCCAAGGTGGTCGGCCAGGCCATGGAGGACGCGTTCGACAAGAAGAACCCGATCTTCATGCAGGTCACCTCCGGTGCCTCGGGTAACTTCAACCAGATCCGTCAGGTCGGCGCCATGCGAGGCCTGGTGGCCAACCCCAAGGGCGAGATCATCCCGCGTCCGATCAAGGCCAACTTCCGCGAGGGCCTCTCCGTGCTCGAGTACTTCATCTCGACCCACGGTGCCCGCAAGGGTCTGGCCGACACCGCGCTGCGTACCGCCGACTCGGGTTACCTGACCCGTCGTCTGGTGGACGTCTCGCAGGACGTCATCATCCGCGAGGAGGACTGCGGGACCGAGCGTGGCCACCTGGTCGACATCACGTCCGAGGACGTGGAGACCACCGCCTACGCCCGCACCGCCGCCGAGGACGTCGTCCACCCGACCAGCGGCGAGGTTCTCGCCCCGGCCGGCTCGGACATCGGTGACGTCAAGATCGCGGAGCTGCTCGAGGCCGGTGTCACCGAGGTCAAGGTCCGTTCGGTCCTGACCTGCGAGGCGAAGACGGGTACCTGCGCCAAGTGCTACGGCCGCTCGCTGGCCACCGGCAAGCTCGTCGACATCGGCGAGGCCGTCGGCATCATCGCGGCCCAGTCGATCGGTGAGCCGGGCACGCAGCTGACGATGCGTACCTTCCACACCGGTGGTGTGGCTTCGGCGGACGACATCACGCAGGGTCTGCCCCGCGTGGTGGAGCTCTTCGAGGCCCGTACGCCGAAGGGCGTCGCCCCGATCTCGGAGGCCGCGGGCCGGATCGAGATCGAGGAGACCGACAAGGCCCGCAAGGTCCTGGTCAAGCCCGACGACGGCTCCGACGTCATCGAGTACGTCGTGTCCCGCCGCTCGCGACTCAACGTCGCCGACGGCGAGCACATCGAGGTCGGTCGCACCCTCACGGTCGGTACTCCCGACCCCAAGGAGGTCCTGCGCATCCTCGGCGTCCGCGCCACCCAGCAGCACCTGGTGGACGAGGTCCAGTCGGTCTACAAGAGCCAGGGTGTGTCGATCCACGCCAAGCACATCGAGATCATCGTGCGGCAGATGCTGCGCCGGATCACGGTGCTGGAGTCCGGTGAGACCAACCTGCTCCCGTCCGACCTGGTGGACCGGGTCAAGTTCGAGACCGAGAACCGTCGCGTCGTCTCCGAGGGCGGCAAGCCGGCCTCGGGTCGTCCGGAGCTGATGGGCATCACCAAGGCCTCGCTCGCCACCGAGTCGTGGCTCTCGGCGGCCTCCTTCCAGGAGACCACCCGGGTGCTCACCGACGCGGCGATCAACGGTCGTTCCGACAGCCTGCGTGGCCTGAAGGAGAACGTGATCATCGGTAAGCTCATCCCGGCCGGCACCGGCCTCGAGCGCTACCGCAACATCCGGGTCGAGCCGACCGAGGAGGCCCGCGCCGCGGCCTACTCGGTCACCGGCTACGACAGCTACGACTACGACTTCAGCAACACCGGGTCGGGTCAGGCCGTCGCACTGGACGACTTCGACTTCGGCTCCTACCAGAGCTGAGCGAAGCGAGGCTTTGGCCTCGCTCCGGATCTGTCGAGACGACGCCCCCTCCGCGCCCGCGCGGAGGGGGCGTCGTCGCCTATCCGCACCGGTGGCGCAGGGTGGCGCGCCGAGCTCGCGCCGTGTGAACGTCGCAGAGCGGGTACCGGGCCGACGTCAGTCTCGTCGCTGGAGGGGGTAGGACCATGAGCCCGAGCAGGATGATCCTCGGTGCCGCGCTCGCCGGAGGGATCGCCTCCGGCGTACTGACGGCGCTTCCGGGCACGCCCGCGGGAGCCGCCGTACCGGAGTGCTCCAACGCGGACCTCGCGATCACGTTCCGCGTGCACGGCGCCGCGGCCGGCAGCATGTTCGGCACGATGCGCTACAAGAACACCTCCGACCACTCCTGCCGCACCGGTGGGTATGGCGGGCTCTCCTTCGTCGGTCACGGCAACGGCACCCAGGTCGGAGCGGCCGCGACCCGGGCGCCGGGCACGCCGGTGCGCTCCTTCGTGCTGCGGCCCGGTCAGCGCGCCACGAGCCGCGTCCAGATCGCGCAGACCGCCAACTACGACCGCTCGCTGTGCAGGCCCAGGAAGGTCGACGGCTTCCGGGTCTTCGTCCCCGACTCCTACGCCGGCACCTTCGTGCCCTACCGGACCCGAGCCTGCTCGCGGAAGGTGATCGCCAGCTTCAGCCCGCAGCTGAGTCACCAGGCCTTGCGGAAGAAGGGCTGAGCGAGCCCGGGTAGCCTTCCGGTCATGACCGCTGCCGTCCCGAGTGCCGTCCCGCGGTCGACCGACGTGCTCGTCGTGGGTGCTGGTCCGGCGGGATCGGCCGCGGCGGCCTGGCTGGCCCGCGCCGGTGTCGACGTCGTCCTGGTCGACGCGGCGGTGTTCCCGCGCGACAAGACCTGTGGCGACGGGCTGACCCCGCGCGCGGTCGCGGAGCTCAGCCGGCTCGGCCTGGCGGACTGGCTCCGCGCCCACACCGTCAACCACGGGCTGCGAGCGCACGGCTTCGGCCAGACGCTGGAGCTGCGCTGGCCCGGGGGCTCGCTCCCAGACTGGGGCTCGGCGGTGCCGCGCACCGAGCTGGACGACCACCTGCGCACCACCGCCATCAAGGCGGGTGCGACGGCGGTCGACGGGTTGCGTGCCGTCGACGTACGGATGCGTGGTGGCAGGGTCGAGGCGGTCTCGTTCACGCGTGTCGGGTCCGAGGAACCGGTCGAGATCGCCTGCCGCCGGGTCGTGGTCGCCGACGGGGTGCGCTCGCCGTTGGGCAAGGTGCTGGGCCGGGAATGGCACCGCGACACCGTGTACGGCGTGGCGGGCCGCTCCTACGTCACCTCCGAGCGCAGCGACGACCCGTGGATCAGCTCCCACCTCGAGCTGCGCGATGCCGAGGGAGCCGTGCTCTCCGGCTACGGCTGGGTCTTCCCCCTCGGCAGCGGCGAGGTGAACCTCGGGGCGGGCACGCTGGCCACCGCCAAGCGACCGGCCGAGGTCGCGATCAAGCCGCTGATGCGGCACTACGCCGAGACCATCCGCGCCGAGTTCGCTCTCACCGGCGAGCTGCGGGCCCAGGCCTCGGCGCTGCTGCCCATGGGGGGAGCCGTCTCGGGAGTCGCCGGACCCAACTGGGCGCTGATCGGCGACGCGGCCGGCTGCGTCAACCCGCTCAACGGCGAGGGCATCGACTACGGCCTGGAGACCGGCCGGCTCGTCGCCGACGTCCTGGCCTCGACGCGGCACGCGAGCCTGGAGGCGCTCTGGCCCGAGCTGCTGCGCGCGCACTACGGCGACGCGTTCGCTATCGCGCGCCGGCTGGCGGAGGTGGCCACGAACCCGCGGGTCGTCGCCGCGCTCGGTCCCCTCGGCATGAGGTCGACGCTGCTGATGCGGCTCGCGCTGCGCTGGATGGGCAACCTGGTCACCGACGAGGACACCGACCTGGCCGCGCGCATCTGGCGCCGGGCAGGCCGGATCACCGCGCACCGCGACGAGCGGCCACTCTTCGCCCCAACGGTCTAGACCAGGCGGCGCCTGACCGGCGATCGGCTGGACGAGGGTGCCCGGAACCGATGTACTGAGTAAAGAGCTCGCCACCGTGCGGGAGTGTTGCTGGGGGTCGACTTTCGGGAGTGCCCTGTGAAGATCAGTACCGTCCTCGCCACCTGCACGCTGCCGATCGCACTCGCGCTCGCGGGTGCGCCGGCGTTCCTGGCCCCCGCGGCAGCGGTGTCCCTGCCGGCCGGCTGCACCGACAGCGCTGGCGAGGTGACCTGCGTGTTCACGGCGACCGGAGCGGAGCAGACCTTCTCGGTCCCGGCCGGTGTCGCCACCGTGGACGTCACAGCGACGGGCCAGGCGGGCGGAGCAGGCGGGATGTTCGGCTCCCCCGGAGGCCACGGCGGGACCGCCACCAGAACCCTGACGGTACGGCCCGGCGACACGCTCTACGTCGAGGTGGCCTCGGGCGGTGGCGCCGGGGGTAGCACGAGCGACGCGGCCTCCGGCGGCAACGGCGGCGGCGCCTCCGACGTACGGACCGTCCCGGCGGCGACCCCCGGCTCGCTGGCCTCGCGACTGCTGGTCGCCGCGGGTGGCGGCGGCGGTGGCGGCTCCAACGGCGGTGTCGCCGCCGGTGTCGGGGGTGACGCCGGCTCGGCAGGGGTGACGGGCGGCTGTGCAGCGGCCGGCGGTCAGCCCGGCGGAGCGACGACGGGCGGGGCGGCCGGCACGGGCGGTTGCTACGCGACGGCGACGGCGGCCACCGACGGCGCGCTCGGCACCGGCGGCGCTGGCGGCAGCATCTTCGGCGCGGTCAACATGGGCGGTGGGGGCGGCGGGGGAGCGGGTTACTACGGCGGCGGTGGCGGAGCGGCGAGCGCCGACGGCGGTGGTGGCGGCGGCGGTTCGAGCTACGCGCCCGGCGGCACCGTCGGTCTCAACACCGCCGATGCCTCACCGTCGGTGGCGATCAGCTACGCCGCCGCGCCGCCGACGATCGTCACGGCCGCGACCACCACGTTCGGGGTGGGCCAGGCCGGATCCTTCACCATCAGGTCCACGGCCGTTCCCACCGCTGTCGTGACCGAGGCCGGTGCGCTACCGGCCGGCGTCACGTTCACCGACAACGGTGACGGGACCGCGACGCTGGCGGGGGTTCCCGGCGCCGGTGCGATCGGGAGCTATCCGCTCGACATCACTGCTTCCAACGGCGTCTCGCCCGACGCCACCCAGGCGTTCACGCTGGTGGTCGCCACGCCCGCGGCGCCGACGGTGACGGTGCGGTTCGACTCCGCCGGCGGGACGCCGGTGGCCGCCGAGACCGTGCCCGAGGGGTCGCCGGCGCCGGCCCCGTCGTCGCCGGAGCGGGTGGGCTACACGTTCGGGGGCTGGACCCTGAACGGTGCCCCCTACGACTTCGGGCACGCGGTCACCAGCGACATCACCCTGACGGCGCGATGGGTCGCGCCGCTGTGCGACGGCCGTCGGGCCACCATCGTCGGCACGCCCGGCGACGACCAGCTGCGGGGGACCTCCGGTCCCGACGTCATCGTGGGACTCGGCGGTGACGACACCATCCGTGGCGGCGGCGGTGCCGACCTGATCTGCACCGGCTCCGGGGACGACCGCATCTACGGGGGCGGTGGCGACGACCACGTGGTCGCCGGCGGTGGCGACGACCACGTGTGGGGCGGCGCGGGCAATGACGTGGTCGACGGCGCCGGCAGCCGGGCGCTGCTGCACGCTCGAGCGCACGGCGTGCGGACCAACGACGTCCTGCGCGGCGGCGCAGGCGACGACGACCTGTACGGCGGGCCGGCCCGCGACCGTATCTACGGCGGCCCGGGCGACGACCGGCTCTGGGGTGAGGGCGCCCCCGACCTGCTGGTCGGCGGCTCCGGGCACGACCAGCTGCACGGCGGATCGGGCGCCGACGTCCTGCGTCCCTGAGGAGGCGGCGAGGTCCGCCGCGCGTCTGGGGTGATCTGGGAGACTGCTGGGGTGCTCCCTTCGTCCCCGCTCGGCCGCCGTCGATGAGCAAGCCCGCCCGACGGCTCCCGCGGCGCCAGCGGGTGGCGGCGTACGCGATCATCCAGCGCGTCGCGGCTTCGGGTGACCCGGAGATCCTGCTCAGCCGGCTCTCCGAGCTCGTCACCGACGAGGAGGTCTGGAGCCTGCCGGGCGGCGGCCTCGACCACGGCGAGGACCCGCGCGCGGCTGTCGTGCGCGAGGTGCGCGAGGAGACCGGTCTGGAGGCGTCGGTGGGGGAGACCGCCCGGGTGTTCAGCCACCACGGCGAGCGGCGCTGGCGCGGTCATGCCGTCGACACGCACGCGCTCCGCATCGTCTACGACGGCTGGGTGGCGGCCGACGCGCCCGAGCCGCGCACGCTCGAGGTCGGCGGCAGTACGGCGGAGGCCGCGTGGCGGCCACTCGCGGCGGTGCTGGACGGCACCGTCCCGACGGCGCCGCTGGTGCTGGACGCGCTGGCCGCGCACCGTCCGGTGCAGGTGCAGCGGATCTCGGCCTACGCGCTGATCGGTCGGGAGACAGCCGACGGCACCGAGGTGCTGCTGTGCCGCAACTCCCCGCGCGCGCCCCACGCGGGGCAGTGGAACCTGCCGGGCGGCGGCATCGACTTCGGCGAGTCCCCGGTCGACGCGCTCGTGCGCGAGGTCCGCGAGGAGACCGGCCTGACGTGTGTGCCGGGCGCCCTGCTGACCGCCGACGACATCGCCTTCACCGGCACCGCGCCGAGCGGCCGGCACGAGGAGTTCCACGGGATCCACCTGATCTACACCGCGACCGTCGACGTCGACGCCGAGCCGCGCGTCGTCGAGGTGGACGGGACGGTGGACGCGGTGGCATGGGTGCCGGTTCGTGGGATCTCGGACGGCTCGGTGGCGGTACGGGACGTCGTGCTGGCCGCCCTCGCCCGGCGCGGAGCCTGAGGGGCGAGGGCCGGCAAGGGTGCGGGCGCTAGGTTGGCGGGGTGACTGAGACCGTCTTCACCTATGCCGCGCCGGCGCTGAAGTTCGGGGCCGGAGCCTCGGCCGAGATCGGGTACGACCTGAGCCGGTACGGCGTCGCCCGGGTGCTGCTGGTGACCGACGCCGGTGTCGCCGCGACGGGGCACCCGCAGCGGATCGCGGAGCAGATCTCCGGCGTCGGCATGAGCGTCACGCTCTACGACCGGGTGCGGGTCGAGCCGACCGACGCCTCCTTCGCCGACGCCATCGACTTCGCCCGCAGCGAGGGGCCGTTCGATGCGATCGTCGCGGTCGGGGGCGGATCCTCGATCGACACCGCGAAGGCGGTCAACCTGCTGCTGACCAACCCCGGCGAGCTGATGGACTACGTGAACGCGCCGGTGGGCAGGGCGTTGGCGCCGAGCAAGCCGCTGCTGCCGCTGGTCGCCGTACCGACGACGACCGGGACCGGCGCCGAGTCGACGACCGTCTGCGTGCTCGACGTGCTGGCGCTGAAGGTCAAGACCGGGATCTCGCACGCTGCGCTGCGGCCGACGCTGGCGGTCGTCGACCCGACGCTGACGCTGACGCAGCCGAGCATGGTCACCGCGAGTGCCGGGATGGACATCCTGTGCCACGCGCTGGAGTCCTACACCGCCCGGCCCTACGACGCGTTCGACAAGAAGTCGCCCGAGCAGCGCGTCCCGTACTGCGGCGCGAACCCGATCGCCGACATGTGGTCGGAGCGGGCGCTGGGCCTGCTGGCGAGCTCCTTCCGCAGGGCGGTGGCCGAGGGGTCCGACGTACGCGCCCGGGAGGAGATGGCGACGGCCGCCACCTTCGCCGGACTCGGCTTCGGCAACGCCGGGGTGCACATCCCGCACGCCGACGCCTACCCGATCGCGGGTCGGGTGCGCGACTACGTGCCGGCCGGCTACCCGGAAGGACATCCGGTCGTCCCGCACGGGATGTCGGTCGCGCTGACGGCGGCCGAGGCCTTCCGCTTCACCTTCGACGCCGCTCCGGAACGCCACCTGCGCGCCGCCCGCCTGCTGGACCCGGACGCGACGGGTGCGGACGCCGACACCCTGCCGCGCGTGCTCACCGCGCTGATGCGCGACATCGGCATCCCCAGCGGCCTGGCCGAGGTCGGCTACACCGCCGGCGACGTCGACGACCTGGTCCAGGGCGCGCTCAAGCAGGAACGCCTGCTCTCGATCGCGCCGAAGCGTCCCACCGAGGAGGACCTGGCGAGGATCTTCCGCCGCTCGATGGGAGAATGAGGCGGTGACGCTGACCGCTGGTGACCTGGCCGCTGCCGATCTGGCGGCCGAGCTGCGGGGGCGAGGTCTGCGCGGGGTCGACGACTCCACCCTGGCCCGCGCCCTCTACTCCTCCGACGCCTCCCTGTACCGGGTCGTCCCGCAGGCGGTCGTCAAGGCCACCCACGTCGAGGACCTGCTCGCCGTGCACGAGGCCTCCCGGGCGCTGGGCGTTCCGGTCACCCTGCGCGGCGCCGGCACCTCGATCGCCGGCAACGCGGTCGGTCCCGGCATCGTGGTCGACACCCGCGGGTTCAACCGCGTGCTCGAGATCGACCCGGACGCGCGGACGGCGCGGGTGGAGCCCGGTGTGGTGCACGCCGACCTGCAGCGGGCTGCCGCGCCGTACGGGCTGCGGTTCGGTCCCGACCCGTCGACGCACACCCGCTGCACCATCGGCGGGATGATCGGCAACAACGCCTGCGGCTCCCGGGCGCTGGGGTACGGCCGCACGGTGGACAACGTCGAGTCGCTGGACGTGGTGTTCGGGAACGGGGAGCGGGCGCTGCTCGACGTATCCACGAGGTCCGGGGCGGACGGCGTGCACCGATCGACCGCAGCGCAGTTGGGCGACATCGCGGATCGCCACCTGGCACACGTCAGGACCGAGTTCGGCCGGTTCGGCCGCCAGGTCAGCGGCTACAGCCTGGAGCACCTGTTGCCGGAGCGACGCCGGGTCGACAGGTTCCTGGTCGGCACCGAGGGCTCGCTGGCCACGGTGCTGGAGGCCACGGTCCGGCTGGTGACCGACGAGCCCGGCCGGCTGTTGCTGGTGCTGGGCTACCCGAGCATGGCCGAGGCCGCCGACGCCGTACCGGCGTTGCTCGCGGCCGCTCCCGGGCGGCTGATCGCGTGCGAGGGCATGGACGCACGGATCGTGGACCTGGTCCGCTCCCGGAGTGGTGCCGTGCCGGACCTGCCCAAGGGCGGCGGCTGGCTGTTCGCCGAGGTCGCCGGAGCCGACGCCCGCGAGGTGACGGATCGGCTCGCGGCGGTCGGCGGCGCGCTCGCGACCCGGCTGGTGACCGACGCCGGCGAGGCGGCCGCGCTGTGGCGCATCCGGGAGGACGGCGCCGGCCTGGCCGGTCGCTCGCTGGAGACGCCGGCCTACAGCGGCTGGGAGGACGCGGCGGTTCCCCCCGAGCACCTGGGGGCGTGGCTGCGCGACTTCGACGCGCTGATGGGCGAGTTCGGGCTGCACGGCTTCCCCTACGGGCACTTCGGCGACGGCTGCATCCACTGCCGCATCGACTTCCCGTTCGAGGCCGGCCGGCCGGAGAGCGCACAGCTGTTCCGGGAGTTCATGACCGCTTGCGCGCACAAGCTGCGCGACTACCGCGGCACGCTGTCCGGCGAGCACGGGGACGGCCGGGTGCGCGGCGAGATGCTGCCGTTCATGTACGACGAGACGTCCCTGGACCTGTTCCGGCAGGTCAAGGCCGTCTGCGACCCCGAGAACCTGATGAACCCGGGCATCATCACCGCACCCGACGGCGGTCCGCGCAACGGCGCGGCGAGCATCACCGACGACCTGCGCCCGGTCCGGCCGCGCGCCACCCCGCGCCCGGCGCTGCGACTGATCCACGACGAGGGCGACCTCGGAGCGGCGGTGCACCGCTGCACCGGCGTGGGCAAGTGCGTCGCACCGCGGACCAACGGCGTGATGTGCCCGTCCTACCTGGCGACCAAGGACGAGAAGGACTCCACCCGCGGCCGCTCCCGGGTGCTGCAGGAGGCGCTGGACGGCGGCCTGGTCAAGGGGCTCGCCGACCCGGCGGTGGGGGAGGCGCTCGACCTCTGCCTGGCCTGCAAGGGCTGCTCCTCGGACTGCCCCAGCGGCATCGACATGGCGACCTACAAGTCCGAGGCGCTCTACCAGAAGCACAGCGTCGAGAAGATCCGTCGCCCGCGCTCGCACTTCGTCCTGGGCCAGCTGCCGAGATGGGCACGGCTGGCGGCGCCGTTCGCGGTGCTCCTCAACGTGCTGGTGAAGCTGCCGCCGTTCGGGGCTCTCGCGAAGTGGATGGCCGGCATCGACCAGCGGCGCTCGGTGCCGACGTTCGCCACCCGGACGCTGCGCAGCGCCGCCGACGCCCCCCGACAGGGCCGGGGACCGCTCGGGGCCACGCCGGCCGAGCCCGTCGACGTGCAGCCCGACGTGTGGATCTGGGCCGACTCCTTCACCGACCACTTCTTCCCGCGCTCGGGTCTGGCCGCGATCCGCTACCTGGAGGCGCAGGGCCTGCGGGTCAGGGTGATCCAGGACGACGCCTGCTGCGGCCTCACCTGGATCACCACCGGCCAGCTGGACAAGGCCAAGGCGATCGTGGGCCGCACCGTCCGCACGCTGGCGCCGTACGTCGCCAGCGGCGTGCCGGTGATCGGCCTCGAGCCGTCGTGCACCGCCACCCTGCGCAGCGATGCGCTCGAGCTCAGCGACGCTCCCGAGGCGCAGCTGGTCGCCGACGGGCTGCTGACCTTCGCCGAGCTCGTCACCCGGCTCGACCTGGAGCTGCCCGACCTGCGGGGGATCGAGGTCGTCGCGCAGCCGCACTGCCACCAGAGCGCCGTGCTCGGCTGGAGCGCCGACCAGCGACTGCTCGAGCGCGCCGGGGCGACGGTGACCAAGGTCGCCGGCTGCTGCGGTCTGGCCGGGAACTTCGGCGTCGAGCAGGGGCACTACGAGGTGTCGGTGGCCGTCGCCGAGACGCACCTGCTGCCGGCGGTGCGGTCGCAGCCGGACGCCGTGGTCCTCGCCGACGGCATGTCGTGCCGGGTGCAGCTCGACGACCTGGCGCACGTGCCCACGATGCATCTCGCGGAGTTGTTCGCTTCTAAGATCGAGGGGTGAACCCCCGCCACCGCCGACTCGTCATCCCGGCGGCCCTGGTGGTCCTGCTGCTCATCGTGCTGATCACCCAGCTGGTCAAGGGATGAGCGAGCCGACCACGACCAGCGAGCCGCTCCTGCGCGCGCTGAACCGGATGCGCTCGGTGCTGCTGGACCCGGAACGGCTGGTCAAGGCGGTCGCCAGCGGCCGGCAGCGCGGCACCCAGCCCGCCTGGCGCCGGGCCGAGCTGCGCTACGTCGACCTCAAGAGCGGCACGCACCTGCAGATCACGACCTACGACGAGACCCAGGCCTTCACCTCCAACCACCTCCTGGGCGATCCGACAGCGCTCGACGACCTGCTCGAGGTGCCGTTCGCGAACTGGCACGTCGACACCGTGGCGGAGCGCTACGAGCTGCTGGTCACCAAGCCGACCACCGCGCGGGTCAGAACCACCCCTCTCGCCCTGCCCGCCGAAGGCGGGGGAACGAAGGCTGACGCGCCCGCGACCACGTTCCCCCACGACCAGGCCAAGCAGCGACTGCTGCCCGAGGACGATCCGGTCTTCGTCGCGCTCGGCCTCTCCGACAAGGACGGCCGGCTCAAGCCGAGCCGGCAGGCGAAGTACCGCCAGGTCGAGGAGTTCCTGCGTCACCTGGCCACCGCCATCGACGACGCCCGCACCAAGGGCCGGCTGCGCACCCCGACCGCCGAGGAGCCGCTGCGGATCGTCGACCTGGGCTGCGGCAACGGCTACCTGACCTTCGCCGCGCAGCGCTACCTCACCGAGGTCCGTGGGCTGCCGGTCGTCGTCACCGGCGTGGACGTCAAGGAGCAGTCGGCCCGGCACAACACCGAGGTCGCCTCGCGGCTCGCCGAGACGATCGGACACTGCGACGCCGCGTTCGTGGTCGGCACCATCGACGGCGTCGAGCTGGAAACGCCGCCGGACGTGGTGCTCGCCCTGCACGCCTGCGACACCGCCACCGACGACGCGCTCGCGCGGGCGATCGCCTGGGAGGCACCGCTGGTGCTCGCCGCCCCGTGCTGCCACCATGACATCGCCGCCCAGCTGCGCAGGACGCCGACGCCCTCGCCGTACGCGATGATCACCCGGCACGGCATCCTGCGCGAGCGGTTCGCCGACACGATGACCGATGCGGTGCGCGCGTCGCTGTTGCGGCTCAGCGGCTACAAGGTCGACGTGGTGCAGTTCGTGGAGAGCCAGCACACGCCGCGCAACACGCTGCTGCGCGCTGTCCGCGCCAGCGGGCCCGTCACCGGCGGGAGCGTGAAGAAGGAGTACGACGAGCTGGTCGCCACCTGGGGGATCCGGCCCAAGCTGGGCGAGCTGCTCGGGCTGTGAGGGCGTCGTCCGGGAACGCCCGCGTCCGCGCCGTGCTGACGGCGACTGCGTTCCTGGTCGCGGGCGTGGCCGGGGGTGTGGTGGCGGGGCCGGCGCATGCCGATGGCGACGGGCAGCAGGTCTTCTCCTTCGCCGACAGCCGGATCGACGAGGCCTCGGCGCTGGTCGTCCTCCCGGGTGGTCTGTTCGCGACGACCAACGACAGCGGTGACACCGGCCGGGTCTTCGTGGTCGACGGAGGTGGCCGAACCGTCGGGGTGACCAACTGGGAGCGGTCCCCGCGCGACGTCGAGGCACTGGCGCCCGCTCCCGACGGCGAGGTCTGGGTGGGCGACATCGGGGACAACGCCGCCTCCCGCCCGCACATCCAGGTCGCCGAGGTGCCGGTCGGGCCGACCGACCGGACCGTGCACCCCACGGTCTACACCCTGGTCTACCCCGACGGCGCCCACGACGCCGAGACGCTGCTGTGCGACCCCAGTACCGGTCGGCTCTACGTCGCCACCAAGGGATGGCTCGGTGGCCGGTTGTACGCCGCGCCCGAGCACCTCTCGACGACAGGCGAGAACCGGCTGACCGCTGTCGGCGCCGTGATGCCGATGGCGACCGACGGCGTCTTCCTGCCGGGCGGGCACGCGGTGCTGATCCGCGGCTACTTCGGCGCGACCACCTACGCCTGGCCCTCGATGGACAAGATCGCCTCCTTCCGGCTGCCCGACCAGCCGCAGGGCGAGGGCGTCGGCGTCCGTCCCGACGGGACCGCCTACCTGTCGAGCGAGGGCCTGCACGCACAGGTGCTGAGGTTCGAGCTGCCGGCGGCAGCGCTCGCCGGGCCGAGTGCGTCCGGGCCGGGTGCGTCCGGGCCGGGTGCCTCTGGGTCGAGCGCACCCGCGCCCGTCGAGGCGCATCGAGCCGGGCCTGACGCCTCCGGCCGGCAGTGGTGGCCCTGGGCCGTGGGCGGTGTGATCGGCCTCGCTGCCCTCGGCGTACTGGTGCGGTCATTGCGCCGGCGCTGACGGGGTACCGCCGCTCATGGTCCGACTGCGACGCACCTCTCCCGAGCAGCCGGGCTGGTCGCGCAAGCGCACCGGCCGCGGATTCGCCTACCTCGACGCGAACGGCGAGCGGCTGGGCGCCGAAGAGATCGCGCGGGTCAAGGCGCTGGTGATCCCGCCCGCGTGGGAGGACGTGTGGATCACGCCCTACCCCAACGGGCACCTGCAGGCCGTCGGCACCGACGCGGCCGGGCGGCGGCAGTACCTCTACCACCCGGACTGGCGCACCCGCCGCGACGCGGAGAAGTTCGACCGCGTGCTCGAGTTCGGCCGGGCGCTGGGCGAGGCGAGGGCGCACGTCCTCACCGACCTGCAGCGCGAGGGGATGCCGCGGGAGCGGGCGTGCGCCGCGGCGGTCCGGCTGCTCGACCTCGGCTACTTCCGGATCGGCAACGACGTCTATGCCGACACCAACGGCTCCTTCGGGCTGACCACGCTGCAGCGGCGGCACGTACGCCGCATGCAGGACCGGCTGGTCTTCACCTTCACCGGGAAGTCCGGTGTCGACCACCGCATCGAGATCGACGACGCGATGGTGCGCGAGGCGCTGGACGTGATGCGGCGCCGGCGCGGGGGTCAGGAGCTGCTGGCCTACCTGGAGAGCCGGCGGTGGAGGGCGATGCTGCCGCAGCTGGTCAACGATTACGTGCGAGCGGTGACCGGCGTCGATGCGACAGCCAAGGACTTCCGCACCTGGCACGCCACCGTGCTGGCCGCGGCGGCGCTGGCCGAGGCCCCCGCTGTCAGCTCCGCGACGGCCCGCCGCCGCGTCGTCGCCGCGGCGATGCGCGAGGTCTCGGAGTTCCTCGGCAACACCCCGACGCTGGCGCGCAAGTCCTACGTCGACCCGCGCGTGGTCAGTGCCTACGAGGAGGGCAGGACGATCGCCGCCGCCACCGGGCGGACGTATGCGACGCCCGATGAGCGGCAGCTGGCACTGGAGCTGGCGACGCTGGATCTGATCGCTGGCGAGTAGACGTTCATTCGGGCCTCCGTCCGGGTTGAGTGGGGCCTGCGTCTGGGTTGAGTGGGGCCTGCGTCCGGGTTGAGTGGGGCCTCCGTCTGGGTTGAGTGGGGCCTCCGTCCGCTTCAACGGGGACGCAGGCCCGGTTCAACGGGGACGCGGGCCCGGTTCAACGGGGACGCAGGCCCGGTTCAACGGGGACGCGGGCCCGGTTCAACGGGGACGCAGGCCCGGTTCAACGGGGACGGAGGCCCGATTCAACGGGGACGGAGGCCCGATTCAACGAGTCCCTGGCGACGGGCGATGGCGGCGGCCTCGGTGCGACTCGAGGCGCCCAGCTTGGCGAGGATGTTGGAGACGTGGACCGAGACGGTCTTGGTGCTGATGAACAGCTGCTTGCCGATCTCGCCGTTGCTCCGGCCGTCGGCGACCAGGGCCAGGATCTCGCGCTCGCGGGTGGTGAGCGCCACGACGCTCGCGGCGTCGCTCGGGGCCGCCGCACCCGACACCTCGCCCAGGGTCGTCAGCAGCGGCCGGGCGCCCAGGGCGCGCGCGGCCGACCGCGCCTGGTCGGCCAGGGCACGGGCGGCGTCGAGGTCACCGGTCGCGCGCAGCATGTCGGCGTACGTCGCACGCACCAGGGCCAGCTCGTGCACGTGGCCGAAGGTGGTGAACGCCCGCTCCGCCGCCCGCCAGGCCTCGATCAGCTCGGTGTCGGCCACGGCCGCGGGATCGAGCAGCCGGCGCAGCCGAAGCTCCTCGGCGCGAAGTCGAGCCTCCCAGGCCTGCCCCTCCGGACCCCACTGCTCGGGCTGGTGTCGTACGGCGTGGACGGCGTCCGCGACCAGACGGTCGATCACGGCGGCGAGCCAGTCGCGCTCGACCGGACCGGTGATCACCTCGGCCAGCCGGCCGAGCGTCGTCGCGGCGATCCGCAGCCCGGCGGCGAAGCCCGGGTTCCAGGCGCGGTTCAGCGCATCCATGACGTCGTCGTACGCTTGGAGCACCGCTGCCGGGGTCGACGAGCCGCGGATCTCGGTGGCGGCGGCGAAGACGGCGACGATCCCGTCGACCTCCCACTGCGAGCGGTGGATCCGTAGCGGCACCGTCTCGCCGCGCGCCTGCCGGATCGAGAGTCGGATCGAGTCCAGCGCGGCGTAGGGGAGGGCCGGCGCGCCGGGGACGGCGATCTCCAGCAGCGCCAGCGCCTCGGACCAGCGGCCCGCGACGTAGTACACCCAGGCGAGCTGGTGACGGGCCTCGAAGGCGTACGGCGCCCACGGCCGCCCCAGCTGCGCACCGCGTGTCACCACCTCGGTGAAGGCGCGCTCGGCGGCCGGCCAGTCCGCCTCGTCCTGGTAGGACCGCGCCAGGATGAAACGGGCCTGCAGCTCGGCGCCGATGTTGCCGCTGGCGACAGCGCGCTTGATCGCGGCGGGCATCATCGCGCGGAACCGCTCCGGCGAGGTCCGGCTGCGGTCGGCCGAGCTGAGCGTGGTGACGACGGCCGAGGCGATCCGCGGCAGGTTGTGCCGCTCGGCCATGGCGAGCGCCTCGAGGCCGAACTGCTCGGCCTCCTCCTGCCGGTCGACCCAGGACAGGATCTGGGTGTGGTTCGCCAGCACGCGTGCCCGCAGAGCGGGCTCGGCCTGCTCGCTGGTGGCCACCGCCTCGGTGGAGACGCTGACCGCGTCGTACTGGGTGTGGTCGAGGATGCCGAGGCTGACGGCCTGGGCGGTGAGCAGCCGGGCGCGCTCGCTCGCGGAGCCGTCGGGCAGCCGTTCCAACGCCTCCTGCGCCACGCGTACGGCGCGCTCGGTGTGCCCGGCGGCGAGCAGGGCCTCGACCGTCGCCTCGGCGACCCGCACCGGCGACTCGCCGTCGGGCAGCGGGCGCTGCGGGTCGGCGAGCAGCTGCAGCGCGTACTCCAGGTGCATCGCCGCCTCCTCGGGGCCGCCGATCGCCGCAGCCTCGTCACCGGCGCGGATGCTGGCGCTCAGGGCGGTGTCGAGGTCGTGCGCGAGACGGGCGTGCCGGGCGAGCTCGGCGGCGGTCCCGGGCGCGCTGCCCGAGCCGAGCGCCGCCACGTAGCGGGCGTGCAACCGCACCCGCTGCCCGGGCAGCAGGTCGTCGTAGACCGCCTCGCCGAGGAGCGCGTGCCGGAACCAGTAGTCGCCGTCGCCGGCCACCAGCACGTGCGACTCGACGGCCTGGCGCAGCGCCGCGTCGAGGGCGTCGTCGGACAGCTCGGTGACGGCGGCGAGCAGGGGGTGGGTGACCTTGCGCCCCGCGGCGCTCGCGGTGCGGACCAGGTCGCGCACCGACTCGTCGAGCCGGTCGAGCCGGACCAGCAGGACGTCGGCGAGCTCGTCGGGCACCCACCGGTCGGGCCCGCTGACGGCGCCGACCAGCTCCTCGACGAAGAACGCGTTGCCCTCGGCGCGCGCCACGATGTCGACGGTCTCCTGCTCGGTCGCGGCCGGGTCGAGCGCCGCCACCAGGGTCCGTACGTCGTCGTCGCCGAGCGGACCGATCCCGACGCGGGAGACCCACTGCAGCCGCGACCACTCCGCTACCTGGCGACGCAGCGGGTGACGGCGGTGGAGGTCGTCGGTGCGGTAGGAGGCCACGATCGCCACCGGCCCGCTGAGCGGCCGGGTGAACAGGAACGTCAGCAGGTCGCGGGTGGACTGGTCGGCCCAGTGCACGTCCTCGACGATCAGCAGCAGCGGGGTCTGCGCGGCGACCGCCTCCAGCAGCGCGTGGACGCCTTCGAAGAGCTGGATCCTGTCCGCGTCGCCGGTCTCGGGCGCGGTGGCGCCGAGCACCCGGCGGACCGGCTGCAGGCGGCCCAGGTCGGGGTAGGCGCGGCCGACCTGCTCGACCAGCTCGGGCAGGTCCGAGGCGAGCCGGTCGAGGAGCTCGGAGAAGGGCAGGTAGGGCAGCGCGCTCTCGCCGAGGTCGAGGCAGTGACCGACGTACACCTGCCACCCGGCGCTCTCGACGCGGTCGGTCAGCTCGAGCAGGAGCCGGGTCTTGCCGACGCCGGCGTCACCGGAGAGCAGGACGTGCACGCCGGAGGTGGGCCGGCCGCCCGGATGCGCAGCGACGCCGAGCAGGGAGGAGAGCTCCTCCAGCTCGGCGTCGCGTCCGACCAGGATCCGACTCGTGTGCGCCACATCCGACATGATTCCCGGTGGCGTCGCGGGCCGCATCACGATTCCCAGGTGGTGATCCCCTTCCTGAGCCTGCTGCGCTGCCTGCGCAACCGACTCGCCTCGCGCCGGCCGACGATCTGCTCGCGCAGCTGCGCCGCCCGGTAGGCCTGCTCCGCCTTGATGTAGCTGGTGTCGTGGTAGCTCATGACCACGACTCTGGGCCTCTGAGGTAGGCCGGGACATCGGGAGTCCTCCCGAACTGCTACCTCAGATCGGCGGCGTGACGCTCACCGTGACCGGGGGATCACGGTGAGCATCACACGGCTCAGAGGCGCTCGACGACGTAGTCGATGCAGCGCGTGAGGGCGGTGACGTCGGCGGCATCGACGGAGGGATACATGGCGATCCGCAGCTGGTTGACGCCCACGCCGCGGTAGGCGTCGACGTCGACGATGCCGTTCTCGCGGAGGTGGTCCATGACCGCCACCCGGTCGATGGCCGGGTCGAGCTCGACGGTGCCCACGACCAGCGACCGATGGGCGGGGTCGGCCACGAACGGCGCGGCGTACGGCGAGGCCTCCGCCCAGGTGTAGAGGGCCTCGGCGCTGGCGGCGGTGCGCTGCACCATCCCGGTCAGGCCGCCGGCGGCGTTCATCCAGTCCAGCTGCTCGGCCATGAGGTAGAGCGTGGCGACGGCGGGCGTGTTGACGGTCTGGTCGAGGCGCGACTGCTTGATCGCGTCGACCAGGTTGAAGAACGCGGGGATGTGCCGATCGCCGGCGAGCTCCTCGGCGCGGGCGATCGCGGCCGGGGACATCAGCGCGATCCACAGGCCGCCGTCGGAGGCGAAGGACTTCTGCGGCGCGAAGTAGTAGACGTCGCTCTCCCGCACGTCCAGGGGCAGACCGCCGGCCGCGGAGGTGGCATCCACCAGCACCAGCTGGTCCGGCGTCGCGCCCTCGGGCCGCAACACGGGCGACATCACGCCGGTCGAGGTCTCGTTGTGCGTCCAGGCGTAGACGTCGACGTCCGCCTCGAACGACGCCAGCGCCCGCGCGCCGTGCGGTGCGCCCACGATGGTCGGGTCGCGGAGCCACGGCGCCGCTGTCGCCTCGGCGGCGAACTTCTTGGCGAACTCGCCGTACACGACGTGCTGGCTGCGCTCCCGGATCAGGGCGTAGGTCGCGAGCGAGAAGAATCCGATCGAGCCGCCGTTGCCGAGCACGACCTCGTAGCCCTCGGGCAGGTCGAAGAGGGCTGCCAGGCCGTCGCGGACCCGGCGGACCAGCTGCTTGACCGGAGCCTGCCGGTGCGAGGTGCCCATCAGGCCGGCACCGGTGGCGGCCAGTGCCTCGAGGCGGCCGGCGGGGACCTTGGAGGGGCCCGACCCGAAGCGGCCGTCGGCGGGGAGAAGGTCGGCGGGGATCGCGAGGCGCATGGTCCCTATCCTCTCAGTTGCCCACCCGATCCCTGCCCGGAGTTCCGCATGCTCGAGATCCGCCCCGTCCCGCTCGACCACCCCGACGCCCAGCGGCTGGTCGGCCGCGCCCTGGCGTTCTACGTCGAGCTCTACGGTGGCGAGGGTGACACCGACCCGATGGACACCGGTGCGTTCGCGGCGCCGAACGGCGCGTTCTACGTCGGCTATCTCGACGGCGTCCCGGTCGTGACCGGTGGATGGCGCTCGGTGGACGTCGAGCGGCTCGGCGCGACCCGTGCGGCCGAGATCAAGCGGATGTACGTCGCCGACGAGGCCCGCGGGCTCGGCCTGGCCCGCACCATGCTGGCCCACCTCGAGACGACGGCGCGAGCGGCGGGCTGCGACGTCCTGGTGCTCTCGACCGGGGCGCCCCAGGTTGCTGCCGTCGGGCTGTACGCCTCGGCGGGCTATGAGCCGATCGAGCCGTTCGGCTACTACGCCGACTCACCGAACGTGCGGTGCTTCGGCAAGCGCCTCTGAGGCCCAGGGTGCTCGGGCGGTCGCGGTCGGGGGCCGCGAAGTGTCACCGTGACACTTCGCGGCCCTGACGTCATGGCGCCGACTACTTCCCCCAGGCGGCGTTCCAGCCCTCCACGGAGTCGGCCGGCCGCGGGGAGGGGCCGGTGTAGACGGCGGAGGGCCGGATCAGTCGTCCGGTCCTGACCTGCTCGAGGATGTGGGCCGACCACCCGCCGGTGCGCGCGCAGGTGAACATCGAGGTGAACATGTGCGAGGGGATCTGCGCGAAGTCCAGCACGATGGCGGCCCAGAACTCCACGTTCGTCTCCAGGACGCGGTCGGGGCGGCGCTCGCGGAGCTCGGCGAGGGCTGCCTTCTCCAGCGCCTCGGCCACCTCGAAGCGGGGTGCGGCGAGCTCCTTGGCCGTACGTCGCAGCACGCGTGCGCGCGGGTCCTCGGCACGGTAGACGCGGTGACCGAAGCCCATCAGCCGCTCACCGGAGTCGAGCAGACCCTTGACGTAGGCGGTCGCGTCGCCGCTCTTCTCGACGTCCTCGATCATGCCGAGCACGCGCGAGGGCGCGCCACCGTGCAGCGGACCGCTCATCGCGCCGATCGCGCCGGAGAAGGCCGCCGCCACGTCCGCGCCTGTCGAGGTGATCACCCGGGCGGTGAACGTCGAGGCGTTCATGCCGTGCTCGGCCGCGGAGGACCAGTAGGCGTCGATCGCGTGGGCGTGCTTCGGGTCGGCCTCGCCGCGCCAGCGGATCAGGAACTTCTCGGCCAGCGTGCGGCCCTCGTCGACGAGCTTCTGAGGCACCACCGGCAGGTGGATGTCGCGCGCCGACTGGCCGGCGTAGGAGAGCACCATCACCGCGACCCGGGCGAGGTCCTCGCGGGCCTGCTCGGGGGTGATGTCGTAGGTCTGCCGGAAGCCGAACGCCGGCGCCAGCATCGCGATCGCCGCCTGGACGTCGACGCGGACGTCGCCGGTGTGGACAGGCAGGTTGTACGCCTCCGCGGGCGGCAGACCCGGCGTGTACACGCCGTCGATCAGCAGGCCCCAGACGTTCTCGAACGGCACCCGTCCGACCAGGTCCTCGATGTCGACGCCGCGGTAGCGCAGCGCGGAGCCTTCCTTGTCGGGCTCGGCGATCTCCGTCTCGAACGCGATCACGCCCTCGAGCCCGTGGTGTACCTCGGTCATCTCTGCTCCTTATCTCCGTCCGGCATTGTGCCCGACATGCGGCTCGAGCAGCAGGGGCCGACGATGCCGGATATCTCACGTGCCGGGGGTGGTTAGGCTCGGAGCCATGGATCTGGCGGCGGCGCGCGAGGAGTACAGCAGGGGCGGTCTGAGCGAGTCGGACCTTGCTCCGGACCCGGTCGGGATGTTCGAGCGCTGGTACGTCGAGGCGCGTGACGCCGGCGTCCGCGAGCCGAACGCGATGGTGGTGGCGACCACCGACCCCGACGGCGCGCCCTCGGCCCGGTTCGTGCTGCTGAAGGGGTTCGACGAGCGCGGGTTCGTCTTCTACACCAACCAGGCCTCCCGCAAGGGGCAGGCGCTGGCGGCGGAGCCGCGGATCGCGCTGCTCTTCCCCTGGCACGACCTGGAGCGGCAGGTCCGGGTGGAGGGCGTGGCCGAGTCGCTGTCCCGTGCCGAGGTCGAGGCGTACTTCGCCGTACGGCCGCGCGGATCGCAGCTCGGAGCCTGGGCCTCCCACCAGTCGCGGCCGGTGGCCGGGCGCGAGGAGCTGGAGCAGGCGTACGCCGACGTCGAGCGCCGGTTCGCCGGTGTCGATCGGCTGCCGGTGCCCGAGGAGTGGGGCGGCTACCGCGTCGTTCCCGCGACGGTCGAGTTCTGGCAGGGCCGGATCGGCCGGATGCACGACCGGCTCGTCTACACGCGCGCCGGCGACACCTGGGCCACCTGCCGCCTGGCGCCGTAAATCGACTTGTGAGTGAGTGCTCACTCATTTACCGTAGGTGACATGGTCCGTGCTGCCCCGATGACGCCCGAGGAACGCCGCGAAGCGCTCGTCCGGGCCACCGTGCCCCTGCTCTACCAGCACGGGCGCAACGTCACCACCAAGCTCATCGCCGAGGCGGCAGGGGTCGCCGAGGGCACGATCTTCCGAGTCTTCGACTCCAAGGACGCGCTGGTCGACGCGGCGATCGCCCGGGCGTTCGAGCCGGGCCAGGTCCTGGCGCGGCTCGACGACGTGGACCCGGCATGGCCGCTGGAGCAGCGCCTGGTGAAGATGGTGAGCATCCTGCAGCAGCGCCTGCTGGCCGTCTTCGGTCTGATGCGGGCCTGCGGCATGGTCGCGCCGCCGACCGACCATGACCACCACCGCGAGGAGCACCTCGCCGCCCGAGAGGTGCTGGTGAGCCGCATGCTCGCGCTGGTGGAGCCGGACGCGGAGAGGCTGTCGGTGCCGCCGGGCAGACTCCTGCACCTGCTCCGCCTGCTCACCTTCTCGGCGAGCCACCGCGACATCGCCGAGCAGGACCTGCTCAGCCCCGAGGAGATCGTCGGCGTCGTGCTCCACGGCGTCCTGAAGAGGGAGACCGCCTGATGCTGCTTCGCATCCTGCGCACCTACCTGCGCCCCTACCGGCGCTGGCTGACCGGTGTCGTGGTGCTGCAGTTCGTCAGCACCGTGATGGCGCTGCTGCTGCCGAGCATCAACGCCGACATCATCGACAACGGCGTGCTGGTCAACGACAACGGCTACATCCTGCGCCTCGGCGGCGTGATGCTCCTGGTCTCGCTGCTCCAGATCTCCTGCTCCATCGGGGCGGTCTACTTCGGCGCCCGTACGGCGATGGCGTTCGGCCGGGACCTGCGTCGCGACCTGTTCCACCGGGTCGGCGGCTTCAGCGGTCGCGAGGTCAGCGGCTTCGGCGCGCCCTCGCTGATCACCCGCAACACCAACGACGTGCAGCAGGTGCAGATGCTGGGCCTGATGACCTGCACCATGGCCGTGACCGTCCCGATCATGATGATCGGCGGCGTGCTGATGGCGATGCGCCAGGATCTGGAGCTGTCCTGGCTGCTGGCCGTCGTCGTACCGGTGCTCTTCCTCGCCGTCGGTCTGGTGGTCAGCCGGATGGTGCCCAACTTCCGTCAGGTCCAGGTCCGCATCGACGGTGTCAACCGGGTGCTGCGCGAGCAGATCACCGGCATCCGGGTGGTGCGCGCCTTCGTGCGGGAGCCGCTGGAGACGGCGCGCTTCGCTGAGGCCAACGACGGGCTGACCTCGGTCTCGCTCGCCGCCGGTCGCTGGCTGGCGATGATGTTCCCGCTGGTGATGCTGATCATCAACGGCGCCAGCGTCGCGGTGATGTGGTTCGGCGGCCACCGGGTCGCCGACGGCATGCAGGTGGGCCCGCTGACGGCGTTCCTGTCCTACCTCATGCAGATCCT
The DNA here is from genome assembly GCF_029873215.1 of Nocardioides sp. BP30. Classification (NCBI taxonomy): domain Bacteria; kingdom Bacillati; phylum Actinomycetota; class Actinomycetes; order Propionibacteriales; family Nocardioidaceae; genus Nocardioides; species Nocardioides lacus. The sequence continues at coordinate 3,995,041 of NZ_CP123620.1, read as the reverse complement.
GATGTCGGTCATGATGGGGACGTTCATGCTGATGCAGATCCCGCGATCGGCCGTCTGTGCCGACCGGATCGCCGAGGTGCTCGACACCGTCTCGTCGGTGGTGCCGCCGACCGACGGCGTCACCGAGGTGCACGGCCGTGGGCGGCTCGACCTGGAGAATGTGTCCTTCACCTACCCGGGCGCCGAGGCGCCGGTGCTCTCCGACGTGGGCTTCCAGGCGCGCGCCGGGCAGACGGTTGCGGTGATCGGCTCGACAGGTGCGGGCAAGTCCACCCTGCTCAACCTGGTGCCACGGCTCTTCGACACGACCGCCGGCCGGGTGATGGTCGACGGCGTCGACGTTCGGCTGCTCGACCCGGGCACGCTGCACAGCCGGCTGGGCCTGGTGCCGCAGCGCGCGTTCCTGTTCACCGGCACGATCCGCTCCAACCTGCTGCACGGCAAGCCGGACGCAAGCGAGGACGAGCTGTGGCACGCCCTCGAGGTGGCCCAGGCGCGCGCCTTCGTGGAGGAGCTCGGCGAGGACGGCCGCAGTGGGCTGGATGCCCCGGTCGTCCAGGGCGGTACGAACTTCTCCGGCGGTCAACGCCAGCGGCTCGCGATCGCGCGGGCGCTGGTGCGCCGACCCGAGATCTACCTGTTCGACGACTCCTTCAGCGCCCTCGACCTGGCCACGGACGCCCGCCTGCGGGCGGCGCTGGAGCCGGAGACGCGCGACGCGACGGTGGTGATCGTGGCCCAGCGGGTCTCCACCATCCGCGACGCCGACCTGATCCTGGTCCTGGAGGACGGCCGGGTGGTCGGTCGCGGGACCCACCACGAGCTGCTGGCCACGTGCGAGACCTACCAGGAGATCGTCTCCTCCCAGCTGAGCGCCGAGGAGGCGGCCTGATGAGCGAGCAGAATCCCTCGACCGGCTCGAGGACAGGCACGCCCAAGGGGCAGCTGCAGGTCACCGAGCGGGTGGTGCGGCAGCACGGACCGGGCCCGATGGGCGGGGGCATGGTCGGCCAGAAGGCGCACGACTTCACCTCGTCGTCGCGCCGCCTCGTCCGCCGCCTCACCCCGCAGCGCAACGCCGTCCTCGGTGTGCTCGCGCTGGCGATCGTCTCGGTCTTCCTGATGTCGCTGGGTCCGCGGCTGCTCGGCCACGCCACGAATGTGATCGTCGCCGGCTGGGTCAGCATGCGTGCCGGCGGCCCCGGCATCGACTTCACCGCGCTGGCGCACAAGCTCGAGCTGGTCTTCGCCGTCTACGTCCTCGGCAGCCTGCTGTCGGCCTCCCAGGGATGGCTGCTCAACGGCGTGGTGCAGCGCACCGTCTGGCAGCTGCGCGCCGACGTCGAGGACAAGGTCAACCGGCTGCCGCTGGAGTACTTCGACCGGCAGCCGCGCGGCGAGCTCCTAAGCCGGGTCACCAACGACATCGACAACGTCAGCCAGACCCTGCAGCAGACGATGTCGCAGCTGCTCACCTCGCTGTTGACGGTCGTCTTCGTGCTGGTCCAGATGTTCTGGATCAGCCCGCTGCTCGCCCTGGTGGCCCTGGTGTGCGTGCCGATCGCGATGCTGGTGACCGGCAACGTCATGAAGCGCTCGCAGGGCCAGTTCATCGCCCAGTGGCGGCGGACGGGCGCGCTCAACGCCCACATCGAGGAGACCTTCTCCGGGCACGACCTGGTCACCGTCTTCGGTCGGCAGGAGGAGGTGGAGGAGACCTTCCGGGAGCAGAACGAGGGGCTCTACGAGGCGTCGTTCAAGGCGCAGTTCGTCAGCGGGCTGATCATGCCGCTGATGATGTTCGTGGGGAACCTGCAGTTCGTCGTGGTCGCCGTCGTCGGCGGCCTGCGGGTCTCCAGCGGTCACATCACGGTCGGCGACCTGCAGGCGTTCATCCAGTACTCCCGGCAGTTCACCCAGCCGCTGACCACCGTCGCCTCGATGACCAATCTGCTGCAGTCCGGAGTGGCGTCCGCCGAGCGGGTCTTCGAGCTGCTCGACGCCGAGGAGCAGCTGCCGGACGTGGCCGGTAGTCCGGGCGAGGGTTCGGCATGGTCCGCGATCCAGGTCGCGTCCGGCGTGGGGGAGCCCTCGGTTCGGGGCGCCACCGGGGACGGTGAGGTCCGCTTCGAGCACGTCGGCTTCCGCTACGACGAGGACAAGCCGCTGATCGAGGATCTCTCCCTGGTGGCCAGCCCGGGGCAGACGGTGGCCATCGTCGGCCCGACCGGTGCCGGCAAGACCACCCTGGTCAACCTGATCATGCGGTTCTACGAGCTGCGCGGGGGCCGGATCACGCTGGACGGCGTCGACATCACCGCGATGCCGCGCGCCGCCCTGCGCAGCAGGATCGGGATGGTGCTGCAGGACACGTGGCTCTTCGAGGGCACCATCCGCGACAACATCGTCTACGGCCGGCCCGACGCGACCGAGGAGGAGATGCTCGCCGCCGCACGGGCGACGTTCGTGGATCGGTTCGTGCACTCGCTGCCCGACGGCTACGACACGATGATCGAGGGCGACGGCGGCAAGCTGTCCGCCGGCGAGCGCCAGCTGCTCACCATCGCGCGCGCCTTCCTCGCCCAGCCCGACCTGCTGATCCTGGACGAGGCCACCTCCAGTGTCGACACCCGCACCGAACTGCTGCTGCAGCAGGCGATGGCCGCGCTGCGCACCGATCGGACGAGCTTCGTGATCGCCCACCGGCTGAGCACCATTCGCGATGCCGACCTCATCCTGGTGATGGAGGACGGTTCGATCGTGGAGCAGGGCGATCACGAGTCGCTGCTGGCCGCGGGTGGCGCCTACGCCCGGCTCTACCGGTCGCAGTTCGCCGGTGCGGTCGGCGAGGAGGTCGTGGCCTGACGGCGCGTCCCGGCCGCCCGCGAAAAATCGCTTGGCCGGGGCGCCGTCGCGACGTACGGTCGTCGTACACGGGAAAGGAGGTGATCCGAAGAATGAATTCTTCTTGGACGCGTGAGGTGGCTGTCCGCTAGGCAGTCCGTCATCTTGTGACGTCGACTGTTCGGCGAATACCCCACAGTCACCCGATCCGCAGGCGCCCGGCCACGTCCCCGGGGCGGTCCTTCAAGGGCCACGCCTGCGGATCGCTCATTTCTCGACGTGTGGTGCAGTGCACACACCTACAAAGTTGTCGTGGTCAACCATCTTGGAATATAGTTGATCTTAACAACCTTCTAGGTACGTAACCAGACACCGTCCGCACGAAAGATTCGAGATCCGAGAAGCATGTCCCAGGACGCAACCCTCGCCCAGGCTCCGGCCCAGGCACCCATGACCCACAAGGAGATCCTCGAGGCACTCTCGGGTCTCCTCATCGCGATGTTCGTCGCGATCCTGTCGAGCACCGTCGTGACCAACGCGCTGCCGACCATCGTCTCCGACCTGCACGGCACCCAGACCGGCTACACCTGGGTACTCGTCGCCACCATGCTGGCGATGACGGCGACGACCCCGATCTGGGGCAAGCTCGCCGACCAGTTCAGCAAGAAGCTGCTGATGCAGATCTCGCTGGTCGTCTACGTGTCCGGCTCCGCTCTCGCGGGCCTGGCGCAGTCGATGACCTGGCTGATCGGAGCGCGCGTCATCACCGGTCTCGGTGTCGGCGGCGTCATGGCCCTGATCCAGATCATCATCGGCTCGATGGTCTCCCCGCGTGAGCGTGGGCGCTACTCCGGTTACATCGGCGCGACCTACGGCCTGGCCACCCTGCTCGGCCCGCTCGTCGGCGGCGTCATCGTGGACAGCACGCTCGGCTGGCGCGGCTGTTTCTACGTCAGCCTGCCGTTCGCGATCCTCTCGCTGATCGTGCTGCAGGCGAAGCTGCACCTGCCGACGGTCAAGCAGGAGGTCAAGATCGACTTCCTCGGCGCGACCCTGCTCATGGGCGGCGTCAGCATCCTGCTCATCTGGGTCTCGCTCGGTGGCCAGCAGTTCGCCTGGGCCTCGGCCACCACCGTCTACATGGTCGCCGGCGGTCTGATCGTCCTCGCCCTGGCCGCACTGGTCGAGGGCAAGGTCGCCGCCCAGCCGATCATCCCGCTGCAGCTGTTCAAGGACCGCACGATCGCGCTGGCGACCATCGCCGCCATCTTCGTGGGCGTGGCCCTGCTGACAGCGACCACCTTCCTCTCCGAGTACTTCCAGGACTCGCGCGGCATGAGCCCGACCAACGCCGGCCTGATGTCGCTGTCGATGGTCGCCGGCCTGATGGGCACCAGCATCATCTCGGGCCGGATGATCAGCTCGACCGGTCGCTGGAAGGTCTGGCTGTCCTGGGGCATGCTCGCTGTCGTCGTCGGTACGGCGCTCCTGGCGACCATGGACCACAGCACGCCGCTGTGGCTGATCGGGCTCTTCATGTTCATCCTCGGCGGCGGTCTCGGCGCGACCCAGCAGAACCTGGTGCTCTCGGTGCAGAACAACGTCGACCAGGCCAACATCGGCGCGGCCAGCTCCGTGGTGGCGTTCTTCCGGACCCTCGGCGGCGCGATCGGCGTCAGCGCCTTCGGCGCGGTGCTCTCCCACCGGGTCGCGGCCCAGGTCGCCGACGGCATCGCCCCGCTGGTCCGGACCGGCCAGGTCACCCTGCAGCAGGCCAAGGCGCTCGGTGGCGGCGACGTGCCGGCGCTCTCCAGCCTGCCGGCCCCGCTGCGCAACCTCTACGAGGTCGCCTTCGGCGGCGCCACCGGTCACATCTTCCTGTTCGCGGTGCCGTGCACGGTGGTGGCCCTGATCGCGGTGCTGTTCATCCGTGAGACCCGGCTGCGCACCACGCTCGACAAGATCGAGGAGCCGGAGGTCGCCCTGGACCTGGCCGCGGAGCTGCAGGTCGGTGGCGCCCTGGAGGGTGCCAAGTGACCGAGCGCGCCGACGCGTTTGAGGAGATCGCGGCGCAGATGCGGGTGCTGGGTCGTCGGTTCAAGACGATGATCGCCGAGCGGGCTGCCGAGGTGCACCCGCAGCTGCAGCCGTCCTCCTACCACATCCTCGTCTTCCTGATCGAGAACGGACCGACCCGCGGCAGCGCCCTGGCCTGTCAGTTCGACATCGACAAGGGCGCTATCAGTCGCCAGATCCAGCATCTCCTCGACCTGGGCCTGGCGGAGCGGACCGCCGATCCCGACGACGGCCGGGCCCAGCTCGTCTCGGCGAGTGCCCGGGCGCGGGAGGTGCTCGACAGGGCCCACGTCCAGCAGCAGCTCAACTGGCAGCGCCGGCTGGAGGGATGGTCGGCCGAGGAGCTGCGGAGCTTCGCCGACCAGCTCGGGCGGTTCAACGGCGATCTCACCTGAGGTTCGTGGGAGCAGCTCGTCCGGCCGGTCGACCGCGGGTCGCCGGCCGGACGAAGCTGTCGGTGAATCACCGTAGGATGGTGCTGTGAGCGATCTGATCGACACCACGGAGATGTACCTGCGCACCATCTACGAGTTGGTGGAGGAGGGCATCGTGCCCCTGCGTGCCCGGATCGCCGAGCGACTGCACCAGTCCGGCCCCACCGTCTCGCAGACGGTCGCCCGGATGGAGCGCGACGGCCTGCTGACCGTCGAGGGTGACCGCCACCTGCAGCTGACCTCCGAGGGCAACCGGCTCGCGATCCGGGTGATGCGCAAGCACCGGCTCGCCGAGCGCCTGCTGACCGACGTGATCGGTCTGGACTGGGAGCTCGTGCACGAGGAGGCGTGTCGCTGGGAGCACGTGATGTCCGAGAACGTCGAGAAGCGCCTCCTGGAGCTGCTCGGCAGCCCGACCTCCTCGCCGTACGGGAATCCGATCCCGGGGCTGGACGAGCTCGGCTCCGTCGCGATCGGCGAGGAGTTCATGTCCGACGTCGAGCCTCTCTCCAAGGTCGCGGCCGACGAGAAGGGCACCGTGCTCGTCCGGCGCATCTCCGAGGAGATGCAGAAGGACGAGACCCTGATGTCGGCACTGCGTCGCGTCGGCGCCATCCCCGACCACACCGTCACCGTCGTCGCCACGTCGGAGGGCATTCTCGTGGGTTCGGGTGGCGAGAGTGCAGAGATCGTGCCCGAGGCTGCCGATCACATCTTCGTCAAGAGGATGTAGCGAGGGCTACATACATCGCCACCGGCCTCGCGGTGGACAGCAGGTAGATAGAGGGGCATCCGTTGGAGCTGGTGCACGTCCGCCTCACCATGGCGGACCTGGTGAGTCCGGGTCGCGTCGTGCTTCCGCACACGCGCACCGGCCTCTCCCAGCCCCTCGACGTCGGGGACGAGCTGGTCGTCACCGACCAGGACGGCGAGTTCCACGGCGCGACCGTGATCGCGGTGGGCGGTGACGGCGCCGACCCGCAGTACCACCTCAAGATCGGGTCGCGACTACCGCTCGACCTCGCCGCCCAGCGGATGACCGACGTCGACCTGGAGCCTGAGAACGCCGGCCTGCACGAGGTCGTCGACCTGCTGGGCGAGCTGCGCGGCATGTTGCGTCACATCGACAGGACCTGAGAGCCCGTCTCCTCGTCGGTCTGAGCCCGGCGCCTCGCCAGAGCGGTGAGGAACTCGCTGGTGCCGGTGTCGACCCGGTACGTCGCCAGCGGGTCGCCGCGGGTGACGCCACGGTTGACGATCACGACCGGTGTACCCGCCTTGGCCGCGCGCCGCACGAACCGCAGCCCGCTCATGACCGTCAGGCTGCTGCCGGCCACCAGCAGCGCACCGTCCTGCTCGGCGAGCGCGTCCACCGCTGCCATGCACCGCTCGACCCGCTGGCGGGGGACGTTCTCACCGAAGAAGACGACATCCGGCTTCAGGACGCCGCCACACACCTCGCAGGCCGGCACCACGAAGCCGTCGGTGTCCTCCAGGTCGACGTCGCCGTCCGGCCGCACGGTCACCTCGGCGTGCCGCTCGGCCCAGCCCGGATTGAGCTCCTCCAGCCGGCGCTGCAGGTCGGCGCGCTGGCTGATCGTGCCGCAGGAGAGGCAGACGACCTGGGAGATGCGGCCGTGCAGCGCCACCACGTTGCGACTGCCGGCGGCCTCGTGCAGACCGTCGACGTTCTGGGTGATGAGCAGCTCGGGATCGATCGCCGCCAGGGCACGATGGCCCGCGTTGGGCTCGGCGACCTTCATCCGGGACCAGCCGAGGGCCGAGCGTGCCCAGTACCGCTGCTGCGCGGTCGGGCCGGAGACGAACTCGCCGTACGTCATCGGCATCCGCGCCGGCGCGTTCGGGCCGCGGTAGTCGGGGATGCCGGAGTCGGTGGAGAGACCGGCACCCGTCAGGGCCACCAGCGGGCGGCCGGCCAGCAGGGCCAGCGCCTGCCCGCTGTCGGTCTCCCGGGTCGGCTCGGGGTGCGTCACCGTGCGTACCGGGTGGCGGCGCGCGCCTTCGCCTTGGCAGCCTCGACCTCGCGGTCGCGCTTGGGTGCGTGCGTGACGAGGTCGTCGAGAAGGTGCTGGGTGGCGTGCGCGATCGTCGCCACGGCCCGGTCGAACGCCTCCTGGTTGGCCTGCGAGGGCCGCACCGTGCCGCTCACCTTGCGGACGTACTGCAGGGCGGCGGCGCTCACCTCGTCGGAGGAGGCGGGCGGCTCGAAGTTGTGCAGGGGTCGGATGTTGCGGCACATGTCTCCAGCGTAGGTCGCCGCGGCCAGGAACGGGGCCGAGGGCCGTCGGAGGACCGGCCCGATCGGACCACGGAATCGCCGACCCCCAGCCCGGGCGAAGCGGGTGTGGAGACCCGGGACGGTCACTACCATGGTCCCTCGTGGTCACCGCAGCGGAAGGGCGCCACCGCGCGCCGCAGCCCGGCTCGCCGGGTGATGCTGCCGACCCCTCGGCGAGGTTCTCCGCGCCGGTCGAGCTCCTGATCGAGGCGCTCCTGGCTGTCTCCGCCGACCTGGAGCTCGACGGCGTGCTGCGCAGGACGCTCGAGGCCGCCTGCGTCCTGACCGGCGCGCCGCACGGCATGGCGGCGATCTCGGGCGAGCGCGCGATCCTGTACGGCGAGAGCGCTTCCGCCGAGCCGCTGAGCGCCGGACGCGCCGGTCTGATCACCACCGTGCTGGTCGGGCGCGTGCCGTACGCGCGCCTGCACCTGGCCGCACGCGCCGACGGCAGCGACTTCGACTCCTGCGACGAGCTGATGCTCGGCCGGCTGGTGGCCGCCGCGGGTCAGGCGATCGGCAACGCCCTGGAGTACCAGCACGCCGGGGCCGCTGAGGCTGCTGTCAGCGCCGAGCGCGATCGGATCGCGCGCGACCTGCACGACACCGTGATCCAGCAGCTGTTCGCGACCGGGCTGCAGCTGCAGGCGCTGCGCCGTACGCTCGGCGAGGAGGCGGGCGCCGGCGTCACCGCGGCGATCCGTGACCTCGACACCACCATGAAGGACCTGCGGGTCACCATCTACGGTCTGCGTCGCCCGCGACGCGCCACCATGCTGGGTCAGGTGGAGGCGCTGGTGGAGGAGTACGCCGCCGGTCTGGGCTTCCGGCCGCAGCTGCAGCACAGCGGCCCCGTCGAAGCGCTGCTGGAGGGGGACCTCGGCGACCACGTCCTGGCGACACTGCGCGAGGCGCTGTCGAACATCGTCAAGCACGCCGGAGCGAGCGCCGCAGACGTGGAGCTGCACGTCTCGCCGGCGTGGACGATGCTGCGCGTCCGCGACAACGGCGTCGGCATCCCGCCGGGGGAGAGCGGCGTGCTCGGCAGTGGGCTGGCCAACCTGCGCACCCGCGCGGAGCGGCTGGGCGGGTTGCTGCGGATCTGCGGCACCCGCCTGGACTGGATCGTCCCGACCGGACAGTGACCCGGCCGTTGCCGGGTCCGGCCCTGCGAAGCTCAGACCGGGTCGGCGAACGGATCGGCGTCGAGGTCCAGCGGGGCCAGGTCGCCGAGGTCGTCGAGACTGCCGAAGTCCGCGAGCCCGGCGTCGAGCCCGGCATTCAGCCCGGTGTTCAGCCCGGAGTCGAACCCGCCGGGTGTCTCCGGGTCGCCGCCGAAGGGCGCGTCGAGCGCCAGCGGTGACTCCGCAGCACTGGGTGCGTCGTACTCCGCGAAGCCGTTGCCGAAGTCGTCGTCGGCGGTGCTCGTGCCGTACCCGGCAGCGCGCATGGTGGTCGCCCGGCTGGAGGCCGGGGCGGCGGCACTGGCGCCGTCGGCGAGCGTCGGCACGGCGCCGAGCGCCCCGCCCTCGCCCAGCCGTCGGACGAGCTCGGCGAGCAGAGCGCAGGTCAGCAGCACGATCAGGAAGCGCTCCAGGAGCACGCCGGCCGGAAGGGCGCGCTCGACGAGAGCCGTCCAGACGGCCGGCATGCTGAGCAGCGCGCTGACGGTGACGACCTCGGGGGTGAGGCCCGCCGTCGACGGCGCGGCATGGTTGACGCTCGGCAGTGGCATCGTCGTCACGCACCCACCACCGAGAGATTGGCTCCGCCGTCGACGCGGCTACCGGCGACGACGCCGATCGAGTGGACGCTCGAGGCGCCGCTGATCTCGGTGTAGGACAGGATCGGGAGGCGCGGCAGCGCCGGAGCCATGAGACGGCGTACGGCGGCGCGCAGCTGCGGCGCGCAGACCAGCACCGCCCGGACGTTGTTGTCCTCCCCGACCTGGACGAGCTGGGCTGCGCGGGTCAGGACGTTCTGGGCGGTATCGGGATCGAGCGCGAGCACCGCTCCCTGCTCGGTCGCCCGCAGCGCCTCGAGCATTCCCTGCTCGAGCATCGGCTCGAGACTGATCGCGGAGACCGCGCCGTCGGTGAGGTACGGCGCGACGATCGCCGGGCCGAGCGCGGCGCGCGCAGCCTCGACTAGCCCGTCGAGATCCTTCGAGACCGGTGCGCGCAGCGAGAGCGCCTCGAAGATGCGCACCAGGTCGCGGACCGAGACGTTCTCCTCGAGGAGTGCCCGCAGCACCCGCTGGATCTCGCCGAGCGAGAGCTGGGCGGGTGTGAGCTCCTCGATCACGACCGGATGCGTGCGCTTGACCACGTCGGTGAGCAGGCGGACGTCCTCGCGGCCGAGCAGGCGACCGGCGTGGGCGGTGACCACCTCGGAGAGGTGGGTGGTGACGACCGAGGCCCGGTCGACGACCGTCGCCCCGCCCATCTCGGCCTGGTGGCGCAGTTCGGCCGGGATCCACTTCGCATCCAGGCCGAAGACCGGCTCGCGGGTGGCCTGACCCGGCAGCGAGCCGAGGAAGTCGCCGATCGCGAGGACGCAGCCCCGCGGCGCCTCGCCGCGGGCCACCTCGACGCCGAACAGCGTGATCGCGTAGAAGCGCAGCGGCAGGTCGAGGTTGTCGCGGGTGCGCACCGGCGGGATGACGATGCCCAGGTCGGTGGCGATCTTGCGGCGCAGCGCCTTGACCCGGTCGAGCAGGTCGCCGCCGGCGGCGGGGTCGACGAGATCGATGAGGTCGGCGGAGAGCTCGAGGCCGAGCGGGTCGACCAGGATGTCCGCGGCGAGCTGCTCGGGGGCGTCCGGGTTCTTCGGCGGCGGCGCGTCCAGCAGCGGGTCGAGCGCGGCGGCCGCCGGCGCCTCCTGCACCCGGGTGGAGGCCAGCAGCAGGGCCCCACCGGCGATGATGAACGGGATCTTGGGCAGCCCGGGAATGATGCAGATGGCGAGGGCGGCGAAGCCCGCGACGCGCAGCGGCGTACGGCGTGCGCCGAGCTGGCGCAGGATGTCCGAGCCCATGTCCTCGTTGCCCGCGGCGCGGGTGACGATCAGACCGGTGGCCACCGAGAGCAGCAGGGCCGGGATCTGCGAGACCAGGCCGTCACCGATAGAGAGCAGCGAGTAGGTGTTGATCGCCTCGCTGAAGCTGAGGTGGTTCTGCACCATGCCGATCGCGAACCCGCCCAGCAGGTTGACCAGCGTGATGATGATGGCGGCGACCGCGTCACCCTGGACGAACTTGGACGCACCGTCCATGGCGCCGTGGAAGTCGGCCTCGGCGTGCACCTCGGCGCGGCGCTGCTTGGCCTCCTCATCGTCGATCAGGCCGGAGTTCAGGTCGGCGTCGATCGACATCTGCTTGCCGGGCATGGCGTCGAGGGTGAAGCGGGCACCGACCTCGGCGACGCGGCCCGCGCCCTTGGTGATCACCACGAACTGGATGATCAGCAGGATCGCGAAGACGATGAGGCCGACGATGAGCGAGCCACCGACGACGAAGTGGCCGAACGTGTCGATGACCTTCCCGGCGTACCCGTGCAGCAGCACGAGCCGGGTGGCGGAGACGTTGAGCGCGAGCCGGAACAGGGTCATCACCAAGATGACCGAGGGGAAGGATGCGAAGTCGAGCGCGCGGGTGATGAACATCGTGGTGAGCAGCACGAGCAGCGCACCGGTGATGTTGGCGGCGATCAGCAGGTCCAGCGCCGCGGCCGGAAGCGGCACGACCAGCATGACCACGATCAGCACGATGCCGATGGGCACGCCGAGCTTGGCGTAGGACTTCACAATCAGGTGCCTCTCGAGGCGATCTGGCTCGTGCCGTCCGTGGCACCACAGGGGTGGCACCGTCCTGGTACCGGTGGGCCTATCGGCCGTGGTGGCGCGTGGGTGAGGGTTCTCGTTGAGTCGGGCCTGCGTCCGGGTTGAGTCGGGCCTGCGTCCGGGTTGAGTCGGGCCTGCGTCCGGGTTGAGTCGGGCCTCCAGCGCGACTTGGTGTTCGGGGTCGGTGCAAGGAAAAACGAAAGGCGTGGGCCAGTCCCAGCGTGGCCCGGTGTCTTGGCTGGGTCGGGAGCCTTCCCTACGGTTGCGTCGGGCCACCATGGCTGTGATCCAGTACGACGAGATCTCACGCTGGTCCGGTTGTGAGAAGAGGGTTGACCACACACATCCGACCCCCTAGGCTTCGAACATGCGTTCGAACTGATCTCTCTCGGTGGTGGTCCTCATGCATCAGATCCAGACGGCACTCGCCACGATCACTGCTGCCCTCGACCAGGCCACGGACGCGAACCCGGTCTTCCTGGGAACGAATGACAAGAAGGACGTGCTCGCCGCGCTGATGCGGTCCCGGACGCGGCTCGAGGAACTGTACCTGCGGGTGGTCGCCTCCGCCGACGATGTCGCCGCCGAGCTCGGTGCCCGCGATGTCGCGGCCTGGCTGACCGCGCAACACCGGGTCGAGAGTCCCGCCGCGCACACCACCCTTCGGTTGGCCCGGGAATTAGAGGCCCGGCCGGTGGTCCGGGCGAGGCTCGCGCAGGGTCGGTTCAGTCTCGAGCACGCCCGCGTGATCCTCCGTGGCTTGGACGACCTCCCCGACGACCTACCCGCCGAGGTGCTGGCGCGGGCGGAGGTCACCCTGTGCGACCTCGCGAACGAGCACCGCCCCAAGGACCTGCGCCGCGTCGCCAGCCATCTGTTGGAGGTCATCGCCCCCGACATTGCGGAAGCCGCCGAAGCCGCAGCGATCCAGCGGCTCGAGGAACAGGCCCACGCGAGAGCGACGCTGTCGATCACCGACCTCGGTGACGGGACGACCCGCATCCACGGCATCGTGCCCGAGGTCGTGGGTCATCGGTTGCGGACCTACCTGCAGGCCTACACCCAACCCCGCATCGCCGCCCTGGAGGCCGACGGCAGGGTCCAGCCCAGGAGCCGGCTCCTCGCCCATGCGTTCGCCCAACTCCTGGAGAACACCGACCCCACCCGACTCCCCGCCCACGGGGGTGATGCGACCACGGTGGTGGTGACCATGACCCTGGACCAGCTACGGGCCGGTCTCGGTGTTGGGTGGCTCGACGACGGCACCCCCATCAGCACCGGGGAGACCCGCCGACTCGCGTGCACCGCCGGGATCATCCCCGCCGTCCTCGGCGGCAACTCCGAACCCCTCGATCTGGGCCGCACCCGACGACTCTTCACCCCAACCCAGCGCAAGGCACTTGCGCTACGGGACAAGCACTGCCGCACCGAGGGCTGCACCGTTCCCGCCGCGTGGTGCGACGCCCACCACGACCAACCCTGGTCAACCGGCGGCCACACCGACCTGAATCACGGCTCCCTCCTCTGCGGCCACCACCACAGACGCGCCCACGACCCCACCTACCAAACCACCCGACTACCCGACGGCCGATACCGCTTCCAACACCGAACCGGGACCGTCCTGCGCCGGTGAGACGGCTACTCCTCGTCGAGCAGCTGCTCCGCCGCGCTGAGCGGCACGTTGGCGGCGCGCGCCGGACGCGCCGCGCGTTCGGCGCGGCGACGCCTGCTCGCTGTCGGCACCTCGGGCAGCGCTTCGAGGACGGTGCGCGGGGTGGTGTGCTCGCCACCCTGGTGCCCGTGGCCCCGCCGCGAGATCACGAAGGCGAGGACCTGTGCGACGGCGGCGAACAGCTCGCGCGGGATCTCCTGCCCCACCTCGCAGGAGCGGTAGAGGGCACGAGCGAGCGGGACGTCCTGCACCAGCGGCACCTGCGACTCCGCCGCCTTGGCGCGGATCCGGGCGGCGATCGCGCCGGCACCGCGGGCGATGACGCGGGGGGCACCCTGCTCCGGGTCGTACTTGAGGGCGACGGCCACGTGGGTCGGGTTCACCAGCAGGACGTCGGCGTCAGCGACGCTGTTGATCATCCGGGAGCGGGCCATGGCCAGCTGGCGCGAGCGGATCGCGCCCTTGACCTTCGGGTCGCCCTCGGCCTGCTTGTGCTCGTCCTTGACCTCGTCCTTGGTCATCTTCATCTGCTTGTCCATGCGGCGCTTGGCCATCATGTAGTCCGCGGCGGCGAGGACGAGGCCGACCACGGCGACTGTGCGCAGCAGGTTGATCGCCTTGCCCTGCACGGTCCCGATCACGGTGCTCATCGGCATCAGGCCGCCGATGAGCGGCATGATCGAACGGATCGCCAGATAGCCGATCAAGGCCACCACGGCGCTCTTGAGCAGGATCTTGGCGCCCTGCCACAGCGTCTGCGGCCCGAAGAGTCGCTTGAAGCCGCTGATCGGGTCGAGCTTCTTCAGGCTGGGCTTGGCCGCCTTGGGGGCGAACACCATCCCGCCCTGCGCGACGGCGGTGACCACCCCGATGACCAGCACGATGCTGCCCAGGGTGATGATCGCCATGAACGCGTGCCGCATCGCCGAGCCCATCAGATCCAGCGCCTTGGCCGGCTCGGGATCGGAGATCGAGCGCAGCGAGGCCTCGAAGATGTCCTGCCAGGTGCGCAGCTCCCGCGTGAGCAGTGGCCCGACGAGCGCCGAGACCACCAGGATGGTGAGCCACTGGCCGAACTCGGGCGTGCGAGCGACCTGCCCCTTCTTGCGCGTCTCGCGGCGGCGTTTGGCTGTCGGCTTCTCGGTCTTCTCCCCGGCCATCAGGAACCGCCGGCCATCGTGCTCATCGCCTGGTTGATCAACGTCGTCAGCCGGTCGAGCGCCTCGGGCAGCACCGGGAAGGACAGCCCGACCAACAACAGGGTCAGCCCGATCTTCGCGGGGAGCATCACGTTCATCGCGTTCAGCCCCGGGGCCACCTTCGTCAGCAGCGCCAGCGCCAGGTCGGCGATGAACAGCACCGCGACCATCGGCAGCGCGATCTGGATGGCGATCGAGAAGAACATCCCGAACGCGGTGGTCAGGACGTTCGCCCAGGTCGAGACGTCCGGCGCCGACATGAGCGGCAGGTAGTGGAAGGTGTTGAGCAGGCCGCCGACGATCAGGAGGTCACCGCCGGAGGCGAACAGCAGCATCACCGCGAGCATCTCGTGGAAGCGGCCGAAGACGCTGTTGTTGTTCATCGACAACGGGTCGTACGCCGCGGCGATCTGGAAGCTGCCGAAGAGGTCGATCAGCGACCCTGCTGCCTGGAGCGCCGAGAACAGCAGCTGGCAGGCGAACCCCATCGCCGCCCCGATCAGCACCTGCGTGCCGGTGACCAGCAGCAGCTCCGGCGTCGTACGGGGCAGCGCAGATGCCGCCAGCGTCGGCGAGATCGCGAACGCGAGACCCATCCCCAGCACGCCCTTGGCCATGGGCGGGATGGAGCGGTTGTTGAACGGCGGGGCGAAGGAGAGCCAGGCGATGATGCGCACCGAGGCCAACAGGTACGCCGTCAGCGCGGTGCCGTCGATCGAGATGGTCATCGTCGGCTCAGTTGAGGAGCGAGGGGACCTGCTCGAACAGGTGCTGGGTGAAGCTGATCAGGGTGTGCAGCATCCAGTTGCCACTGATCAGGAGCACGATCCCGACTCCGACCACCTTCGGCACGAAGGCGAGCGTGACCTCCTGGATCTGTGTCATCGACTGGAACAGCGAGATCACGAAGCCGATCGCCAGCGAGGTGAGCAGGATCGGCGCCGACAGCTTGAGGCACACCAGCATCACCTGGAGCGCGAGGTGCATGACCTGGGTGTCGGTGATCAGTGGGAGGGCGTCAATGCGCATAGCTGCTCACCAACGATCTGATGATCAGCGCCCAGCCGTCCACGAGCACGAACAGCAACAACTTGAACGGGAGGGACACCATCACCGGTGGCATCATCATCATGCCCAACGCCATCAACGCCCCGCTGACCACCACGTCGATGATCAGGAACGGGATGAAGATGATGAACCCGATGATGAAGGCATCCTTCAGCTCCGAGAGCACGAAGGCCGGGACGAGGGTCGCCAGTGAGACGTCGTCGCGGTTCTTCGGCAGGTCGCGGTTGGCGACGCTGGTGAGCAGCTCGAGCTCGTGGTCGTCGGTGTTCTTCAGCATGAACGTGCGCAGCGGCTTGATGCCGGCGTCCCACGCCTGCGCAGCCGTCTTGTGGCCGTGCAGGTAGGGCTGCACTCCCGCGTCGTTCACCTGCGAGACGACCGGCGCCATGATGAACAGGCTCAGGAAGAGGGCGAGCCCGGCGAGGACCTGGTTCGGCGGGGTGGTCTGCAGGCCCATCGCGTTGCGGGTCAGGCCGAGGACGACGAGGATCTTGGTGAAGCTCGTGCAGGTCAGCAGGATCGCCGGGGCGACGCTCAGCAGCGTCAGCGCCAGGATGGTGACCAGCGACGTGGACGGCTTGTTGGCCAGGCCGCTGAGGTCGACGTTCACGGTGCTGTTGGAGGGGCCGCCCGGTCCGGTCGGGCCGGTGGGGGCCGCGAGCGCTCCGGTGACGGTGGTCAGCACGACGATCGTGGTCAGGGTGACCAGGGTCGCCGTACGCCGCAGAAGCGTGCGGGCGCTCATGAGGCGTCGCGCGAGGTCCCGCGGGCGACCCTGAGCGCTTGGCGCCAGGTCTCCGGGGACAACACCGAGCCGGCCAGCGGACCATCCTTGGTCTGCTGCGAGGCGGCGCGGTGGGTCGGCACGGCACGGACGCGCGGTTCCTCCGCGGCCGTGGCGTGCTCGAGGTGCTGCGTGAAGCCGTGCGGCTCGAGCTCTTCGGGCTCGAGCTCGGTGAGCAGGGTGACCTGGTGCTCGGTGGTCCCGAGCACCAGCACCCGATCGGCGATCGTCACGACCGCCACGCCCGATCCACGGGAGAGCGGCTGACGATGCACGACCTGGATGGCCGCGCCGGCCTTGCCCTGGAACCGTCGTCCGGCGAACCGCGCGAGCAGCAGCAGCAGGCCGACGACGATGGCCAGGGAGAAGACCAGTCGGATGAGCAGTTCAGTCACGTGAGGATCTCTCGCTGCCTCAGGCGATCGCGGCGTCGTCGAGGATCTCGGTGACGCGCAGGCCGAAGTCCTCGTCCACCACGACGACCTCACCGCGAGCGATCAGGCGACCGTTGACCAGCAGGTCCGCGGGGCTGCCGGCGGCCCGGTCAAGCTCCAGGACGGCGCCGGGGGAGAGGGCGAGCAGGTCGCGCACGGTCATCCGGGTGCGACCGAGCTCGACCGTCACCTCCATGTCGACGCCGTGCAGCATCTCGATGCCGCGCGCGGCGGTGCCCAGCGCGCCGGGGTTGACCACGCCGCCCTGGGGCGGGAGGGGCTGACGCTGCTGCGGGACCGTGCGGGTGCCGGTCGGCGCACCGCTTCCCGGGGGTGCCTGGAGCGGGGTGTCGAAGCTGACCGGCGCGGCGACCGACGCCGCCGTGGCGCCGGCCGGACCGCCGATGGGGGCAGCGGCCGGAGCGGGCGTCTGGATCGGAGCGCGCTCGAGGTTCGGGCGGGCCTGCTGGAGGGTGCTCACCGGGACCAGTACGGCGGCGGCGATCCCGGCGCCGATCAGCGGCACGGTGGTGAACTCACCGCCCAGGTCGCCCACGACCAGGGAGAGGTCGACCTGGGTGGCGGGACGCGCCCAGCCGCCGAGCACGTTGGCGGTGGCCTCCAGGGCGGGCTGAGCCGCTGCCGCCAGGTCGAGACCGCCCAGCGGCGACTCGGCCAGCGCGTCGACCAGGTCCTTGCCGACCAGCACCGCGACGCGACCGGGGACCGGGCCGTCGAGCTCGGCGACAGCTGCGCCCGCGAAGGCGGCGGTCACGTGTACCGAACCCGGCTGGGCGGGGCCGGCCGTCAGCGGGGTCGCGGAGGGCAGCACCTCGGCGGCAGCCTCGGCGGCGGCCGCGGCGAGGTCGTCCAGGGTGAGGTCGCCGAGCGACGAGGTCATGAGTTCTCCTTGGGGGTGTCCACGATCAGAGCGGCGAGCCGCTGGCCGCGAGCGCCGGGTGTGGCGTGCGCGAAGGTGCTGCCGTCGACGGTGACGTCGAGCGGCGCGGAGGCGGGGTGGGAGAGCCGCAGCACGTCGCCGACCTGCAGCTGGCTCAGGTCGATGGGGCCGACCTGGGTCGTGCGGAAGCGGATCGCGACAGCGACCGGCACGTGGTCCATCTGCTGCCGCAGCAGGTCGGCGGCCTGGACGCGGGCGGCGCGCTCACGGTCGGAGACAGGCCCGGGGTGCGAGGCGTTGCTCAGGTACGGGTGCAGGCCGCTGAAGGGCAGGCAGATCGTCATCCGGTGCGGGCGGTCCGCGATCCGCAGCTCGAAGTCGGCAACCACCATGACGTCCGCCGGGCTCGCCGCCTGGGCGAACTGCGGGCTGTACTCCACCGCCGCAGCGACCGGCTCCAGCGGCAGGATGGTGGCCATCGAGTAGCGCATCTCGCCGAGGAGGCGGTCGATGAAGCCCTTCACCACGCCGCCCTCGATCTCGGTCAGGGGCCGGTCGGGCTGGTCGTTGCTGCCGGGGCCGCCGAGCATGTGGTCGACGCACGACATGATCGCCGGGATCGGCATCTCCAGGACGCCGAGGCCCGGCATCGGGTCGGCGGCGAACAGCGTCATGTAGGTCTGGCTGCCCAGCGACTCCACGTACTCGTTGTAGGTGCGCTGCTCGATGGTCTGCAGCGTCACCTGGCACACGGTCCGCAGCGACGAGGTGAAGACGGTCGTGGCCTGCCGTGCGAAACCGTCGAACCCCAGCATCAGGATGCGCTGGTGCTCGCGCGAGAGCTGGATCGGCCGACGGAAGTCGTACGGCACCGGCTCCGTGTTGCGGGCGCGTCGGCGCGAGCGGGATCCGGCGTGGCCCGGACGCAGGCTCGGCGGAGGGGGAGCGATGGTCACGATCCCGGGATCGGCGCTGCGCCGGGTCACCTGAGACGTTCGGCCTTGGCCGAAGGTCCTGACCTGCTAGTCAGAACGGGCCAGGGGTGGGCGCTTCGCGGAGGCTCGCCGGACGTACGCCGTCAGGTCACTGCGTGACGAACTCCGTGAAGTAGACGCCCATCACGTCGCCGTCGTACAGCTCGGTCAGCTTCTGGCTCAACTTCGTCTTGAGGTTGTTGCGCGGCTGGCCCTGGTCGAGGTTGGTCATCGACTGACCGCTGAACAGGTTGATCGCCGCGTCGAGGGCCTTGCTGCCGTCGATCTCCTCGCCGGCGCCCTTGCGCAGTTGCAGAGCGATACCGAGGCGCAGGTAGTGGCCGCCGGCCAGGTTGATCTGGATCGAGTCGAGCGCCTCGACGGTGCCCGGCTCGGGCTTGGTCGGGCCGGACGGCTTGAGCACGAAGAAGTAGGCGCCGCCGGCGAGCAGGAGCACGACCACCAGCGCGATGATGATGGTGCGGCCGCGACGGCGCGGCTTCTTCTCCTCGGCCTCGGTGGTGGGCATGGCGGTGACGGTCACGGCTGCACTCCGGTCTGGTTCTGGGTCTTCTGCAGGTCCTGCTGGACCTGCTGGTAGAGCGCCCGGGTCTCGGCCGGGGCCTGGGAGAGGACGACGATGTCGACCCGCTTGTTGATCTGCTGGGAGCCCTTGATCGAGGGGTCCTCGAGGGGCTTGGTGTGGCCGAAGCCGGACGCCTGGAGCCGCTTGGCAGGGATCTTGTCGACGTCGGCCAGGCGCCGCAGTGCCGAGAGCGCACGGGCGGTGGACAGGCCCCAGTCGTCGGGGTAGTACTTCGGCTTGACCTTCACCTGGTTGGTGTGACCGTCGACGTCGATCGGCTCGGTGATGCCCCTGAGCACGGGGGCGACCGTGTCGATGATCTCGTCACCGCGCGGGGTGAGGTCGGCGAGGTTGGCACGGAAGACGACGTGGCGCGAGACCAGCGAGACGACCAGCCCGCGCTCGTCCACCGTCGCCTGTACGTCGTCGGCGAGCCCCTTCTTGGCCAGGGCCTGCTGCATCTTCTTCCACAGCCCGAGCAGCGACTTCACCTGGGCCTCGGCGTCGGCGTACGCGCGCTGCTTGGCCTGCATCTGGGCCTTGTCGACCTGATCCTTGATCGCCTTGGTCTCCTGCGCCGGCATGTTGGTGATCAGGCTGTTGTCCATCACCTCCGAGCCGCTCGAGGTCGGGCCCTGGTCGTCCAGCAGCGGGCTCGAGCCGGAGAGGATCTGGGCCGAGCGACCGAAGCCGTTCGCGAGACCGTCCTTGAGCTGGGCGTACTTGGTCGAGTCGACGGTGGACATGGCGAACATGACGATGAACAGCACCATCAACAGGGTCACCATGTCGGCGTAGGTGACCAGCCAGCGCTCCGAGCCGCCCTCGTGCTCCTCGTGCTCGTCGTCGCCCTTCGGACGCCGTCGTACCGGCTGCGGGCGACCCTTGCCGCTCATCAGGCGGCCTCTTCGACGGTCTGCTGGTCGGAGGGCAGGAGCGAGCGGAGCTTCTCGGCGACCAGGCGCGGGTTCGAGCCGGACTGGATCGCGGAGACGCCCTCGATCGTGAGCTCCATCCGGGCCGCCTCCAGCGCACCGAGGCGGCGCAGCCGGTTGCTCAGCGGCAGCCACATCACGTTCGCGGACAGGACGCCCCACAGGGTCGCCACGAACGCGCCGGCGATGAGCGGACCGAGCTTCTCGGGCGTGGACAGGTTCTCCAGCACGTGCACCAGGCCCATCACGGTGCCGATGATGCCGATGGTGGGGGCGTAGCCGCCGGCGTCGGCGAAGAACTTGGCCGCCTGCCGGTCCTCGCCCTTCTTCGCGTGCACCTCGGCCTCGAGGATCTCGCGCAGCTCCTCGGGGTCGGTGCCGTCGATGGCCATCGTGACGCCCTTGACCAGGAACGGGTCGTCGATCTCGCGCAGGCCGTCCTCGAGGGCCAGGAGGCCCTCGCGGCGGGCGCGCTCGGCGAGGCTGACGATCGCGGGGACCAGGTCGGAGGCGGGCTGGACCTTGCCGGTGAAGGCGCGCTTGATGGACTTCACCGCGGTCTTGGCGTCGACCATGGTGCCGCCGGCGACCGTGACCAGGAGCGTGGTGCCGAACACCAGCAACATCGGCGGCAGGAGGAACAGGCTCATCGGGTGGCCGCCCTCCATGATGTTGGCGACGATGATGACGATGAAGCCCAGGACGATCCCGATCGGGGTTGCGGCGTCCATCAGTCCTCGTTTCCGGTACGGCGGGGATGGGGCGAGGCGAACTCGGACACGGTCGCCAGCTTCGGCTGGCCCTGCTCGGGCACGTCGGTGACCTTGCGGTGCAGGTAGGGGTGGACGGCGTCGAGCAGCGAGCCCAGGGCGACGACCTCGCCGCGGAAGGCGACGACGGCGTCGAGCACCTCGGACATGGTCTCGGCGACGACGTACTTCTTGCCGTCGACGAGGGTGATGATCGTGTCCGGGGTGCTGTCGACGCGCTCGATCAGGTCGGCGTTGAGCAGGAACACCGAACCCGAGAGGCGGGTGAGCGTGATCATTCGGTCGCACCGTCCTTGTGCGGGATTTTTCGCGGTCTGCGGCCGGCCATCCGTGGCCGGTCACAGTGCCTGATCGGCGTGGGTGCCCGGGACCTGAGACAGTCCTGATGCCATGCCCCGGACGAAACGGCGAGCGACACGCCGTACGGCGCGCGCACTTGTCGGGGGCGAACGACGTCGGCGGGCCGCCCCGCGAGGGTGCGGCCCGCCGACGTGCGGGGCGCTGGGTCAGCGCTTCATGTTGATGAGGTCGTCGAGGATCTGGTCGGAGGTCGTGATGATCTTCGAGCTGGCCTCGAAGCCGCGCTGGGCCAGGATCAGGTTGGTGAACTCGGTGGAGAGGTCGACGTTCGACATCTCCAGCGCGCCGGTGGTGATCTTGGCGTTCTGGCCGTAGTCGGTGACCTCGCCGGCGGCGGCGTACTCGATCAGGCCGGAGTTGGCGCTGGCGACGTACTCGGAGTCGCCGGACTTCTCCAGGCCCTGGGGGTTCTGCACGTTGGCCACGGCGATCTTGCCGATCGCCAGCTTGTCGCCGCTGGAGTAGGTACCGGTGATGGTGCCGTCGCTGCCGATCTCGTAGGACTGCAGGCTCGGGTAGGCCACCGAGCCGGCCGGCGTGCCGGGCGTGGTGCTGTAGACGACCGCCGGCGTCGCGGCGGCGCCCTTGGTGTCGAAGTACTTCTGCAGCGCGCTCTTGGTCGCCGGCGCGACGACGGCGTCGTTCATCTGCTGGGTGATCGTCTCCAGGCCCGTGCCGGTGGTGTCGGTCGTGGCCGGCTTCTTGCCGTAGGTCGGCGTGCCGTCGGCCGCGTAGCCGGTGACCGCGTAGCCCTGCACGAGCTTGCCGTCGGGGGCGGTCAGGTTGCCGTCCTGGTCGAAGGAGAACGCGCCGGCGCGGGTGAGATACTTGTTCGATCCGTCGCCGACCACGAAGAAGCCGTCGCCGCTCAGCATCATGTCGGTGGGCACGCCGGTGGTCTCGTTGGCGCCCTGGGTGAAGTTGGTCTTGACCGCGGCGAGCTGGGTGCCGAGGCCGATCTGGATGGCGTTGGTGCCACCGAGGCTGCCGTTGCTGGCCGGGGCGGACGCGGCGGTCAGCATCTGCGACAGCGTGTCGGAGAAGACGGTCTGCGAGCTCTTGAAGCCGACCGTGTTGGCGTTGGCGATGTTGTTGCCGGTCACGTCGAGCATGGTCTGGTTGACGCGCAGGCCGCTGATGCCGGCGAAGAGTGAACGAAGCATCGCGTTGTCCTTTGTTCGGTGGTGGAGGGGATCAGGCGGTGGTGCCGGAGGTGGAGCCGGTGCTGTTGCTGGTACTGCCGGTGTCGGACCCGGAGCTGGTGCCGGCGCTGCCGGAGATGTCACCCACGGCGCCGATCGAGTTGAGCGAGACCTGCTGGTCACCGACGGTGACGA